>NZ_JAFBCQ010000001.1:2171556-2481778 GCF_016907815.1 Microbacterium aurum
TCCTGGCCGCTTTGACTGGGAGATTGAGTTCGGCATGCCGACTCTCCAAGATCGATTCGAAATCCTCCAGGTGCGCGCTAACCACTTGACTACGAGTGGGGAGCTTCCGCTTGAGGACCTTGCGGCCCTCACTGAGGGATGGTCAGCCGCCGACTTGACGGCGATCTGGACCGAGGCTGCTCTGGTAGCGGCCGGTGATGATCGCGCGGCCATCTCTGCCGAAGACCTTGCAGCAGCGCTCGAACGAGTGGCGAGCAAGCCTCGACGGTCTAACGCACAGGAGGCAACGCGATGAGTCTGCGAGACAGGTGGCGTCGTTGGCGCAATCGACCGAAACGAAAGAAGGTCGCCGAGTCCCGGCCGGAGCCAACCAAGGAAGATCTGCGAGAGTTCGTCTATCTCGATGAGGTCAGCCTGCGAAGCCTGCTCTCATCGCTCCGCGGCGATCTGCGCGACGGCTTGTCCGAGCAGACGGCGGACGAAATTCAGGTTGAAGCTGCGACGAATCTTGAAGCGACAAACGCACTGGTCGGCACGGCCGGCGTATCTTCGCGTTTTCAGACGACCAACAGTAGCACCATCCAAACTTCGCGCAAGGCGACCGTTCAGTCATGGTTCCGAGACTTTCGAGCCATCAAGGGGCTTCGTCTCATCGAGGTTGCTGAAGCGCAGAGCCCCGCCGCGGATCTCGACGCCCTGTTGACGACGACAGACAAGTCGCTCCTCGCTGCGGACGAGGACCTTCGACGAGGAGAACTGGTCGAGTTCCGGGTGAGGCTCTCGGCAGATCCGGTGTACCGGCTCAGCACGATGGTGACCGAGTTCACTGGAATGGCTGACGACTTCCCGGACATGTTCGCCGCCGGCAACGCTCACGAGACGCTCAAACAGGTCCAGCCCGTGAACAAGATCCTCGAACGACTTCTTGCCGGGCTCATCCCCATCCGAGCGACGGCAGTTGACTACTCAGTCATCACGGTCAAGGGAAACAAGTACGTCGTTCACGACGATCTCATTCGCGACCTAAAGGTGAAGCGCGAACCTCTTCAGATCGTTGGACTCACCGAGCATCTGGCGTACTGGAAGGACCTGCGACGTGTTCTCTTCTCAGACGCCGAGTTCACCCTGATCGGGCGGGTCTCGCGACCTGGGCTGCACTCTTCGTGGACTCCGGTGAAGCTCGCGGATATGTTCCAGGAGCTCGTGCCCGATCTTGTGGGGCAGATCAATGCTGCTGGACGTATCCCACTCTCGGCCGCCGAGCCAGTCACAACCGAAAACCCGAACAGCGCGAAGCTCAGCAAGGCACTCGAACTCTATGTGGAGGCTTTCCTGGTTGCTACCGACAAGACGCTCACCGAATCAGAGCAGTCCGCACTCGCTCGCGAGATCACGACGCTGAGCAATCGCTCGGGGTCTGCCTCGGATCAACGAAGCGCCTTCGCAATGACGAATGGACGTTTGCAGGAGATCACCGGAGCGAAGGTGAAGTCGAAGCGCGATCTTGAACTTCGCGAGCAGGCACGAACCGCAAGCGGACTTCCGCTATTTCCGATGATGGGCTCGAACGCGCTCGTGCCGACCGCGCCGCCGACCACCATTTCGACAGATGCAGAAGTTGAGTACCTTATCGACACAGAGATCATCGCGATCTATTGGTAGCCCCGCACCCCCCTAGTGCCTCCGTCGCGGAGCCCTTGCGCGTGTTTCGACACCAGACCGGTGCAGGGATCGAAGTACTGCTCCGTGTGAGAGCCCATACTCCTTCTCTAGTTCCGACATGGTGCGGCCAGCCTCGTAATCACGTGCCATCGCCGCAGCCTCCTCGTCACTCACCTTCCGCTTCGAGATCTGAACCCCCTGCTCGCGGAGCATCCGGGTGAGCGCGGAGTTCGCGACACCCAGCTCGCGAGCGAGGGACCGCACGCTCTCACCTGTCTTGGCGCGCTGGACGAGCTCCGCGACCTTGACGCTGCCGAGGCGCTTCGACAGCTCGTGGCTTCGGTACGCATCCGGGGTGCTCAAACCCTCCTCCCCATCGCCAGGAACCGCGAGATTCCGCAGTTCTACAGGGGTGAACGGCAGATCCCAATGGTTAGAACAGAGGTCGTTTAGGTCAGCAAGACGCAAACCCCCGGAGAACCGGGGGTTTTGTCGTTGGCGCGGTGATGCGTCAGCGCATCGCGTCGCCGATGTAGGAGTACTTGACGAACACCTCGCTCGCCCAGCCGGCCTCCTCGAGAACGCCCTGGACGGCCGAGAGCATGTAGCGCGAGTCCCAGCCCATGTAGAGGAACGGGCTGTCCTCGTCGGCGGACAGGCGGTCCCACTGCCCGTTCCATGCCATCGCGGGATACACCGGGCCGCCGCGGCGCGCGCTGAAATCCATGACGCTCTGCCGCGACGCGGGGGACTCCGCCCACAGGCGCTGGAAGATCCGGTGGAACAGATACCGGATGTCCTTCACTTCCCAGTGCTCGCCCCGGAACTCGACGTAGTCGAACTCCCGCTCCCACCCGCGAGGCCAGCCACGGCGCTGCTTCGCGTCGAGGATCGGCGTGAGGTTGTCGTCGTCGATGCTGACCACCGCGGGGCGGCGCCACACCTGCAGGAAGCGCTCGGTCAGCTGCTCGGTGCGACGGGCGATCGCCGCGGTGCTCCACACCTCGGCATCCGCCACTTCGCGCGTCAACGCCAGCGCACTGTCGCCGTAGACGGCGCGCTTTGCCGGGTAGGCAGCATCGAACGCGCGCTCGAACAGCGACTCCTCCAGGAGCGCGAGGTTGCCGAGGGTCGGCGCGAGCGCGCGGAAGCTGTTCTGCTCGTCGTCGGAGAGCTCCGCCCAGCGACGGATGCCGTCGGGCGACCAATCGTCGCCGGGAGCCGTCGGCGCGATGTGCTCGATGTCCCACCCCGCTTCCGCGCCGACCCCCGACATCCGGCCGAGCACGTAGCGCGCGTGGGGGAGCGCGCTGTATTTCAGGCCCACCCGCGTGCGCTCATCGGACGGCGTGATGCGCGCGATCGCGTGCACGAGCTCGTCGCGCCCGAGCTGCGCCGCGCGACACAGCCGTGCCACGAGGCGATCGGTGGTGACCCCGACGATCGTGCGCCGCAGCAGCAGCGATTGCAGTTGCTCGAGACTCGCGACGAGCTCGTCGTGCGCGAGCTCGCCGTGGATGTGGTCGCGGTACAGCCGGAGCACGAGCGGGTAGACGCCCCCGCCGAAGGTGCCGAGGGACGCGAACTGTGCGCCGATCGCGGCATCGGGCGTCTCGGCTGGCTCCAGCAGCAGCCGGTAGATCTCGGCGAACTCGCGCCACTGCGCCGCGCGCTGACGGAGCGTCGCGACGTCGAGGCGCGGGAACTCGTGCCGGAAAGCGTCGTAGACGCCGCGGCCACCGGTGACCGAGACCTCCCGCCCCGTCAGCATCACGAGGTAGTGCCGCCAGAACGAGCCGATCTGTTCCCCGGTGGCGTGCTCGATCGGCAGCCAATAGTCGCGCTCGATCTCGGTCTGCTCGGCGTGCGTGAGACCCATGAGGACGTAGTTGTGGATCAGTTCGTGATCGCGCAGCGGCTCGCCGGTGGAGTTGAGGCTCTCGAAGATCTGCTGCGCGTTGGCCTCGGCGCCGAGCGTGATCGACACGTGCTCGAGCTTCTGCAGACCCCGCCAGATGTCGGCCGCCTCATCGGGGCGGATCTGGCTGCGGAAGAAGGCGTAGTTGTCGTCGAACCGCGACACCCGCCCCTCTTCGCCTTCGGCGCGTCGGTCGAGGACGACGCTCTCGAACACGTCGGCCCAGGCGCGGTGCGGGCGCAGCTTCGTGCGTGTCGGGTCGTCGGTGCGCACGAGCACCCGCTCCAGCTCCGCGGCGAGCCGCGGGTCGTCATCGCGCAGAGTGTGATGCAGCGCCGCGATCAGGAGCATCAGGGTCGTGATCCGCTGCTGACCGTCGATCAGCACGAGGTGCGCGTCCCCGGCATCCTCCCCGCCGGCCGTGGACAGGATGGAGCCGATGAAGTGCGTGTCCGCCGAATCGGCGCCGGCGACGGCGCGGATGTCGCCCAGAAGCTGCTCGCAGCCGCCGATGTCCCACCGGTACTGGCGCTGATACACCGGGACGACGATCGTGGTGTCGGATGCCGAGAGCCACCCGATCGTGTTGACGGCGACGGCCGCGACGTTGGCGGCGGGGACGGTCGTGGCGTTGCTCATTTTGGTGCGAATCACTCCTCGGAAACCCCGATCGAGTCTACTGGCGCACCCGCCGCGGCTAGGTAGGCTTGCCTAAGTCGGGCCTGTAAAAACTTCGCTTGTCCGACAGAAAGGGCATGATCCGTCATGGCATACATCAAGAGCGCCGCACTCGAGGAGACCGGCTACGTCGTCCTCGATCCGTACGGCAAGGAGATCGATCCCAAGGAATGGCTCGAGGTCGAGTACGTCGACTGGAAGAGCTCCGGCGACACCCGCTTCGCACCGCTGGCGTCGGCCAAGGGTGAGATCGAGTGCAACGGCTTCTGGAACCACAAGCCGCCGCGCACCGACAAGGACGGCGTCTGGATCGACTCGCAGACCGCGATCGCGCCGACGCTCACCGAGCGCGCGAAGGAGCCGGGCGCCAACGTCGGTCGCTGCCGCATCATCGAGCTGCAGCCGAACACCTACGCGGACTGCCTCTACAACCTCCACCAGGACGACAACAACCGCCTGAACCCCGACGGCACCGGCTGGGTCGTGCGCGGGTTCTTCAACCTGACCGACGACAAGACGAGCTACTTCGTGCTGCGTGAGAACCGCACCGACCCGAGCCAGGAGACGCGGATCGCGCTTCCCGCCGGCGCTCAGCTGATCGTCGACACGCAGCGCCTGTGGCACGCGGCCGCCCACTACGGCACGGAGCCGCGCTACTGCCTCATCACGTCGTGGGAGTCGGGCCCCGAGCTCGACGCCTACATCGCCAAGTACAACGGCGTGAACAAGGTCGAGAGCTACCCCGTCGACCAGGAGACCCTGGATGCCGGGCAGATCGAGCAGGAGCGCCGCATCGCCGCGCGTGCGGCAGCCCTCGCCGCCCGCGGCCAGCAGGAAGTGAACGTGATGAGCGAGGCGTAAGCCTCCGGTACACGTGAGGGTCCCCGCCATCGCGGCGGGGACCCTCTTCTGTGTGTGAGTCGCTTACGCGAGCGCCAGCTCACGCTCCCGGGTGCGGTGGACGAGGCGGTGCGCCACCCACGCGGCGATCGCGATCAGGCCGGCGATCGCAGCCACGGCATCAGCGTCGGAGCAAGTCCCGACGTGCCGGTCGCGAGCTGACCGGTGCCGTCGGCGATCCGGGCGTTCCCGTCGGCGAGACTCGTGGCCCCGGCCGAGAGCGCGCCCGAGCCTTCGGTCAGCCTCACCGAGCCGTCGAAGAGGGTGGTCGCGCCCGCCGAGAGGTCGTTCAATCCGGTGGCGAGCGAACCCGCGCCCTGGGAGAGGCGCTGCGTGCCATCGGCGAGCGACGTCGCCCCCGCCGACAGGTTGCCCGCCCCGGTGGCGAGGCCCGGCGCGGCCTTGGCGTGCGCGGACATCGCCCCGACCTCCTGCTGGAGTCCCGTCGTCAGCGCCGAGATCGTCGCCCAGTCCGCCGACGCGGGATCGGCCTGGGCGGCCGTGAGGAGCGCGGCGAGAGTCGCCAGGTGCGAGGTCGCGCTGTCGGCGTTGCCGCTCAGGTGGAGGCCTGGGCTGCGCCGGCATCCACCTGCGCGGCACCGTCGGACAGTTTCGCCGCCGTCGGTGTGTCGTCAGAGCGTGATGACCGTAACAGCGCGCGTTCGTCGTCGGGGGAAAGACCGGCGGAGATTCCGGGTGACACCAAGTCTCATCCGGCGTGACGCTGAGTCTCTTGTAGATGCTCCCCAAAATGGTCCGCCCCGGAGCCGTAACGGCGGCCGAGTCTTGTTTAGTCTGTGTGTGTGTTGTACCGTGTGGTTATTCGAGGAGGAGACATGTACGCGACGGAGCGGCAGCAGCTGATCGAGCACCTGGTGGCGACCGAGGGTCGTGTCGTCGTCGTCGACCTCGCCCGACGCTTCGGCGTGACCACCGAAACCGTCCGTCGGGACCTCGACCACCTCGAAGCGGGGGGTCACATCCGCCGTGTGCACGGTGGTGCGGTGGCTCGCACGAAGGTCAGCACCGCGGAGACGTCGCTGGCCGAGCGCACGCAGCAGCGCGGCGACGTCAAGCTCGCCATCGCCGCCCGCGCTCTCGACGCGGTCGGTGCCGACGACGGCGGGTCGATCTACATCGACGCCGGAACGACGACCGCCGCCTTGGCGCACCTGCTGGTGCAGCGCTCGACCGGCATCCGTCCCCTCGAGGTCGTCACCCACTCGATGACCATCGCGCACCTGCTCGCGGGTGCGCCGGGCCTCGGCCTCACGGCGATCGGCGGGCGCGTGCGCGGCCTGACGGCGGCCGCGGTCGGCGCCCAGACCGTCGACGCCATCTCGCGTCTCCGTCCCGATCTCGCCTTCATCGGCACCAACGGACTGTCCGCGACGTTCGGTCTCAGCACTCCCGATCCCGACGAGGCCGCCGTCAAGCGTGCCATCATCTCGGCGGCGCGGCGTGTGGTCGTGCTGGCTGACGCTGACAAGTTCGACGCCGAACTCCTGATCTCCTTCGCCCGTCTCGACGATCTCGACATCCTCGCGACCGACGCCGCGCCGGGCGGCGAGCTCGCCGAACGCCTCGAAGCGGCCGACGTGGAGGTGTGGGTCGCATGATCGTCACCCTCACGGCCAACCCTTCGCTCGATCGCACCGTGACACTGTCGACGCCGCTGCGCGTCGGCGAGGTGCAGTCGGCTCTCTCGGTCCGAGAGGATCCCGGGGGGAAAGGCATCAACGTCACGCGTGTCGTCGTCGGCGCCGGGATGCGCAGCGCCGCCGTCCTGCCCCTCGACGCCGACGACCCGTTCGCGGGCGTGCTGCGCTCGGCCGCCGTCCCGGTCGTGCCGGTGCCGCTGCCCGGCGCGGCGCGCGCCAACCTCACGATCGTCGACGGGGGAGGCGTGACGACGAAGGTGAACCTGCCGGGCGTGACGCGCACGCAGGCGGATGCCGAGGCGCTCGTGGCCGCGACGGTCCAGGCCGCGCGCGGCGCGCGCTGGCTGGTGCTGGCCGGTTCGCTGCCGCCCGGCGTCACGGACGGCTTCTACGTCGACGTGATCCGCGCGGTGCGTGCGGCCGGCGACCCGCCGCGGATCGCGGTGGACACCTCGGGCGCGGCGCTCCACGCCGTCGTGGCGGACGGCGCCCCCGATCTGATCAAGCCGAACGACGACGAGCTCGCCGAACTGACCGGTGTCGCGCTCGACGCGGGCCGCGACCTTGCCGACGCGGTGCGCGTCGCCGCGGCCGATCTCGTCCCGGCGCGGGTCGGCGCGGCCTTCGTCACGCTGGGTGCCGCCGGTGCCGTGCTCGTCACGGCATCCGGCGCCTGGCACGGCACCCCGCCGCCGACGCGGGTGCGCAGCACCGTGGGCGCCGGTGACAGCTCCCTCGCCGGCTTCCTGCTCGCAGAGTCCGCAGGCGCATCGCCCGAGGAATGCCTGCGCAGCGGCATCCGGTACGGATCGGCGGCGGCCGCCCTGCCCGGCACGCAGGCCCCCACACCCGCCGACCTGCTGCCCGGCGACGTGCCGGTCCGCGCCCTCGCCCCCTGAAGCCCTCCCACCGAACCACCCGAGACAGAAACACTGGAGGTCACTGTGTCAGAGATCATCACGCCGGCACTCGTCAGTCTCGACGAGCCGATCGGCACCGACAAGCGAGCCGTCATCGACGCGCTCGCGGCGCGCGTCGCGGCGACCGGGCGCGCGACCGACGCGGCCGCTCTCGCCGCCGACGCCTGGAAGCGCGAGCAGACCGACGAGACGGGCCTGCCCGGCGGCATCGCCATCCCGCACGCCAAGAGCCGCGCCGTGACCGAGGCGACGCTCGCCTTCGCCCGACTCAAGCCCGGCGTCGACTTCGGGGCTGAGGACGGCCCGGCCGATCTCGTCTTCCTGATCGCGGCGCCCGACACCGCCGCGGAGGAGCATCTCGCTGTGCTCTCGCGCCTGGCGCGCGCCTTCATGCGCGAGGACTTCACCGCCGGGCTGCGCGGCGCCACGACTCCGGAGGACGTCGTCGCGCTCGTGCAGCACGCCGTCAGCGACGCGCCCGCTCCCGCCGCGAAGCCCGCGGCCGCGCCGGTCGCTGCGCCCACAGCCGCGGCCGCCCCGGGACTGACCGTCGACGGGCGCCCCGCACGCATCGTCGCCGTCACGGCCTGTGCAACAGGGATCGCGCACACCTTCATGGCCGCCGACGCCCTCACCGCCGCCGGTCAGAAAGCGGGCGTCGACCTCGCCGTCGAGCCGCAGGGATCGTCGGGCTACAAGGCGCTGCCGCAGCAGGTCATCGATGATGCGGATGCCGTGATCTTCGCCGTCGACGTGGACGTCCGCGGCGAGCAGCGCTTCGCCGGCAAGCCGGTCGTGCGGGTACCCGTCAAGAAGGGCATCGAAGAGCCGTCGCACCTGATCGCCGAAGCGGTCGCCGCCGTGGGCAACCCGAAGGCAGCGCGGGTCAGCGCGTCGGCGGGCGAGGCCTCGACCTCACAGGCGGCACCGACGTCGCTCGGCGGCAACGTCAAGCGGGCGTTGCTGACCGGTGTCAGCTACATGATCCCGTTCGTCGCCGGCGGTGGTCTGCTGATCGCCCTCGGGTTCCTGCTCGGCGGCTACAACGTCACCGACAACGCGGGCGATGTCGTCCTGAATAACGCCCTGTGGAACCTGCCCACGACCGACATCACCTCACCGCTCGGCCCGCTCGGCCAATACCTCGGTTCGGTCGCGTTCATCATCGGAAACACGTCGATGGGCTTCCTGATCCCCGCCCTCGCCGGCTACATCGCGTTCGGCATCGCCGATCGCCCCGGCATCGCCCCCGGTTTCGTCGCCGGTGCCGTCGCCGGTCTCATGGGCGCGGGCTTCATCGGCGGCATCGTCGGGGGTCTGCTCGCCGGTCTCGCCGCGTGGTGGCTGAATCAGCTGAACGTGGCGCGGTGGCTGCGCGGCCTGATGCCGGTCGTGATCATTCCGCTGCTGGCATCCATCTTCGCCTCCGGCCTGATGCTGCTCGTCCTGGGCGGCCCGATCGCGTGGCTCATGACTGCGCTGAGCGACTGGCTGGGCGGCCTCACCGGCGCCGGGGTCGTGATCCTCGGTGTCATCCTCGGCCTCATGATGTGCTTCGACCTCGGTGGCCCGATCAACAAGGTCGCCTACGGCTTCGCGACCGCGGGTCTGTCGGCGGGGCTCGCCGGCGACGACCGCTACCTGCAGATCATGGCGGCGGTCATGGCGGCGGGCATGGTGCCGCCGCTCGCGATGGCGCTGGCATCCACCGTCCTCGCGCGTGGCCTGTTCACCGAGCCCGAGCGCGAGAACGGCAAGGCGGCGTGGCTGCTCGGTGCCGCGTTCATCTCGGAGGGCGCGATTCCGTTCGCAGCCGCCGACGTGTTCCGCGTCATCCCCGCGACGATGCTCGGCGGCGCCGTGACCGGAGGTCTGTCGATGGCGTTCGCGGTGACCGCGAAGGCTCCGCACGGTGGCGTGTTCGTGTTCTTCGCGATCGACAACTTCTGGTTGTGGCTCGTCGCGATCGCCGCAGGAACGGTCGTCTCGGCGTTCTCGGTCGTCGCGCTCAAGCGCTTCGCGCACCGCCGCGGGGTTTCTCCCGTCGATGAGACGGTTCCCGCAGCCGCCCTCACCGCATAGTCTCGAAGCAACGACCGTTCGTCTTTCACCAGGAGGATCCCATGGCAGAACGCCAGGCCACCGTCGCCAGCAGCTCCGGACTGCACGCCCGCCCCGCGAAGCTGTTCGTGCAGGCCGTGCAGCAGACCGGAATCCCCGTGACGATCGCGGTGGAGGGCGGCCCCGACCTCAACGCCGGCAGCATCCTGACGCTGATGGGTCTCGGTGCCACGCAGGGCACCGTCGTGACCCTCAAGGCCGACGGCGACGGGGCGGACGCGGCGCTCGACTCGCTCGTGCAGTTCCTCGAGACGGACCACGACGCCGAAGGCTGAGAACGATAGACGACGGATGCCGCGACCACCACGGTCGCGGCATCCGTCGTCTGAGCGGCCTCGCGTGGCTGTCGGCCCCGCATGCCTCGGCGGGTGGCGATCCGGCTACAGGTCGACGGACTCGCCGGGCTCGAGGGCGACGAACTCGCCGCCGTTCTGCTCGGTCGCCCACGCGAGACGTGCCCGGTGCATCTCCAGGCCGGAGCGCGACAGCGTCATGTCGTGCGTGCCGAACGCCCGGCGGGGCGCTACGGCCAGGACGAAGTCCATGGCCTCGCCGATCTTCAGCCACGGCGCGCCGATCGGCGCCGCGAGCAGCGCGACGTCGGCGTGCGACGGGACCGCGTAGGAGTCGCCGGGGTAGTAGAACTGGTCGTTGACGAGCACGCCCACGTTGTCGACCACGGGGATCGACTCGTGGATGACGCTGTGCCGCCCGCCGTGGAAGGTGAGGGTGAAGGGCCCGGCGGTCACGGTGTCGCCGGGGGAGACGGTGATGGCACCGAACTCCGCCGCCGCCGTCGCGGCACCGGCGGGGGCGTAGATCGG
This sequence comes from Microbacterium aurum, assembly GCF_016907815.1. Classification (NCBI taxonomy): domain Bacteria; kingdom Bacillati; phylum Actinomycetota; class Actinomycetes; order Micrococcales; family Microbacteriaceae; genus Microbacterium; species Microbacterium aurum. The sequence continues at coordinate 2,182,241 of NZ_JAFBCQ010000001.1, forward strand.
CACATCGCGCGCATAGTCGCGGAGCCGGCGCAGATGCTCCGGCGTCCAGTGATCGGGGTGCTCGTGCGTGAGCACGACGGCGACGAGACCGTGCAGATTCTCGAGGGGCAGCGTGAACGACCCCGGATCGATGATCAGCTGGTGCCCCTCGGCCTCGAGGCGGAGACAGGCGTGTTCGTGTTTCGTGACGCGCATGCGCTCAGTCAACGCTTCCACACCCGCACCCGCAAGGCGCGACACGACGGGCGGGCTCGATTTGGCCGACACCGGGCGACCATGGCATAATCGAACGGTTGCTTACGCAGCGAAAAGTGCAAGGCCCCATCGTATAGCGGCCTAGTACGCCGCCCTCTCACGGCGGTAACGCGGGTTCGAATCCCGCTGGGGTCACCACCACGAAACGCCCGGCCATCGGCCGGGCGTTTCGCTTTCCCCGGGGAAAGCCGAGCGGCACGGGGGCGCTCACGCCTCCGGCGCGTCACCCCCGGCATCCGTGCCCCGCGCTGCGCGCCGCCGGCGGACGGCCCCGCGCACCGCCCACACGACGAGACCGGCGATCGCCAGCACGCCGAGCCAGGGGAGGAGGAACCCGATCGCGATCACGACTCCGTTGAGCGTCGCGACGAGCCCGTTCCACCCCGCGGCGACGCCGTCGCCGAAGCCGGCGGGATCGGCATGGACGGTCGGCGCGGGCTCGGTGAGGGTGACGGTGACGCTCGACATGTCGACCTGGCCTTCGAGCCAGGTCAGCTGCTGACGCAGCGAGTCCAGCTCGGACTGACGCTCCGACAGCGCCGACTCGGCGGCGATGAGGTCGGCGGTCGACGTGCTCTGGGCGAGCAGTTCGGTGAGTCGGGCGACGGAGGTCTCCAGCGCCGCGACGCGGGCACGCAGGTCGACGGCCTCGGTGGTGACGTCGCGCCGGTCGATCTGGGACGACGTGACGGTCCCGGCCTCTGACAGCCCGGCGAGCGTCGCCGTCAGCTGGTCGGCGGGCACGCGCACGGTGATCCAGGAGCCGGACGGTCGCCAGGGCATGACCTCGCCGCCGCCTGCGGCGGGGTCGACGGCGACCTCACCGGCCTGGCCGACGCTCATGGTCTCGACATAGCCGCCCGCGGCCACGGCCGCCTTTCCGATGGCATCGACGGCGGCGGCGGCATCGTCCACCTCGACCGTCGCCGACGCGGACGCGGCGATCTCTCGGGCGTCGCCGCCGACCTCACCGCTGGCCGTGCTCCCCGCCGCTGATTCGGCTCCTCCGGCAGAGTCCGTCACAGCACCATCGGTCAGCGACCAGCCGGATGCCGGTGCCACCGCCGCGCTCTCTGTCGTCCCGATGACGCTCGGCAGCACCTGCGGGGCGATGACGGCGGCGACCGCGACGACGGCCGCAGCCGCGGCGCCGCCCATCCACATCCGGCCGCGGTGCACGGCGCGCAGCCGTGCCCGCTCGGCGATCTGCAGGCGCTCGTCGCGCTCATCGGCGATCTGGGCGAACAGCGCCCGCTCCATCTCCTCGATGCGCCCGTCGGACAGCGCGGGCAGTGCGGTGTCGTTCATGTCCCCTCCGGTTCGATCGTGCTCCGCAGTCGGGTGCGGATGCGGGCGAGACGGTTGCGGACCACCCCGTGCGACACGCCCAGCCGGTCGGCGGCGGCCTGGTACCCGTACCCCTCGGCTGCGCACAGCCGGAAGATGCCCTGGTCGAGCTCACCGAGCGTGCGCACCTCGCGGAGGATCTGTTCCACGAGATGCGCGTCGACGACCTGGCGTTCGACATCCACGGTGGCGGGCAGCGTGTCGTCGGCGGATGCCGCGAGGTGTGCGCGTTCGCGCTGCTGACGCCGGACGCGATTCGCCGCCTGAAACCGGCAGATCGTCACGAGCCACGGCAGCAGCGAGTCACCCGCGAGGTCGAGACCGGGAAGCTTCCGCCACGCCGCGAGGAAGGTGTCCTGCGCGACATCCTCGGCATCCGCCCGCGTGCCCACGAGGGCGTGCGCGACCCAGAACACGGGGCGGATATAGGCGCGATACAGCGCGCGAAAGGCCGCCTGACTGCCCGCGGCTGCCGCCGCGACCAGTTCGGCGTCGGTCCGGATGCCGGTGTCGCTCATGGTCCCCTCATCGTCTCGGAAGAAGGTGCCTTCCGAGAAGAGAGTGTCGGGCGCGTCACGACCGTCTCAGAACTCGTCTATTCTTGTGCGAGCGAGAGGGAGTATCCCGTTTCGCGTGACCCGTCAGTACGGGCCCCGTCGTCGGGGTTCCGGGCACGCGCCGCCCCGGTGATCCGGGAGCGGGGGAGAGACTTTCGACGTTTCGTCTTCCCTCCGAAAGGCCCGCATGGAGCTTCCCGTCTGGTTCGAAGTCGGCTCGCTCGTCGTCCTGGTGCTCATCCTCGTCGCCGACCTGCTGCTCGTCCTCAAGCGCCCCCACATCCCCTCCACCCGGGAGTCGACCCTCTGGGTCGTCTTCTACGTCACGCTCGCCCTCATCTTCGCGGGGATGCTGTGGCTGTTCGCCGGCCACGAGTTCGCCGGCCAGTTCATCGCCGGCTGGCTCACGGAGTACAGCCTGTCGATCGACAACCTGTTCGTGTTCGTGCTGATCATGGGGCAGTTCGCTGTCCCGCGGCGCTACCAGCAGGAAGTCCTCATGGTGGGGATCATCATCGCCCTCATCCTGCGCGGTCTGTTCATCCTCGCGGGGGCGGCGATCATCGAGCAGTTCAGCTGGGTGTTCTACATCTTCGGGGCGTTCCTCATCTGGACCGCATGGCGACAGGCATTCCCCGGCGGAGACCACGACGACGACATCAAGCAGGAGCCGTTCATCGTGCGCACCCTGCGTCGCATGGTCGACATCAGCGATCACTACGACGGCGCCAAGATGCGCACGGTCGTCGCCGGCAAGAAGATCTTCACGCCGATGATCATCGTGTTCGCCGCGATCGGCATGACCGACCTGCTCTTCGCGATCGACTCGATCCCGGCGATCTTCGGCATCACCCAGAACCCGTTCATCGTCTTCACCGCGAACCTGTTCGCGCTGATGGGGCTGCGTCAGCTCTACTTCCTCCTCGGCGATCTGCTCGACCGCCTGAAGTACCTGCACTATGGCATCGCGTTCATCCTCGCCTTCATCGGCGTGAAGCTGTTCTTCCACGCCATGCACGTCAACGAGCTGCCGTTCATCAACGGCGGCGAGCACATCGACTGGGCTCCGGAGATCTCGACGTGGATGTCGCTCGGCGTCATCATCCTCTCGATGGTCGTCGCGACTGCCGCGAGCCTCATCGCGTCCCGTCGGGAGCGTCTGGCGGCGCCCGCCGCTCCCGCGCAGACACCGGTCGAAGCCGCCGAACGGGTGGCCGACGAGAAGGGCACGCCCCCGACCGTCGACGGCCCCTGACGGCAGGCGCCGCGCAGACGGCGATCCGCACGGTGGTAGTCTGACCCCGTGCGGATCGCTCGTCTTCTCCTTAGCGGCCGCGGCGAGACCTCGTTCTGAGCCCTCCCTCGTCGCGGAGTCCGTCGCGGGCTTGATCCCACTCAGGAGAACGAGACAGACATGAGCACAACCATCCCCGACCGCCCGCGCACCCTCGCCGAGAAGGTGTGGGACGACCACCTCGTCGTCAAGGGCGAAGACGGCCAGCCCGACCTCATCTACATCGACCTGCACCTCGTGCATGAGGTCACGAGCCCGCAGGCCTTCGACGGGCTGCGCGCGGAGGGCCGGCCGGTGCGGCGTCTCGACCTCACGATCGCGACGGAGGACCACAACACCCCGACGCTCGAGATCGACAAGCCCATCGCCGACCTCACCAGCCGCACGCAGATCGAGACGCTGCGTCGCAACGCGGCGGAGTTCGGCGTCCGGCTGCACTCGCTGGGCGACAAGGAGCAGGGCATCGTCCACGTCGTCGGCCCGCAGCTGGGACTGACGATGCCCGGCATCACCGTCGTCTGCGGCGACAGTCACACCTCCACTCACGGCGCGTTCGGGGCGATGGCGTTCGGCATCGGCACGAGCGAGGTCGAGCACGTCCTGGCCACCCAGACCCTGCCGCTCAAGCCCTTCAAGACGATGGCGATCACGGTCGAGGGTGAGCTGAAGCCCGGCGTCACGGCGAAGGACATCATCCTCGCGATCATCGCGAAGATCGGCGCCAACGGCGGCCAGGGCTACGTCCTGGAGTTCCGCGGCAGCGCCATCCGGTCGCTGTCGATGGAGGGCCGGATGACGATGTGCAACATGTCGATCGAGGCCGGCGCACGCGCCGGCATGATCGCCCCGGACGAGACCACCTTCGCGTACGTGAAGGACAAGCCGCACGCCCCGCAGGGGCAGGACTGGGAGGACGCGGTCGCCTACTGGCGAACGCTCCCGAGCGACGAGGGCGCCGTGTACGACGCCGAGGTCTTCCTCGATGCGGCAGAGCTCGAGCCGTTCGTCACCTGGGGCACGAACCCCGGCCAGGGCGTCTCGCTGAGCGACGTCGTGCCCGACCCGGCATCCTTCACCGACCCCAACGAGCGTGCCGCCGCCGAGCGGGCGCTGCAGTACATGGATCTGCAGGCGGGAACCCCGCTGAAGGACGTGACGGTGGATGCCGTGTTCATGGGCTCGTGCACGAACAGCCGCATCGAGGACCTCCGCGCGTTCGCCTCGGTCATCGAGGGCCGCCGCAAGGCCGAGGGCGTGCGCGTCATGGTCGTCCCGGGCTCGGCGCGGGTGCGCCTGGAGGCCGAAGCCGAGGGCCTCGACAAGGTGTTCACCGACTTCGGCGCTGAGTGGCGCTTCGCGGGGTGCTCGATGTGCCTCGGCATGAACCCCGATCAGCTCGCACCGGGGGAGCGCTGCGCGTCCACGAGCAACCGCAACTTCGAGGGCCGGCAGGGCAAGGGTGGTCGCACGCACCTGGTCTCGCCGCTCGTGGCGGCCGCGACCGCCGTGATGGGCAGACTCGCGAGTCCGTCCGACCTGCCCGCCGTCCTGAAGGTCGAGGCCTGACATGGAGAAGTTCACGACGCACACCGGTGTGGCCGCGCCCCTGAAGCGCTCGGCGGTCGACACCGACCAGATCATCCCCGCGGTCTACCTCAAGCGGGTCACGAAGACCGGCTTCGACGACGCCCTCTTCGCCAACTGGCGTCAGGACCCCGGGTTCATCCTCAACCAGCCCGCGTTCGCGTCGGCATCCATCCTCGTCGCCGGTCCGGACTTCGGCACCGGGTCCAGCCGCGAGCACGCCGTCTGGGCGCTGCGGGACTACGGCTTCAAAGCCGTGCTCAGTCCCAAGTTCGCCGACATCTTCCGCGGCAACGCGGGCAAGCAGGGCCTGGTGACGGGCGTGATCTCCGAGGACGACCTCGAAGCGGTGTGGGCGGCCATCGACGCGGCCCCGGGCATCGAGATGACGGTAGACCTCGCCGAGCGCACCGCCGTGATCGGCGACCCTTCGACAGGCTCAGGACACCGCCTCCGGGTCCCCTTCGACATCGACGATTACACTAGATGGCGGCTCCTCGAAGGGCTCGACGACATCGGGCTGACGCTGCGCAACGAAGACAGGATCGCGCAGTTCGAGGCGCGCCGGGAGGCGTGGCGGCCGCGGACGCTCCCCGTCCGCTGAGGCGATGCCCCCATCAGGGGCTCCGTCTGAAACGTCCTCGGCGCACATCGCCGACACACCGAATGAGGTCCGATCGATGAACACCCTGCTCAGCGCCTCGGCGTCCACACCCCCCGGCGGAGCGGGCTCAGTCCTCGAGTTCCGCGGCGGCCGACCCCTGCGCGGACGCGTCGAGGTCAAGGGCGCGAAGAATCTCGCGACGAAGGCGATGGTGGCCTCCCTCCTCGGCGGGACCGAGAGCGTGCTCCGGGACGTGCCCGACATCAGCGACGTGCAGGTCGTGCGGTCGCTGCTCGAGGTCCACGGCGTGACGATCACCGACGACGGCGAGGGTGTGCTGCGGCTCGACCCGCGCGGCGCGGTGTCGGCCCATATCGAGGAGATCGACGCGCACGCCGGCGCCTCCCGCATCCCGATCCTCTTCTGCGGCCCGCTGGTGCACCTGCTCGGCCAGGCGTTCATCCCCGACCTCGGCGGATGCCGGATCGGCGACCGTCCGATCGACTTCCATCTCGACGCGCTGCGCGCCTTCGGCGCGACCGTCGACAAGCTGCCGAGCGGCATCCGCCTGTCGGCGCCCAACGGCCTGCACGGGGCGAACATCCAGCTGCCGTACCCCAGTGTCGGAGCCACCGAGCAGGTGCTCCTCACCGCCGTGCGCGCCAAGGGGACGACCGAGCTGCGGGGCGCCGCGATCGAGCCCGAGATCATGGATCTCATCGCGGTGCTGCAGAAGATGGGCGCGATCATCTCCTACGAGCCCAACCGCGTCATCTTCATCGAGGGTGTCGAGTCGCTGCGCGGCTACGACCACCGGTCGATCTTCGACCGCAACGAGGCGGCGTCGTGGGCGTGCGCGGCCCTCGCCACCGACGGCGACATCCTCGTGGCGGGCGCGAAGCAGCAGGAGATGCTGACGTTCCTCAATGTCTTCCGCAAGGCAGGCGGCGACTTCGACATCACCGAGGAGGGGATCCGGTTCCGTCGCGGCGGCCCCCTCAAGCCCGTCATGGTCGAGACCGACGTGCACCCCGGCTTCATGACCGATTGGCAGCAGCCGCTCATCGTGGCGCTGACCCAGGCCGACGGCGTGTCGACGGTCCACGAGACCGTCTATGAGAACCGTCTGGGGTTCACGCAGGCGCTCAACAAGATGGGTGCCGACATCGTCGTGCACCCCGAGGGTCTCGCCAGTCCCGACCGCCGCGTCGCGCGTCGCGCACTCGAGCAGGCCGCCGTCATCACGGGTCCGACCCCGCTGCACGGCGCCGACGTCGTCGTCCCCGACCTCCGCGGCGGGTACAGCTACGTCATCGCCGCGCTGGCGGCGCAGGGCACCTCTACGGTGCGCGGCGTCGACATCATCCGGCGCGGCTACGAGAAGTTCCTCGACAAGCTCACGGCGCTCGGCGCCGACTTCGACGTCGTCGCATGAGCACGGCGCCCCGTCCCGCGCGGCGCGCCGCGTCGCCCGAGAAGACCCGGCCGAGCGTCTTCTGGCCGCTGGCGGCCGTCGTCATCCCCGCGGTGGGCTGGTTCGCGCGGATCGAGATCAGCGGCGCCGAGCACCTGCCCGCCGAGGGTCCCTACGTCCTCGCCCCCAACCACTACAGCGAGTTCGACCCGCTGATCATCGCCGTCGCGACCTGGCGCATGGGCCGCGCTCCCCGGTTCATGGCGAAGGAGAGCCTGTTCCGGGTGCCCGTCCTGGGCGCGGCGCTCCGCGCGACCGGCATGGTGCCCGTCGCCCGCTCCTCCTCGTCGGCGGCCGCGAAGGTGACGCTCGAGCAGTCCGAGGCGCTCGTCGAGCACGACCGCGGCGTCATCGTGTACCCCGAAGGCTCACTCACCCGTGACCCCGACATGTGGCCGATGCGCGGCAAGACCGGGGCGGTCCGGCTCGCCCTCGCCGGCGACATTCCCGTCATCCCGGTGGCCACGTGGGGCGTGCAGCGCATCCTGCCCCGCTACGGCAAGCTCAGCTTCTGGCCGCCGCGCAAGCGCGTGCAGGTCAGGCTCGGCCCGCCCACCGACCTCGCCCCGTACCGCCGCCCCTCCGGTGGCGCCGCCCTGATCGCGGCGACCGACGCCGTCATGGCGGACATCTCGGGCCTGCTGGGCGAACTGCGCGGCGAGGACCCGCCCGCGGAGCGCTGGAACCCGGCGGCGCACGGGCAGAACGAAACGGGGCGCCTTGAACCCTAGATCGTCTGCGCGTCAGTCCGATTCCGCATTGCCCCGCGTCGCCGTGATCGGTGCGGGCAGCTGGGGCACGACCTTCGGCAAGGTGCTCGCCGACGGCGGCGCCCATGTCGTCATGTGGGCGCGGCGCGCCGAGCTCGCCCAGGAGATCCAGGAGGGGCACCGCAACAGCGAATACCTCCCCGGCATCAACCTGCCGCGGTCGATGTCGGCGACCCATCATCTGTCCGAGGCGCTCGAGGGCGCATCGCAGGTGTACCTCGCGATCTCCAGCCAGGCGCTCCGGCAGAACCTCAAGGCCGTCCGGCCGCTCGTGTCAGCCACCGACGCTCCGATCGTCTCGCTGATGAAGGGGGTCGAGAAGCGCACCGGCCTGCGGATGAGTCAGGTCATCGAGCAGGAGCTGCACTGCGACCCAGCGCGCATCGCCGTGGCATCCGGCCCCAACCTCGCGCTCGAGATCGCCCGCGAGCAGCCGACGGCCGCCGTCATCTCCTCGACGAGCCGGGAGACCGCCGAAGCCGTCGCGCTGCGCGCCCGGAACGCGTACTTCCGCACCTTCGTGAACACCGACGTCATCGGCACCGAGTTCGGCGGCGTGCTGAAGAACCTCATCGCCGTCGCCATCGGCATCGTCGACGGCGTCGGCTACGGCGAGAACACCAAAGCCTCCATCATCACGCGCGGCCTCGTCGAGATGACCGACTTCGCGGTGGCTCAGGGCGCCCAGCACGAGACGCTGCAGGGCCTCGCGGGCCTCGGCGACCTCATCGCGACCTGCCAGTCGCCCCTCAGCCGCAACAACACCGCCGGCCGCCTGCTCGGGCAGGGATACAGCTTCCAGGACGTCGTGAAGCAGATGAACCAGACGGCGGAGGGACTGGCCTCGGTGGCGCCCGTGCTGCAGCTGGCGCGTGAGTCCGGCGTCGCGATGCCCATCGTCGAGCAGGTCAAGCGCGTGCTCGACGGCACGATGAACCCGCGCGACATCGCGCCCCACCTCACGACGGACGACGACAAGCCCACGGGCGAGAGGACCCAGAATGGACAGGACGGCGGTGGCGGTGCTTTTCGGCGGTCGCTCCAGCGAGCACTCGATCAGTTCCGCAACGGCCGGGGGCGTGCTGCGGGCGATTGACCGCGACCGCTTCGACGTCATCCCCATCGGCATCACGCGCGACGGGGCGTTCATCCTCGAAGACGACGACCCGGACAAGTTCGCGCTCGACCCCGGGCACCTGCCCGAAGTGGTCGACAACGGCACCCGCATCCTCTGGCCCGATTCGGCGCGATCGCGCGAGCTGCGCGTGACGGATGCCGACGGCATCCGCTCCCTCGGCGAGGTCGACGTGGTCTTCCCGATCCTCCACGGCCGCTTCGGCGAGGACGGGACGATTCAGGGCTTCCTGGAGCTTCTCGACCTGCCGTACGTCGGGGCGGGCCTGCTGATGTCGGCGATCGGCATGGACAAGCACACCACCAAGAGCGTTCTGAAGGCCGCCGGTGTCCCCGTCGTGCCGTGGGTCACCGTCACCCGGCGCGACCTCGACCGCGACCGCACGCTGTGGGAGCGCCGGATCCGCGCCCTGGGGCTGCCCGCCTTCGTCAAGCCCGCTCGGGCTGGATCGAGCGTCGGCGTGTCGAAGGTGTCGGACTGGTCCGAGCTCGATGCGGCGCTGGACATCGCGTTCGCGGAGGATCCGGCGGTGCTCGTGGAGCAGGCGGTCGTCGGCCGCGAAGTCGAGTGCGGCGTCCTGGCCGGTCGCGACGGCGAGGGCCCGCGAGTGAGCGTCGCGGGGGAGATCGTCATCAGCGGGCGGGAGTTCTACGACTTCGACGCGAAGTACCTCGACGCTCCCGGCATCGACCTCGTCTGCCCCGCCGACCTGGCGCCGGGAGAGCTCGCCGAGATGCAGCGGATCGCCGTGCGCGCCTTCGAGGCCGTCGGCGGCGAGGGGCTCGCGCGCGTGGACTTCTTCTTCACCGGAACGGAGTTCTTCGTCAACGAGGTGAACACGATGCCGGGGTTCACGCCGATCTCGATGTTCCCGAAGTGCTGGATCGCCACCGGGATGAGCTACCCCGAACTGATCGGCGAGCTGATCGATCTCGCCCGCGTACGCTGAACCGTCGCGTCAGGTGGTGGGACGCTCGGTGCACGAGCGGCCGTCGGTCGGCAGCGTCTTCACCGCGGTCGCGAGGGCGTTCAGCACGTCGCGGCCGCTGACCGCGTCGTAGTCGAGGTACACCTCGACGGCGGGCGTGCGCCCGAACGTGGTGAATCGGTAGTGCGGCGCCTCGCTGCCATCGATGAGCCAGTCGACGTTGTCCACGGTCTGGCAGTCGAGGGTCGAGGGGCCGGGCGCCGCCAGCCCGCACGTCAGAAGGACCGTCGCGGGGCTTCCCCATGCCCCGGTCGCCTGCGCGTCGGTCCAGCGGCGCTCCTGACCGTCGACGGTGTCGGGAAGGCGCACGCTGACCTCGGCGCAGGCGGGGTCGTTCGCGCCTTTCGCCGGGGTCATCGAGACCGTCGAACTGCAGGCCGCACCGCCGAACATCACCGCGACGGCCAGGGGCAGGGCGAGCAGGCGGAGGCGGGGCACCCCTCCAGGCTACCGTGGAGGGATGACGGACCCCCGCGCGCAGACGGTCGGCGACCTGGGCGAGCGGGCGCTGCTCGCCCGCATCCTGGCCGTGCTCGGCGACGCGTCGCGGGCGGAGGTGGGGCCGGGGGATGACGCCGCCGTGCTGTCGGCGCCGGGCGGTCGCATCGTCGTGACCACCGACACGCTCGTGCACGGACCGGATTTCCGCCTCGCCTGGTCGGGTGGGTTCGACCTCGGGTTCAAGTCCGCGGCGGTGAATCTCGCCGACGTCGCGGCGATGGGTGCGCGTCCGACGGCGCTGTTCGTCGCGCTCGCGTTGCCCGACGAGACGACCCTCGGTTTCGTCGAGGATCTCGCGCGGGGGCTCCGCGGGGCCTGTGCCGATCTCGCCCCCGGATGCGCCGTCGAGGGCGGTGACCTCACGGCATCCGACACCCTGACGATCGCGGTGACGGCGATCGGCGTGCTCGACGGGAGGCCGCCGGTGCTTCGCTCCGGTGCCCGACCGGCCGATGTCGTGGCGGTGGCGGGCGAGCTCGGCGCGGCTGCGCGCGGCCTTGCGCTGCTGTTCGATCGTTTCCGCGACGCGGAGGGGCGACCGGTGCCGGTGGATGCCGGGGCGCTGACCGCGGCGGAGCGCGACGACCTGGCGGCCCAGCTGCGGCCCCGGCCTCCGATCGCGCTGGGGCCGGTGGCGGCCGATGCCGGCGCTACGGCGATGATGGACGTCTCGGACGGCCTGCTGGTGGACGCGACGCGCCTGGCCGAGGCATCGCGCGTGTCGATCGACCTCGATGCGGGTATGGATGCCGACGACCTCCGCGGCGGCGAAGGTCACGCCCTGCTGGCGTGCTTCCCGCCCGAGGTGCACCTGCCGGCGGGCTTCCGCGCCGTGGGGCGCGTCGCCCCGCGCGAGGGGTCGTCGGCCGTCACCGTCGGCGGCGCACCCGTCACAGGGCACCTCGGCTGGGATCCGCACCGCGACTGGGACGCCGGCCGCGGCTGAGCCCCCGGCATCGGCCCGAAACGCCCCGCCGGGTCAGGCGCGGAGCGCCCACCACAGGGTCGTGTCGCCGTATTTTTTCGCGCGGTCGTGGGTGAGGCCGGCCGGCAGCGAAGGCTCCGCGGAGCGCGAGGCGCGCTCGATCACGACGGTGGCCCCCGCGGCGAGGCGCGGCACGAGCAGTGACAGCGTCGAGGACAGCTCGGTCTCGCCGACGTCATAGGGCGGGTCGAGGAACACCAGGTCGAAGACGCCGTTCGCCGACCGCAGATACGCGTCGGCGCTCGCGCGGTGCACGCGAACGGACGCCCCCGGAACGGCCCGGCCGATCGCGCGGGCGTTCCGCGCGGCCACCGACGCGGCCCGGGGCGCCTTCTCCACGAGGTCCGCCGAGGCCGCCCCGCGGCTGACGGCCTCGAGCCCCAGTGCCCCCGAACCGGCGTAGAGGTCGAGGACCGCGGCCTCCGCGATGAGATCGGCCGACTCCAGCGCACTGAACAGCGACTCGCGCACGCGATCGCTCGTGGGTCGCGTGCCGGCATCGGGCACGGCGAGGGTCAGCGATCCGGCGGCTCCGGCGATGATGCGGGTCACAGCCTCACCCTAACCGCGTCAGACCGGCGGCTCCGCGCCCTCGCTGCTCAGGCGCGGCTCGGTGCGGCGCTCCCGGCGCAGCCCGGCCTTGTCGGCGTAGAACGCGCGGATGCGGTCCATGTCGGCGGCGACGTCGCCGGAGAGCTCGATCGTCGGCCCGAGCCCCGTCGTCATCGTGGTGCGGTCGACGTAGCCGAGCGTGACCGGCATCCCCGTCTCTCTCGCGATCCGGTAGAACCCGCTCTTCCAGTACGCGTTGCCGCCGCGAGTGCCGTCGGGGGTCACGACGAGGCTGAACACCTCGCCGGCGTTGACGCGGGCGACGATCTCGGCGACGACCCGGGCCGCGTCGGCCCGATCCACGGCGATGCCGCCCAGCGCCCGCATGACGGGGCCGCGCCAGCCGGCGAACAGGCTCGCCTTGCCGAGCCAACGGATGTGGATGCCGAGGCGCCAGGCGATGGCCAGCATGAGGACGAAGTCCCAGTTCGAGGTGTGGGGAGCGCCCACGAGCACGGTCGGCCGCGTCGGCGCCGGCTCCGTGCGCAGGCGCCAGCGGCTGCACAGCCAGAACAGGCGGGCGACAAGGCGGCGGATCACCCTGTCACTGTACGGCGCGGACGGGGTGTCGCCGCACCTGCATAGACTCGACGCATGCCCGTGCTGACGCTCGAGACGCGCCTCGTCGATGCGCTCGGCGCCGCGACGGCGAAGCTGTTCGAGCGCGCGTTCGGCATGGACACCGTCGCCGACCTGCTGACGCATTACCCGCGCCGCTACGCGCGACGTGGGGAGCTCACGCCGATCGATTCCCTGCCGCTGGGGGAGCAGGTCACCATCGTCGCCGAGGTGCGCTCGGTGTCGTCGCGCTCGATGAAGCAGCGACGCGGGTCGATCCTCGAGGTCGTGATCAGCGACGGCGCCGGGGCGCTCGTGCTGACGTTCTTCAACCAGTCGTGGCGGCAGAACGACCTGCAGGTGGGACGTCAGGGCATCTTCTCCGGCAAGGTCGGTGTCTTCAAGGGGCATCAGCAGCTGGCCCACCCCGATTACCAGCTGTTCGAGGACGTGGACCTCGCCCGGCTGACGGCCGAGGCGAACCAGAACACCCCCATCCCGATCTATCCCGCCACCAGCACCGTGGCCACGTGGCAGGTGCAGAAGGCGGTCGCCGATGTGCTGGGCAAGCTCGGCGACGTCGCCGACCCGCTGCCGGAGGAGTTCCGGCTCGCGCAGGGCCTCCTCGACATGCGCACGGCGCTGCAACGCATCCACGCGCCGGATTTCATCGATCAGGTCGACGCCGCGCGACGCACCCTGCGCATGCACGAGGCGTTCGTGCTGCAGACGGCGCTGCTGCAGCAGCGGCAGTTCGTGCGTGCCATGTCGGCCACCGCGCGCCGCCCGGGCGCCCTGCTGGCCGCCTTCGACGAGAGCCTGCCGTTCGCGCGGACGCCCGATCAGATCGCCGTCGGCGACCGGATCAGCGCGGACCTCGCCGGCGACTGGCCGATGAACCGTCTCGTGCAGGGCGAGGTCGGCTCTGGGAAGACGCTCGTCGCGTTGCGTGCCATGCTGCAGGTCGCCGAGTCCGGCGGCCAGTCCGCGCTCATCGCCCCGACCGAGGTGCTCGCCGCGCAGCACGTGCGCTCCATCGCACGGATGCTGGGGCCGCAGCTCGCCCCCGAGCTCATGCCGACGCTTCTCACCGGGCAGCTGCCGGCGGCGGAGCGTCGCAAGGCGGCGCTGCGTGCGGCATCCGGTCAGGCACGGATCGTCGTCGGCACCCATGCGCTGCTGAGCGCGTCCACGACGTTCGCCGACCTCGGCCTCGTCGTCGTGGACGAGCAGCACCGCTTCGGTGTCGAACAGCGTGAGACGTTGCGCGCGAAGGGCACGGCCCCGCACGTGCTCGTGCTGACCGCGACCCCAATCCCGCGCACCGTCGCGATGACGGTCTTCGGCGACCTCGACGTCTCCACGATCCGCACCATGCCGGCCGGCCGTGCCGGCATCGCCACCCACGTCGCGCCGCTGGCCGAGAAGCCCGCCTGGTTCGCCCGGGTGTGGGAGCGGGTGGTCGAGGAGGTCGCCGCGGGCCACCAGGTATTCGTCGTCTGCGCCGCGATCGACGCCGAGGCGACGGGGAAGGATGCGAAGGATGCCGCCGACGAGGCGCCGGTGCTCGAGGGCGAGCAGCCGCGCACCCGCTGGGGCGTCGTCCAGGTGCGGGAGATGCTCGCGCAGCTTCCGGCATACGACGCGCTGCGCGTCGAGACGCTGCACGGACGCATGCCGGGGGAGCAGAAGGATGCCGTGATGCAGGCGTTCGCGCGCGGCGAGATCGACGTGCTCGTCGCTACGACGGTCGTCGAGGTCGGTGTGGACGTCCCCAACGCGTCGACCATGGTGATCCTGGAGGCCGATCGGTTCGGCGTGTCCCAGCTGCACCAGCTGCGCGGCCGCGTCGGTCGCGGCGCCGTTCCCGGGCTCTGCCTGCTCGTCACCGAGGCGCCCGCCGGCAGCCCCGCCCGCTCCCGCGTGGACGCCGTCGCGGCCACGACCGACGGCTTCGCGCTCGCGGAGGTCGACCTCGAACTGCGCGGTGAGGGCGACGTACTGGGCGACGCCCAGTCGGGCGCGCGCACGTCGCTGCGCCTGCTGCGGGTGGTCGCCGACGCGGACCTCATCGCGCTCGCGCGTGCGGCGGCGGAGCAGGTGCTCGACGAGGACCCGGCGCTGCTGCGGCATCCCGGCCTCGCCGCGGCCATCGAGCGGCGGGTGGGCCAGCAGGAGCGCGCCGCACTCGCGAAGAACTGACGCGGCGCGGCACATGGCTGATCGATCGCAACGCGTCGAAATCCCACCCCGCCGCGCCGTTAGGCTGAACGCATGAACAACCGCATCGCGGTCGTCCCTGGATCCTTCGACCCGCCGACCCTCGGACACCTCGACGTCATCCGCCGCGCGGCCGCGCTGTACGACGAGCTGCACGTGCTCGTCGTGCACAACCCCGGCAAGGAGGCGATGCTCCCGATCGCGCAGCGTCTGACGCTCCTGGAGCAGTCCATCGCCGAGCAGGAGATCGAGGGCAACGTCATCGTCGCGTCGTGGAGCATGGGTCTGCTCGTCGACTACGCCGAGGACGTCGACGCGGGCGTGCTCGTCAAGGGCATCCGCTCACAGGTCGACGTCGCCTACGAGACGCCGATGGCGGTCGTGAACCGTCACCTCGCCGCGATCGAGACCGTCTTCCTGCTGCCCGACCCTGCACACGCGATGGTCTCCAGTTCGCTCGTGCGCCAGGTCGCTGCTCTCGGCGGCGACGTCGCACCGTTCGTGCCCGGACCCGTGGCCCGCTTCCTCGACACCGGCGCGCGCGAGGGCTGACGGCCCCCGCGGTGCCGCCGGCGGATAGCATTGCTGGGTGGTCAGAAAGCATGTGAGCGGTCCGTTCGTCTTCCCGGTGCGTGACATCGCGCACCGCGCCGGAGAGATGCGGGAGTTCGACGTCGAGGTGCCCGCCCCGGCGAAGTGGGGCGAGGGGCTCGTGTACGTGGCACAGGGCGAACCTGTGCAGCTGCGGGTGCGACTCGAGTCCGTGCACGAGGGCATCCTCGTCACGACAGAGGTGGACACGACGTACCGCGGGGTGTGCGGGCGCTGTCTCGAGGACATCGACCGGCCTGTCGAAGTCGAGTTTCAGGAGCTCTTCGGGTATCCTGGGACGGAAGCGACCGACTTCGAGGTTCAAGACGACCACGTGGATCTTGAAACTCCGGTCAGGGATTCGATCGTCCTGTCGCTTCCGTTCCAGCCGGTGTGCCAGCCGGACTGCCCCGGCCTTGATCCGGTCACGGGCGAGAAGCTGGCCGCAGGAACCGTGCCGGAAACCCCGATCGACGAGCGCTGGGCCGCGCTGAAGGCCCTCACCCCAGACCAGGACGATGTGGCCGCGCGCCGCCTCGCCTCAGATACAGAGAAGAGCTAGCCATGGCAGGTAACCCCCCGAAGCGGAAGGTCTCCCGCTCCAACACCCGTTCGCGTCGCGCGCAGTGGAAGGCCGAGGCGCCCGCCCTCGTCAAGACCGTCGAGAACGGCAAGGTCGTCTACAGCCGCCCGCACCAGGCGAAGGTCGTCACCGACTCGCAGGGCACCGAGCTGTTCCTCGAGTACAAGGGCCGCAAGGTCGCCGACATCTGATCGCGGCAGCTTCCCGATGACGGATGCTGTGACGGAGCACGCGGTGCTCACCGACAAGCTCGGGGTCGACATCGACCCCGAGCTTCTGTCGCTGGCGCTCACGCACCGCTCCTTCGCGTATGAGAAGGGCGGGACGCCGCACAACGAGCGGCTGGAGTTCCTCGGCGACTCGATCCTCGGCCAGGCCGTGACGGTCCACCTGTTCACGACCCACCCCGAACTCGATGAGGGCGCGCTGGCCAAGCGACGCGCGAGTGTCGTCTCCACCGTCGCGCTGGCCGAAGTCGCCCGCAGCATCGGGCTCGGCGCGCATCTGCGCCTGGGCCGCGGCGAGAATCAGACGGGCGGCCGCGACAAGGACTCGATCCTCGCCGACACCATGGAAGCCGTCATCGGTGCCGCCTACCTGTCGGCGGGTCCTGATGCCGCAACCGGCCTCGTGCTTCGGCTCGTGCAGCCGCTCATGGCCGACCCCGAGCGATACGGCGCGGCCATGGACCCGAAGACCAGCCTGCAGGAGCTCGCGGCGCGGCTCGATCTCGCCCCGCCGGCGTACGTCGTGGAGGCCGAAGGCCCCGACCACCACCGCGTCTTCACCGCGACCGTCGCTGTCGGCGATGTCGCCCGCAGCGGTACCGGGTCGAGCAAGAAGCAGGCGGAGATGGCCGCGGCCCTCGCCGTCTGGCACGCGCTGAGCGACCGTGCCTGAACTCCCCGAGGTCGAGGTCGTCAGGGCGGGACTGGAGCCGGCCGTCGTCGGCGCGCGCATCGTCGCGGTCGATGCTCGCGACCCGCGGGCACTGACCCGCCACTCCGGAGATTCCGCGTCGTTCGAACGCGCCCTCACCGGTCGCACCATCACGGCGGCGGCGCGGCGGGGCAAGTTCCTGTGGCTGCCACTGTCCGCATCGGCGGAGGCCGGCGCCCGAGGACCGCGGGAGGCCGTCGTGGCCCACCTCGGCATGAGCGGCCAGCTGCTGCTGCGGGCCCCAGGCGCCCCCGACGAGCGTCACGAGCGCGTGCGCCTGCACATCCAGCATCCGTCGCACGGCGAGATCGACGTCGTCTTCAGCGACCAGCGCACGTTCGGATCACTCGCCGTCGACACCCTGGTCCCGACCCCCGACGGCGCCGCGGGCGGATGGGGGACGGATGCCGCGGCCACCCCGTCGCAAGTGGCGCACATCGCCCGCGACGCGCTGGACCCCGCCGTCGACGACCGCGCCGTGATCGCTGCGGTCCGCGCGAAGCGCTCCGCGATCAAACGCGTGCTGCTGGATCAGACGGTGCTCAGCGGAATCGGCAACATCTACGCCGACGAGGCCCTCTGGGCGGCGCGCATCCACCCCGAGACGCCCGCCGCCGCGCTGTCGGCGCGGGCGGCGGGGCGCCTGCTCGCCGATGTGCGCGCGGTGCTGCAGAAGGCGCTGGCCGAGGGCGGCACGAGCTTCGACGCGCAGTACGTGAATGTCAATGGTCAGGCCGGCTACTTCGCGCACTCGTTAAACGCATACGGGCGGACGTCGCAGCCGTGCCCTCGCTGCGGCACGCCGGTCGTCCGCGTGTCGTTCACCAACCGCTCGAGTCACTTCTGCCCGCGCTGTCAGCGGCGCCGGTGACCGTTCACCTCACGACAGCACCTTCTTCCACGCGCCCTCGTACACGACGGGGACGAAGCCGATCGCCTCGTTGATGTCGAGCATCGGACGGTTCTCCTCCGCGTTGTAGGTGATCACCTTCGGCGAGGCTGGGGCCTCGGTCGCGCGCCACCGGGTCAGGCCCGCGCACTTGACGAGCTGTCCCAGCCTGTGGCCACGGTGCTCGCGCAGGACGAGGGTGTCCTCCTGGTGGCTGGCCGCGTCGGGGTCGCCGCCGCGCACCAGCTCGTTGAAAGCGACGAGCCCGCCCGTGGCTTCGTGCACAGCGGCGGTCACGAGAACCGTCTGGCCTGCGGCGATGTACTTCGCATCATGACGGGCGACCCGGTCGGCATCCCACACTTCCTCGTCGACCTCGAGATCGGCGTTGGGGGCGTCGGTCGACATGCGTGACTTCATCCACGCGTAGCCGTCGACGTACTCGGGAGGCGTCGGGAGGAGCCACTGCACGATGCGGTAGCCCTGCGCCGCGCGCATCGCCTCGGCGAACAGCGCCGCCACCGTGTCGTCCGCGGTGGTGAGATCGAGCGCGCTCTGCCGGTTGATCTGCTCGAGCGTGTATCCGTGCCGTAGGAAGAAGCGGGCGGCGTGGTCCGTCGGGATCGAGCCGAAGCCGGTCGGCGCCTCCAGGCGCGGACCCGGGGCATCGCGGTGCTCGGCCCACGACTGCAGCACGGTCCGGCCGTGCGTCCGCGCCGTCTGCTCGATGAGCTCGTACGCGGCGGAGCCGATGCCCCGCCCGTGGTGGCTCGCGAGCAATTCGATCAGCCAGTAGGCGGTGCGCGAGCCCTCCTCCAGCGGGATGTCGACGCCGGCGCGGCCGATGAAAACGCCGTCGGCGACGACCGCCCACGCGTGGCGGATCTCGTCGACATCGCTCTGGTAGTGCGGCAGCAGTTCTGCCGGCGTCTTGGCGTCGTCATCGTTGCCGGACATCTCGCGGTACACGAGGTTGCGTACGCGGGTGAACTCGCGGAAGTCGGCGGCATCGGTGTCGTCGACGGATGCCGGGATGGTGAGGGGTCGGAACTCGACCCCGGGGATGTGGCTCATGGGATGTCCTGGGTGGTGTCGGTGTCGGTGTCGGGGATCGTCTGCCGGCTCTTCGGCCGGGGCGTCGTGATGACGCCCCGGCCGAAGGGGAGCGGCGTCACAGGAACGGGCGGATCTGCAGGAGACGCTGCCAGTCGTGCTCCCGCTGCAGCCGATCGCGCTGAGCGAGCCGGAGGCGGCGGTTCTCATATGAGGTGGCGTCGAGCGATGACGCGGTGAAGGGATGCATGATGTGCGGTTCTTTCGTGAGGGAGCGAGCGCTCCGAAGGCGGTGCCGGGCTGCGGCAGCGGCGCGTGGTCGCGGAGGCGACGAAGGCGCGAGAAGGGCGTGCGGGACGCTCAGGTCCGTACCCGGGCGGAGTTCTCCCGTGCGACGGTCAGCCGGCCGTGCGGCGGAATGCGCCGAAGGAGCCGGTCCCGGTGAACGCAACGACGGGAGCGAACGCTCCGGCGGTGTCAATGTGCATCATCATTTCTGGGACCTCCTCTCGACTTCAGACGCGATCTGTCACGTTAGACCCTCCGCATGCGCCGCGTCAAGACGGGATTGCGGATCGGTTCCGCTAGCGTGGTCCGCACACCCTGCCCGCGGAGGACGCCCGAATGCATTTGAAGAGCCTGACGCTCAAGGGCTTCAAGTCGTTCGCCCAGCCGACGACCTTCGCGCTCGAACCCGGCGTGACCTGCATCGTCGGACCCAACGGGTCGGGCAAATCGAACGTCGTCGACGCCCTCGCCTGGGTGATGGGCGAGCAGGGCGCCAAGACGCTGCGCGGCGGCAAGATGGAGGACGTCATCTTCGCCGGGACGTCCACGCGCGGCCCGCTCGGCCGTGCCGAGGTGCAGCTCACGATCGACAACGCCGACGGTGCGTTGCCGATCGAGTACTCCGAGGTCACGATCAGCCGGACGCTGTTCCGCAACGGCACCAGCGAGTACGCGATCAACGGCGACAGCTGCCGCTTGCTGGACGTGCAGGAGCTGCTGAGCGACTCCGGCCTCGGCCGCGAGATGCACGTCATCGTGGGTCAAGGGCGCCTGGACAGCGTGCTGCAGGCGAGCCCCGAGGACCGCCGCGGCTTCATCGAGGAGGCCGCCGGCATTCTCAAGCACCGTCGCCGCAAGGAGAAGACGCTCCGCAAGCTCGAGGCGATGGAGGCGAACCTCACGCGGCTCAGCGACCTCGCGGGGGAGTTGCGTCGACAGTTGAAGCCGCTCGGCAAGCAGGCGGAGATCGCGCGGGAGGCCGCCACGATCGCGGCTGTCGTGCGTGACGCCAAGGCCCGGCTGTTCGCCGACGACCTCGTGGGGCTTCGGGCACAGCTGGCCGACCATGCGCGCAACGAGCAGGAGCGACACGCCGAGCGTCTGGTGCTGCAGGACCAGGCCGAGCAGCTGAAGCTGCGCATCGACGCGCTGGAGGCTCAGCAGCGTTCTGAGGCCGTCGACGCCGCCCGGAGCACCGCCTTCGCGCTGGAGCGTGTGCAGGAGCGACTGCGCGGGCTCTACTCGTTGGCGGGGCAGCGGCTCGCGCTGCTGGAGGACGACGGACAGCTCGCGATCGAGGTGACGACCGTCAGCCAGGGCGCGATCGACGAGGCGCGCGCCGAAGTCGACGAGATCGCCGCGGGTCTCGGCGGTGCGCAGGATGCCGCCGCCACCGCCGGCCGCGACGTCATCCGGGCGCGCGCCGAGCTCGACGCCCTCGACGCCGACATCGCGGCGCAGAGCGCGCTCGTCTCCGAGCACGATATGCGGCTGACGAAGTTGCGCGGCGCCGCCGATGCCGCGGGATCCCGCCTGGACGCGGTGCGCGCGGCGGTGGAGCGCCAGCAGCGCGCCCTCGAGGCGGCCCAGCAGCGACGCGCCGAGGCCGAGGAGGTGCTCGCCGGCGTCGATCCCGACCTCGTCCCGGAGGGATCCTCTGCGGAGCACGCGGCGGCGTACGAACGTGCCCAGCGTGACGCCGCCGACGCCGAGGTCCAGGTGTCGGCGCTGCGGGAACGCCTGCACGCGGCCGAACGCGAGGTCGAGTCGCTCACCGCGCAGTCCGCGGCGCTGAGCCGCGCCCTCGATGTGCGCAACGCGGCCGCTGCCCTCATCGAGCGCGGTGGCCGTGGCATCCGAGGGCTGGTCGGTGACGCCGTGAAGGTGAAGCCGGGGTTCGAGGCCGCCGTCGCCGCCGCACTCGGCGCGCTGTCGGAGGGCGTGCTCGTCGACGACATCGCCGCCGCCCTCGACGTGGCGCGCACGGCGCGCGAGGACGACCTCGGCCGCGTGGACATCCTGCTGGCGTCGGCGTCGGCCCCCGCACCGGATCTCACCGGCGTCGAAGGGGCGACGCCGGCGGCCGATGTCGTGACCGGGCCGGAGGGCGTGCGGGGTCTGCTCGCCTACGTCGCGATCGTCGACGACCTCGCGGCCGCACACGACGCCGCACGCACGCTCACGACGGCGACGGCGGGGGCGCCGGTGACCATCGTGACCCGAGCGGGCGAGGTCGTCACGCCCTTCACCGTGCGTGCAGGTTCCGGCGGCGGCCGATCTCGCCTGGAGCTCGCGGCGGAGCGGGACGGCGCCGAGGAGCGGCTGGCCGAGATCCGCGTCGTCGCCGATTCGCTGCGGGAGGCGCTGGCCGAGGCGCAGGCGGCGTGGGAGTCGGCACGGCGCCACACGAAGGACGCACTGCAGAGCCTCCGCGAGCACGATGCCGCCCTCGCCGCGCACACCGAGCAGGTCAACCGCGCGACCGTGCGGCACGAGGCTGCCGTCGCGGAGTGCGAGCGCCTCGAGGCTGGTCTCGCCCAGGCGCAGGCGGCGGTCGCCGACGCCGAGAAGACCGCGCGTGCCGCGGACGACGCCCTGCAGACGGCACAGCAGGCCCCGCGCCCCATCCTCGACGCGTCGGCGCGGGACGGCCTGCTCGAGGCGTTGGAGACGGCCCGTGACCGTGAGATGCGCGCGCGACTCGAGGTCGAGACCCTCAAAGAGCGGGTCCGCGCCGGCGAGGCACGCGTGGACCAGCTCGTCCGCCAGCGCGAGCGCGAACGCGTCGCGGCCGAGGAAGCCGCCCGGCGCGCGGTCATCCGCCGTGCGCAGCGGGAGCTGGCCGCCGAGGTCGCCGAGACGCTGCCGCCGGTGCTCGACTCGGTCGACCGTTCGGTCACGCAGGCGCGTGTCGAGCTCCAGCTGGCCGAGCAGGCTCGCAGCGCGCTGACGAGCGAGCTCACCGCGCTGCGCGCGGAGGATGCCGCCGTCCGCGAGCGGCTGAGCCGGCTCACCGAAAGCGTCCACGGGCTCGAGCTGCAGATGCACGAGAAGCGTCTGCACGTGACGAGCCTGCTCGAACGCGTCGCGTCTGAGCTCAGCCTCGACGAGAATATTCTTGTTTCGGAATATGGACCTGATCAGCCGGTCCTCGCTGACGATGGCGATGGGGAGCCGACGCCGTTCGATCGTGCGGCTCAGCGGCGGCGGCTGCAGGAGGCTGAGCGCAAGCTCGGGCAGCTCGGCCGCGTCAATCCGCTCGCGCTCGAGGAGTACGCGGCGCTGGAGCAGCGTCACGCGTTCCTCACCGAGCAGCTCGCCGACCTGGTCCAGACCCGCACCGACTTGCAGACGATCATCGCCGACCTCGATGAGCGGATGCAGACGATCTTCCTCGCGGCGTTCGAAGACACCAAGACGGCGTTCGGCGAGGTGTTCCCGATCCTCTTCCCGGGAGGGTCGGGCAGCATCTCGCTGACCGATCCCGACAACCCGCTCACGACGGGCATCGAGGTGTCGGTGCGTCCGGTGGGCAAGAAGATCGAGCGCCTGTCACTGCTGTCCGGCGGTGAGCGGTCGCTCGCCGCGGTCGCGCTCCTGACGGCGATCTTCAAGGCGCGGCCGAGCCCGTTCTACATCCTCGACGAGGTCGAGGCCGCGCTCGACGATGCGAACCTTGGGCGACTGCTCGGGGTGTTCGAGCAGCTGCGTGCGTCGAGCCAGCTCATCGTCATCACTCATCAGAAGCGCACCATGGAGATCGCCGACGCGCTCTACGGCGTCTCGATGCGGCAGGACGGCGTCTCGGCCGTCGTCGGGCAGCGCGTGCGCGAGCGCGAAGCCGTCTGAGCGGCCGCAGTTTCCCGGCATTCACCCCCTTCGACGTCACGGACACAGGAGAAGTCACCGACACAGGACGTGGCGGCGATCACACGTCCTGTCACCGTGACATCTCCTGTCTCGGTGATGCGATGGGTGCCGCGTCGTGGACGTGGCCTACTGGAGGCTTCGCAGAAAGCGCTGCACGAGCCCGGCGAATGCGGGGTCGTCCTGCGGGCGATGGTCTCGCGTGGGGATCACGCGGTGATCGACGCCCGCCTCCGCGAGGGAGGCGGCAATCCGTTCATACTCGGCGTTCCAGCGGCCGGTGATCACGAGCGCCGGGATGCCCGACAGCACATCGGTGCGGATGCCGTGGCCCCACGGAACGTTGCCCTGTGCGAACCTCGCGGCAGCGGTTCGACGAGGACCATGGCCAGGAGGGCCGGGCAGCCGTCTGCCGCGATCATGGCAGGCACTGCCCCGATCGAATCGGCGAACAACACCGTCGGCCCGCGCAGCGAGTGTCTCAACCGCACGGCCTGGTCCTGGATCGACTCGCTCCACGAGAAGGCGAACGACACAGACTCGGGGCCAGCGGTCACGCGCGGCCACGCGTCGCGAATCGTGCGTCGGTCACTGTGGATGAAGACCTCTGCGAGATGACGCGGCACGGATCGAGGGTACCCGCGCAGCGCATCCCGGCATCCGCCGCCTCGAGATCGCGGATGCAGGACGGCGAGTCGGTGGTCAGGGCGCGTCGCGCCAGTCGACGACTTCTGCTGCCGCGAGCGGAACCGCTGTGGGGTCGAGCACGTGCGGGATGCCCTGGAACCAGGCGCCGCTGTGCCCGGACGCGGCGAGCTGCTCGAGCCAGGCGCGGTTCGCCGACGTCGTAGCGGTCATCGTCTGATACCTCGCCCGGTCGAACGGGCTCACCTCGCGCGGATCGATGCTCTCGCCCGTCTGCGTGAGCGTCCGATCCAGCCAGACGGAACCGGACGGCAACACGTTCGCCTTGATCGCCCAGAACTCCCACGTCGCGCGTTCGCGTCCGGTGATCTCCCGCCACGCGCGCCAGATCGCGTGCGGGTGGACCGGGCTCAGAAACACGACCTCGGTCCAGAGCGGGTCAACGAGAGGGATGCGGGTGTTTCGGAGGCGACGTCGCTCCGGGGTGTCGTCGTACTTCGCGATCGCGACCGCATGCGCGACCGGGTCAACGGTGGCGAGGTCGCTCAGTGGCAGCAGCGCGGCCGTGCCGTCGACGAGCGGGGTGCGGACGTGGAAGAGGGTCTGCGGCGCGGTTCGAAGCGTACCTGTGAGTGGTTCGAACGGCGGTTGAACGAGTCTCGATACGCTGCGCGCATGAGAAATCCTCGGCTTGGCATTCTTCTGCTCCTGCCGGCGCTGGCTCTGGCGGCGTGCGCGTCCCCGTTCGTGACCGTGCACACGTCGACGCCGGCAACAACTGACACGTCCACACAGCCGTCCCCCGAGGCGTCGACGCCGACGTCCGAGCCGGTCACCGACCTGGACTTCGATCCTGATCCTCGGCTGGATTCCACGTGGCTCGCCGAATGGAGCGACGGGATGATGGCCGATGACGGGTACACGCTCACCGCCCCGGACGACGGCAACGGCAGCTGGACCTACCGGCACGAGGCCTCGCAGTGCGGGTTGAAGTTCTGGCAGGGCTCGCTCACGGGATTCGACACGTCCAAGGGTGACCAGTCGCTGTCCGATCAGGTCCTCGCGAACGTCTTCGGCGCCGCGGAGGCCGACGTCACCCCGCACGCGCAGACCGTTGCGCTACCCACTCTCGGCGGCGGCGGCGGCACGGCGTCGGCACGTGCGGTGCCCGGGTCGGGGAGCGACGGTGCGGTGTACCTGGTGGTGGCGCGGGGGTTCGGTGCGATGTCATCGGGCCTGACGCTCACCATCGACTGCCCGGCGAGGTCGACCCGACGGTGGTGTACGACGAGGTCAGCGAGCGCGGCTTCTCCCTCTTCGTGCACCCGCTCTTCGACTGAGGTCGCGGACCCACCGACGCGCGCCGAACGGACTGCACCGCCCCATAGGCTGGAGGCATGGCGGAGAGCTCCTGGTCACTCGGTCGCGCGCTGCGCGGCATGTTCGTCAAGCCCACGATCGACGAGAACACGTGGGAGGACCTCGAGACGGCGCTCCTCACGGCGGATTTCGGCCCCGACATCACCGAGCGGATCGTGGAGGAGTTGCGGGAAAAGGTCGAGCGCTTCCGCACGACCGATCCGCGTGACCTGCAGCGGATGCTGAAGGAGACCCTCGAGGAGCACTTCGCCAAGTTCGACACCACGCTGCGACTCACCGAGCGTCCGGCCGTCGTGCTGGTGGTCGGGGTGAACGGCGTCGGCAAGACGACGACGATCGGCAAGTTCGCGAAGTTCCTGCAGCGCTACGGTCGCTCCGTCGTGGTCGGGGCGGCCGACACCTTCCGCGCCGCCGCCGTCGACCAGCTCGCGACATGGGCCGAGCGCGGGGGAGCGACGATCGTGCGGCCGCAGCACGAGGGTCAGGACCCGGCATCCGTCGCCTATCAGACCATCGACTACGCAAAGCAGCACGGCACCGAGATCGTCCTCGTCGACACGGCGGGACGACTGCACACCAAGAACGGGCTCATGGACGAGCTGACGAAGATCCGCCGCGTCATCGAGAAGCAGGCGCCGATCAGCGAGGTGCTGCTCGTGCTCGATGCGACGACGGGTCAGAACGGCGTCATGCAGGCCGAGGCCTTCCTCGAGCATGCCGGAGTGACCGGGCTCGTCCTGACGAAGCTCGACGGGTCGGCCCGGGGCGGGTTCGTGCTCGCCGTGCAGGAGCGCACCGGCATCCCGGTCAAGCTTCTCGGCCAGGGTGAGGGCATCGGCGACCTCACCGGCTTCACGCCGCACGTCTTCGCCGCGGCGCTGGTGGACTGAGGCGCCGGAGGGTGGTTGCATAGGGCCATGGCGATCGAGCACGACTACTTCGGACTGCTGGAATCGGGACCCGACGGATCGATCTTCTGGTCGGAGGTGGTCGACTTCGCCGATCAGCGGGTGACGGTCGACCTCACCGCTCCCGACCAGGACGACGTGTCCCAGGCCGCCCTCGACGTCGCCGCCGCGATGATCTCCTCGCTCGAGCAGATCGACCTCGCGTCGCGGAACGCCATGGTCGCCGAGCTCGACGACCGCACGAGTGAGGTCACAGAGTACCTGCTGCAGCAGCAGGAGAGCCTCGGGGAAGACCTCGACGATGTGCTGGTGGACATCTCCGGCGACGTCCACATCGACATCATCCGCTCGCTGCAGCTGGTGAGCATGACGATCCTCGCCGACGAGCACGGCGGCTCCGACCCGTTCGCGGTGCTGGAGTATGCGCTCGATCCCGACGCCACCGACGAGGTTCTCCTCGTGAACCTCACGAGCGACGGCGACGTGCAGTCGGTGACGAGCGCCGACTGACTCAGACGGCCTGGGCGAACCCCAGGTCGGCGTCTGCCAGGTGCGCGAGGTCCGCGGGCAATGCGCGCCCCTTCGCCGCCATCGACTGCGCCCAGAGGCGCCCCGCGCGATAGGACGAGCGCACGAGGGGGCCGGCGAGGACCCCGAGGAAGCCGATCCGTTCGGCCTCCTCCTTGAACTCGACGAACTCCTGCGGCTTCACCCAGCGTGCGACCGGCAGGTGGCGTGGCGTCGGACGCAGGTACTGCGTGATCGTCACGATGTCGGTGCCGGCGTCGTAGAGGTCGTGCAGCGCCTGGACCACTTCCTCGGGCTCTTCGCCCATGCCGAGGATGAGATTCGACTTCGTGATGAGCCCGGCGTTCCGCGCCTGCGTCAGCACGTCGAGGGAGCGCTCGTACCGGAACGCGGGTCGGATGCGCTTGAAGATACGCGGGACCGTCTCGACGTTGTGGGCGAAGACCTCGGGCCGCGCATCGAACACCTCGCTGAGCAGCGCCGGCTCGCCGTTGAAGTCGGTGGCGAGCAGCTCGACGCCCGTTCCCGGGTTGACGGCGTGGATCTGACGGATCGTCTCGGCGTTGAGCCACGCCCCGCCGTCGGGCAGGTCGTCGCGTGCGACGCACGTGACAGTCGCGTAGCGCAGCTGCATCCGGCGGACGCTGTCCGCGACGCGACGCGGCTCGTCGGTGTCGTAGGCGGCGGGCTTGCCGGTGTCGATCTGGCAGAAGTCGCAGCGGCGCGTGCACTGCGAGCCGCCGATGAGGAACGTCGCCTCGCGGTCCTCCCAGCACTCGTAGATGTTGGGACACCCGGCCTCCTGGCAGACCGTGTGCAGCTCCTCGCCCTTCACGAGCGCCTGCAGCGCCTGGTACTCCGGCCCCATCTTGGCCTTGGTCTTGATCCACTCCGGCTTGCGCTCGATGGGGGTCTGCGCGTTGCGCACCTCGAGACGCAGTAGCTTGCGCCCCTCCGGTGCGTTCGCGGGACCCGCCTCGCCGGTCGGAGTCACACCGCAGCCGCTCATGCCGCGACCTCGGATCCGGACACGGGGGCGGCGAAGGATGCCTGGAAGGCGGCGCTCACGGCATCCACCACGTCGACGGGGCGGATGTCGCGACCGAGCATTTCGGAGAGGGTCGTGACCCCGGCATCCGAGATTCCGCACGGGACGATCTGCGAGAACGGCAGCAGGGAGTTGTCGCAGTTGAGCGCGAAGCCGTGCATCGTGACGCCCCGCTGCACGCGCACGCCGATCGCGGCGATCTTGTCCTCGGACAGGGGCCGGCGCACCCAGACACCGCTGCGCCCTACGACGCGATAGCCGTCGACGCCGAGGCCCGCGAGCACGTCGATGAGGATCCCTTCGAGTCGCCGCACGTGCGCGACGACGTCGACGGGCTCGTGCAGCCGCACGATCGGGTACCCGACGAGCTGACCCGGACCGTGCCACGTGATCTTGCCGCCGCGGTCGACGTCCACGACCGGCGTTCCATCCGTCGGCCGTTCGTGCCGAGCCGTACGGGCGCCGGCAGTGAACACCGGCTCGTGCTCGACGAGCAGCAGGGTGTCCGGACGCGTCCCGGCGACGACGTCGGCGTGGATCTCGCGTTGCAGGGCCCAGCCCTCGGTGTAGGGGACGAGGTCGGGCGCGAGCCCCACCGTGCGGATGTCGAGCATCGTCTCTCCTGACTGGTCTGCCATCGCGTTTGTTGGACGCAGACCAACAATACGTCACGGCGGCGCCGCGAGCGCTCGCGTTAGGGTGAGCGCATGCACCTCGACCCGCTCCGCGTCGAACTGAGGCCCGCGCCGGGGGAGCCCGCGGTCGGCGCGTGGCAGCGCACTCCGGTCAGCCAGTTGACCGCGCACCTCACCTCGGTCGCCGAACGGCCGGGGCTGGCGGAGCGGACCCGGATCATCGCGGTCGACGGGCGCAGTGGCGGCGGCAAGTCGACCCTGGCGGCGCGTCTCGTCGATCACCTGCCCGGCGCCGTGCACATCGGCACGGATGACTTCGCGTGGAACGCCCCCATGTTCGCGTGGAGTTCGCTCGTGCTCGAAGGGCTGGTCGCGCCGCTCGCGGCGGGGCGCGAGGTGCACTATCGCCCGCCCGCGTGGGATGCCCACGAGCGCGCCGGTGCGATCGACGTGCCGGCGGCCACGACCTTCGTCGTGCTCGAGGGCGTGGGTGCTGCGTGCCGCGAGCTCGCCGACGTCGTCGATGCCGTCGTCTGGGTGCAGTCCGACGTCGCCGAGGCCGAGCGCCGCGGCATCGCCCGCGATATCGCACACGGAGGGAACGGCGACGAGGCGGCATCCATCGCCTTCTGGCACGACTGGATGGCCGCCGAGCTCGCGTATCAGGATGCGCAGCGCCCGTGGACCCGCGCCGACGTCATCGTCGCGGGCACCCGTCCGGACGGCGATGTCGACGGCGACGTCTTGTGGATGTCGGGACCGTTGCGATGAGCGCCGGCGCCGACGCGCGCGGACGGCCCCGGGCGACATCGCGCGACACGATCGCCGAGGCGGCCTGTGAGTTGTTTCTCGAGCGCGGCTACGCGGACACGACCGTCGCGGAGATCACCCGCCGCGCGGGCGTGAGCCGGTCGAGCTTCTTCAACTACTTCGGATCGAAGGCCGACGTCCTCTGGGGCGGGTTCGATGAGCGGATGGATGCCGCGGTGGCGGCACTGACCACGGGCGCGCCGGTGCGGGAAGCACTGCACAGGCTCGTGGACGGCTTCGCCCCCGACGCGCTCGCGCTCGCGATCACGAACGCCGACGCGATGGGCATCGCCGGCGACCTCGACGACGAGCGGGCGCTGCGCACCGGTCGGCTCGCCCGTGCCGTGTCGGACCGGCTGGCCGGCGACGGCGCACCGCGGCTCATCGCAGACGTCCGGGCGGGGGTGGCTGCCGCGGCCGTTCTCGCCGCTGTGTGGGCGTGGGCGTCCGCCGGCACCGCGCGCGGCGACCTCGGCGGCCTTCTCGACGAGGCCCTCGCCGCGGCATCCGTCCCTCTCTGACTCGGGGCGCAGGCGAGTCCACGACACCAACTGCAAGGGATGCTGCGCGACACGCCGCGATTGCGCCCGCGCCTGCGGCGTGTCGCGGCAACGACCTTGCAGTTAGCTTGCGCGCCGGGCGCGGAAGACGCGGCCGGTAGAATCGAGCCATCATGGCGACTTTCGGCACCCTCAGCGACCGGCTGACAGAGACGTTCCGCAACCTCCGCACCAAGGGCAAGCTCACGCCCGCCGACGTCGACGGCACCGTCCGCGAGATCCGTCGCGCGCTGCTGGATGCCGACGTGGCACTGCCGGTCGTCAAGGACTTCACGGCGAAGGTGCGCGAGCGCGCGCTCGGCGACGAGGTCAACAAGGCCCTGAACCCCGCGCAGCAGGTCGTGCAGATCGTCAACGAGGAGCTCATCGCGATTCTCGGCGGCCAGCAGCGTCGCCTGCAGTTCGCGAAGACCGCCCCGACCGTCATCATGCTCGCGGGCCTGCAGGGTTCCGGTAAGACGACCTTCGCGGGCAAGCTCGCCAAGCAGCTCGAGAAGGACGGCCACACGCCGCTGCTCGTCGCCTGTGACCTCCAGCGCCCCAACGCCGTCAACCAGCTGCAGGTCGTCGCCCAGCAGGCCGGCGCCGCCATCTACGCCCCCGAGCCGGGCAACGGCGTCGGCAACCCCGTGAAGGTCGCCAAGGACGGCGTGGATTACGCCCGGCAGAAGCAGCACGACGTCGTCATCATCGACACCGCCGGCCGCCTCGGCGTCGACGCCGAGCTCATGAAGCAGGCCTCCGACATCCGCAAGGCCACCGACCCCGACGAGGTCCTGTTCGTCATCGACGCGATGATCGGTCAGGATGCCGTGAACACCGCCAAGGCGTTCCAGGACGGCGTCGACTTCACCGGTGTCGTGCTCTCCAAGCTCGACGGCGACGCGCGCGGCGGTGCGGCGCTGTCGGTGGCATCCGTCACGGGCCGACCCATCATCTTCGCGTCGACGGGGGAGGGCCTCGACGACCTCGAGGCGTTCCACCCCGACCGCATGGCGAGCCGCATCCTCGACCTCGGTGACATCCTCACGCTCATCGAGCAGGCCCAGCAGGCCTTCGACGAGGAAGAGGCCCGCAAGGTCGCCGAGAAGCTCGCGACCGAGCAGTTCACGCTCGAGGACTTCCTCGAGCAGCTGCAGCAGATGAAGAAGATGGGCTCCATGAAGAAGATGCTCGGGATGCTCCCGGGCATGGGCCAGATGAAGCAGCAGCTGGAGAACTTCGACGATCGCGAGATCGACCGCACCGAGGCGATCATCCGGTCGATGACGCCGGGGGAGCGCCGCAACCCCAAGGTGCTGAACGGCTCGCGCCGGCTGCGCATCGCGCGCGGGTCGGGGATGACCGTGACGGACGTGAACCAGCTGGTGCAGCGGTTCGACCAGGCCGCGAAGATGATGAAGACCGTCGCGCGCGGCGGGGTTCCCTCGATCCCGGGCATGGGATCGCTCGGCGGCAAGCCCGGGGCGTCCGCGAAGCGCGGCAACAAGCAGAAGAAGGGCGGCGGCTCACGGTCGGGCAACCCTGCCAAGCGCGCGGCGGAGAACGCCGGCCTCGCGGCGGCGACGCAGAACGCGCCGACCGGGTCGGGGTTCGGTCTCGGCGCCGGAGCGCCGCAGCCGAGCGAGGCCGATCTGGCGGAGATCCAGAAGCTCTTCGGCAAGGCCTGACGCCCATCGCCCCGAGGGCAGCGCAGTGGAAGCGCACGCCCCGGGCGCACGTCGGGCCGGCGCGCGCACCCACTAGTCTGATTGAAACGCTGTCGGGCCCGTGTCGGCGCCCACGGGAGAGGGCGCGGGTATATTGCGGTGACACAGACGACACTCTTCGACCGTGATACGCCGCTCTACATCGAGAGCGCGTCGGGCGTGTTGCCGAAGTTCCCCGCTCGCCGGAGGGAGCGATGGTTGCTCCGATTCGGATTCTTCCTCATCTTCGCCGCTGTCGCGGTGTGGTTCGAGATCGCCTCCGACGGACAGCAGACCGCGACGGCCAACGCGGAGCTGGCAGCGCGCATCGCCGATCTCCGACTCGGGGCGGGCATCGAGCCCATCGAGGCGCTCCATCCGCTGATCACCGGCATCCTTGCATCCGTCATCCCCGGCGGTGCGTTCGGACTGTCGATCGCAGGCTGTGTCGTCGGGGCATTCCTCGTGCAGCTGATCGTCCAGTCGCTGGAGCGCAAGGCGGTTCCTCGCCCGCTCGCGGTGGCGCTCGTCGTGGCGCTCAGCCTGACGCCGATGTTCTTCTACATCGTCACGACGAACTTCCAGGCCGTGCTGAGCCTGACATTCTTCGGGTTCGCGATGATCGCACTCCTGCGCTTCACCACGTTCGCCAACACGCAAGCGGGATTCCGTGCGGGCTTGCTGCTGGCACTAGCTGCGTTCTCGGACACGACCGCGGCGTTCGCCGTGCTCGTCGTCGCGGCGGCCGGCCTGGTCCTGGTGCAATCCCGGCAACGTGCCCGCCTCGCCAATGCGCTCGTGATCGCCTATCCCACCGTCGCGTTCTACGCGGCGTTCGCGGCGCTCGGAGTCGCCTTCCGCGTGGGGCCGTTCGCCATGCTCGGGGGTGCCCCTGCGTGGAGTCAGTCGAACGCCGACACGCTGCTCAGCGCTCTGGCCACCCCGGCCGGTGCGCTCTACTACTCGCCCACGGTCGTGATCGCTCTCGCCGCGGGCGTGCTGGGATACCTGTGGCTCGGGCTTGTCGGGGTGCTCCTGACCGTCAGCACCACGCTCGCGTACCTCCTCGGCTACGCGCCCCCGGGCACCGCGGGCAACAGCTTCGTCATGTCGCTGCTTTTCGCCATCGCCCTCATCCAACGGCCGCGTACGCGCCCGCACGCATGGATCCTTGGGGGGACGGCTCTCCTGCTCCTGTGCATCGGCTGGGTGAGCGCATTCGGACGTCCCACCATCCTCACCTGGATGTCCACTCTCACGGGAGGCGCGCTATGACCGGACCGGATGTCGCCTCCGCACTGCTCGAGCGCGAGCTCCGTCACGAATACGTCCGGAATGGGTGGCTCCCCCTGCGTCGCGAGGGCGACGTCGTGGTCGTCGGGGCGGCGCAGCCGCTCGGGCGCTCCCAACGGGCTCGGGTCGAGAAGCTGATCGGCTCGCCGATAACCGTCGAGCCGATGCTGCAGTCGCGGATCGTCGGCGCTGTCATGGCGCAGTTCGGGGCGGACTTCGCTTTTGAGGCGTCGGAGGGGCTGGCGCAGCGCGACCAGGAGCTGTCGGCCAAGACGGTCCTCTCCCGCACGCAGCAGGTGTGCTTGGCCGTCGTCCTGATCCTTCTCGTCGCAGCGGGGATCCTCTGGCCTCTGCAGACGCTGATCACCGTGATCGGCGCCGCGAGCGTCGTCTTTCTCGCCTCGACCGTGTTCAAGTTCAGCATCGCGCTGTTCGGCTCGCGCTTCGATCTCGCCGAGCGCATCGCCGCCGACGATCTGAGGGCGCTGGAGGACGACGAGCTCCCGATCTACACCGTGCTGGTGCCCGTGTTCCGCGAGGCGCGCATCGTGGGCAGGCTCGTGGAGAACCTCGGCCGCTTGGACTACCCCGCCGAGCGCCTCGAGGTTCTCATCCTGGTCGAGGAGGAGGACGACGAGACCCGGGATGCGATCGCCCTGTCGAACCCGCCCGACAACTTCGTCGTCGTCACGATTCCGAAGGGGACCCCGCAGACCAAGCCGCGCGCCTGCAACGTCGGGCTGCAGGTGGCTCGCGGGGAGTTCCTGGTCATCTACGACGCGGAGGACGCGCCGGAGCCGGACCAGCTCAAGAAGACCGTGGTCGCCTTCCACCGAAGCGCCCCCGAGACCGTCGTCATGCAGGCGGCGCTCAATTACTTCAACGCGCGGGAGAACGTGCTCACCCGCATGTTCGCCCTCGAGTACAGCTACTGGTTCGACTACATGCTGCCCGGGCTCGACGTGCGCGACCTCCCGATCCCGCTCGGCGGCACGTCCAACCACTTCCGCACCGCGGCGCTGCGGGAGCTCGGCGGCTGGGACCCCTACAACGTGACCGAGGACGCCGACCTCGGGATCCGCGCGAGTGCCCTGGGATACCGCGTCGGCGTCGTCGACTCCACCACGATGGAGGAGGCGACCTCCCGGATCGGCATCTTCATCGGTCAGCGCAGCCGCTGGATCAAGGGGTACATGCAGACCGCCCTCGTGCATGCCCGCCGCCCCGTGCGCCTGCTGCGCAACATCGGGTGGCGTCGATTCGGGGCGTTCGCCCTGCTCATCGGTGGAACGCCCATCACCTTCCTCGGTGTCATCCCGTTCACGGTGATCCTCATCGCGTCGTTCCTGGTTCCGCTCGCCGAGTTGAGCGCGGTATTTCCGCCGCTGGTGCTGTGGCTCTGTCTTCTCAACTTCGTCGCCGGCAACGCGCTGATGGTCTACCTGAACATGATGGGACCGTACAAGCGCGGGGCGTTCCGGCTCGTCGCGTGGGCGCTGCTGAACCCCATCTACTGGTTGTTGCACTCCATTGCGTCCTACAAGGCGCTGTGGCAACTCATCACGAAGCCGCACTACTGGCAGAAGACCGAGCACGGATTATCGGAATGGGTCCCCGAAGCGGATGCCGAGGGGATGGCCCGGACCGGTAGCGCGCCGTAGCGCTCAGGCGTGCTCCGCGAGGTGCTCGCGCAAGCTCGGGCCCTGCCGGAACTCGCGCAGCAGATGCTGGACGACGGCGCGCAGGTCGCCCTCGGCGGCATCGGCGACGACAAGCTGCCGCGCGTAGCTGGCGCCCTCGTCGAGGATCGTCTCCAGCCCGGCGAACTCGCGGGCGCAGTGCAGTTCCTGGGCGATCAGGGCGAGGTCGGCCATCGTCTCGCGCAGATGCTCCGCGACGAGACGCTGCGTCCCCGAGGGGTCGACGATGACCCGCGCCCCCAGCCCGTAACGTGCGGCGCGCCACTTGTTCTCCCGGACGAACCAAGGCTGCAGGCTCGGCAGAGTCTCGCCCTCGTCCAGCCGACGGGAGAAGTGCTCCACGAGCGTCTGCACGAGCGCCGCGACGGCGGCGAGCTCCGGCAGCGTCGACATGCCGTCGCAGGCCCGAACCTCGATCGTGCCCCAGCGCGGCGCCGGGCGAATGTCCCAGCGCACCTCGGTCGCATCCTGTATGACACCGGTGCCGACCATGTCGTCGAGGTAGTGCTCGAACTGCGCCCAGTCGGCCAGCGGCCATGGCAGGCCGGCGGTCGGTAGCTGCTGGAACACCAGCGAACGGTTCGAGGCGTAGCCGGTGCGCTCCCCGGCCCAGAAGGGGCTCGATGCGGACAGCGCTTGCAGGTGCGGCAGGTAGATCGACAGCGCCCCGATGATCGGAAGGACCTTATTGACGTCTTCGACCCCGACGTGCACGTGGATGCCCCAGATCATCATGTTGCGCCCCCACCATTGGGTGCGCTCGATGAGCTTGTTGTAACGGGTCTTGTCGGTGACCTGCTGGTCGTACCACTGCGCGAACGGGTGGCTCCCGGCGCACATCAGGTCGATGCCGCGCGGGGTCGTGAGGCGGCGGACCTCCGCGATCGCGTCCGCGATGTCGTCGACCGCGGCGGCGACCGTGTCACCGATGCCGCTCGTGACCTCCACTGTGTTCGTCAGCAGCTCACCGGTGACGGTGTAGCGCTCCAGCTCCGTGCGCTCCTCGAGCTCCGGCACGAGTTCGGGTGCGCGAGACACGAGATCCCCGGTGTCGGGGTCGACCAGCATGAGTTCCCACTCGAGCCCGACGGTGGAGCGGGCGGAGGTCGCGAAGGGCACCGACATGGGGTCAGTCTGACACGTCGTCGCGCGGTGGTTCGCGGCATCCGTCATGATCTGGCAAAATAGGTCGCTGGACCGCTCGCTCGACCCTCTATCCGGCGAGAAGGCCCACCGCAGAGCTTCCGCCGGGTGTGCACCCCACAGCCCAGGCGTCGTTCATCACCTCACAACACCACTCAGGAGAATTGTGGCTGTCAAGATCCGTCTCAAGCGCCTCGGCAAGATCCGCGCGCCCTACTACCGCATCGTCGTCGCCGACTCGCGCACCAAGCGCGATGGTCGTGTCATCGAGGAGATCGGCAAGTACCACCCCACCGAGGAGCCGTCGTTCATCGAGGTCGACTCCGAGCGGGCGCAGTACTGGCTGTCCGTCGGCGCGCAGCCGACCGAGCAGGTCGCGGCGCTGCTGAAGCTGACCGGCGACTGGGGCAAGTTCAAGGGCGACGCGAACGCGGTCTCGACCGTGCGCACCGCCGGGGCGAAAGAGGAGTTCCAGCTGGACTCCGCCAAGAAGTCCGTCATCAAGCCGAAGGCCGAGAAGAAGGCTGAAGAGCCTGCTCCCGCCGCCGACGAGGCTGCCGAGGTCGAGGCTGGCGCCGAGGCCGAGCAGACCGACGCCGAGTAAGTCCGTTGCTCTCCGCCGCGCTCGAGCACATCGTCAAGGGGATCGTCGATCACCCGGACGATGTCACCATCCGTTCCTCGTCGTCGCCCCGCGGCGACGTCCTCGAGGTGCGCGTGCACCCCGATGACCGGGGCCGGGTGATCGGGCGCGGCGGGCGCACGGCGAAGGCGCTGCGCACTCTCGTGTCGGCTCTCGCCGACGGTGCGCGCGTCCGTGTCGACGTCGCGGACGACTGACATGGCCGCTGCAGGACCCGCGCGCACACAGCTGCGCGTCGGGCGACTCGTCAAGGCCCACGGCCTGAAGGGCGCCCTCAAGCTCGAGCTGTACACCGACGACCCGGACGGACGATTCGTCCCCGGTGCCGTCTTCACACTGCAGGTGCCGGAGTCCTCACCGTGGCACGGCAAGACGGTGACCGTCCGCGAGTTCCGCTGGATGAACTCGCACCCCGTGGTCTTCTTCGACGAGGTCGAGGACCGCACCGCCGCGGAGAGCATCGTCCGCGCCATCCTGTGGATCGACCAGGACGAGTCGGCTCCCGCTGAGGACGACGCCTGGTACGACCACCAGCTCACCGGACTCGACGTCTTCCGGGACGGCGCGAGCGTAGGCCGCGTGATCCGCGTCGACCATCTGCCCGCGCAGGATCTGCTCGTGGTCCGGCCGACCGGGACCGATGACGAGATCCTCGTGCCGTTCGTGGCCGCGATCGTCCCCCAGGTCGACATCGCCGCCGGACGCGTCATCGTGACGCCGCCCGCCGGCCTGTTCGAGGACCTTCCCGGCGACGACGAGACGGATGCCGGTGCGGACGCGATCGACGCGACCCCGGCATCCGACGACTCCGACGTCGAGCGCTGACGTGCGCATCGACGTCGTCACGATCTTCCCGGCGTTCTTCGACGTCCTCGAGGTGTCGCTGCTCGGGAAGGCGCGCGGCGCCGGCATCCTGGATGTCCGCGTGCACGACCTGCGGGAGTTCACCCACGACCGCCACCGCACCGTCGACGACACGCCCTACGGCGGCGGCGCCGGAATGGTCATGAAGCCTGAGCCGTGGGGCGAGGCGCTCGACGCGATCGTGGCGGATGCCGGCGACGCGCGCCCGACTTTTCTCTTCCCCTCCCCGGCGGGCGAGCGGTTCACGCAGGCGATGGCGCGCGAGCTGTCCGCGGCACCGCACCTCGTCTTCGGCTGCGGGCGTTACGAGGGCATCGACGAGCGGGTGTTCGCCTATGCGGCGACCCTCGGCGAGGTGCGGCTGGTCAGCCTCGGCGACTACGTCCTCAACGGAGGAGAGGTCGCCGCGATGGCGATGATCGAGGCGGTCGGGCGGCTCGTCCCGGGCGTCGTGGGCAACCCGGACAGTCTCGTCGAGGAGTCCCACGAGGACGGCCTGCTGGAGTATCCGTCCTACACCAAGCCCGCGTCGTGGCGGGGGTACGACGTCCCCGACGTGCTGCTGAGCGGTCACCACGGTCGCGTCGCGCAGTGGCGCCGCGACCAGCAGGTCCAGCGCACCCGCGAGCGCCGGCCGGACCTCCTGCCCGACTGAATCCGAAGATTCCGTGAACTCGTCCGCCTGAATCGCGCAATACGGATGTGAGCACAGACTCCGAGGTGATCGGACGTTCCGGCGATGAGCCGGGGGCGTTCGCGGTTCTCTTCGACCGTCATGCGCCGGCGATCTATCGCTACGCCGCGCAGCGGATGGGAGACCACCGGGCCGAGGACATCATGTCGGAGACCTTCCTCGTCGCCTTCGAAAAGCCTGCGTCGTGCCGGCCGACCTGCGTGCCGCGATGTATCAGGCCGCCGCGATGATCCCGGTGTCGAGTTCGTCGACGGCCAGGCGACGCTCGACGGGCGGACCGGTGTCGCGATCGGCCGGGTGGAGGGTGCCTGGGGCACGCGGATGGAGATCATCATCGACCCGGCGACGGGGGAGTTCATCGGCGAACGTGAGGTCGCGGTGCGCGATCTGGCGGATCAGGGGCTGCCTGCGGGCACGATCATCTCGTGGACGGCTGTCGTGATCGACGTCGTGGACAACGCCCCGGCGGGTGGGACGCCCTACGGCAAGATGGACCCGTGCGACGACGGAGCGAGCGGATGCTGACCGGAACCGGCCCCGCCGACATCGTGCTGCCGCCGACCGAACCGATCCTGGTCTGGGCAGAACCGGACACCGAACCCACCGCGTAGGTTGCCGAGGAGATGGCGGATGCCGAGGAGAAATCCCCGGCATCCGCTCCTCGTTATCGTGCATTCTCCTCGGGAACTGCCCCGCACCCCCGCGGCGCGCGCGGGCTCAGCCGAGGTGCGACCGGTCGGTGAGCACGATCGGGCCGTCGTCGGTGATGGCGATCGTGTGCTCGGAGTGCGCTCCGCGCGAGCCGTCCACACTGCGCAGGGTCCAGCCGTCGGGATCGGTCACCAGTTCGTCGGTCGTCTGCAGGAACCAAGGCTCCAGGGCCAGCACGAGGCCGGCGCGCAGCGGATATCCGCGGCCGGGCTTGCCGTCGTTGGGCACGTGCGGGTCGCCGTGCATCACACGGCCGACGCCGTGGCCGCCGAAGTCGGTGTTGATGGCGTAACCGTCGGCATGCGCGATCTCCGCGATCGCGTGCGAGATGTCGCCGATGCGGTTGCCGACCGTCGCGGCCGCGATCGCGGCATCCAGCGCGCGCTCGGTCGTGTCGATGAGGGCGAGGTCCTCGTCGCGCGGCGTGCCGACGACGAACGAGACCGCCGAGTCCGCGACCCAGCCGTCGACCGAGACCGCGAAGTCGAGCGAGACCAGGTCGCCGTCGCGCAGCGCGTAGTCGTGCGGCAGGCCGTGCAGCACCGCGTCGTTCACCGAGGTGCAGATGACCTTGCCGAACGGGCTCGCCCCGAACGAGGGGTGGTAGTCGATGTAGCACGACTCGGCGCCGGCCTGCCGGATCAGCTCGTGCGCGCGCCGGTCGATCGCCAGGAGGTTCGTGCCCACCGTCGTCTCGGCCCGGAGCGTCGCGAGGGTCTCGGCGACGAACCGTCCCGCGGGACGCATCGCCTCGATCTCGGCGGGGGTGCGCAGCTCGATCATCGTGATCCTTTCGTCAGCATCCATTGTGGCTGACCGGCGTAGCATCGAAGGCATGTGGTTGCGTCAAGCGTTCTTCCGGTGGCTGATCCCGGCAGCGTTCCTGCTGCCGTTGTGGCTGCTCATCGGCTGGATCGTCTTCGGCGCGAACCCGTGGGCGCTGCTGTGGGTCATCGTCTCCGCCCCGATCGTGCTCGTGTGGCAGGTCATCCTGACTCTCCTCATCCGCGCCCGGGGGACAGTGCGCGCGGGGCGCGCGGTCTCCTGGACCGACCTCGGTGTGGTCGGCGCCTGGCACGTGCTCGTCATCGCGCTCGGCGTCTTCGACGGACGCTGGTGGTGGCCGGTGTTCGCCCTGACGATCGCCGTGGGTATCGCGGCCATGTGGACATCGCTGTCGCAGCTGTGGCGTGAGGCGAAGCCGGCGCCGGTGCTGCTGCGCACGCCCGACGGCGTCGGGTACGTGCCCGCCCCTCGCCCGGAGGCGCCGCGAGTGGTCGACGAGGAGATCGTCATCATCCGCGAGAAGACCCCGCCGCCCGCTTGAGTGCGTTTTGGTGGGGTGCGCCATCCATGGCAGAATGGATGCTTGTGCCCTGAACAGGCTCTGCCTCAGGGGAGCACGGATCCGGTGACGGATGCCGGGGGCACAAACCCATCCTTTCCAGAACTCTCGCGGTCGACCTGTGGCGGCTGCAGGAAGTGAAGA
This sequence comes from Microbacterium aurum, assembly GCF_016907815.1. Classification (NCBI taxonomy): domain Bacteria; kingdom Bacillati; phylum Actinomycetota; class Actinomycetes; order Micrococcales; family Microbacteriaceae; genus Microbacterium; species Microbacterium aurum. The sequence goes on from NZ_JAFBCQ010000001.1 coordinate 2,222,074, forward strand.
TCATGCAGATCCTCGACGCCGTCGACGCAGCATCGCTGCGCAGCGACATCCCCGCTTTCGGTCCCGGTGACACCGTCAAGGTGCACGTCAACATCACCGAGGGCAACCGCTCCCGCATCCAGGTCTTCCAGGGCGTCGTCATCGGCCGCTCCGGCGACGGTGTGCGCGAGACCTTCACGGTCCGCAAGATCAGCTTCCAGGTGGGCGTGGAGCGCACCTTCCCGGTGCACAGCCCCGTGATCGACCACATCGAGGTCGTCACCCGTGGCGACGTGCGCCGCGCCAAGCTGTACTACCTGCGCAACCTCCGCGGCAAGAAGGCGAAGATCAAGGAGAAGCGCGAGCACTGAGCTCGGCCTCTTGGATGCCCCGGACCGTTGGTCCGGGGCATCCGTCGTTCCCGGGCGCGGATCGCGGTCGTGGCGCGACGTGGATCGCGCCCGGGATGTGCGACCCTTGGGGGGCGGCAACCGACCCACGGGCACGCCGACGAGAAAGACGCTGCATGACCTCCGATCACCCGACCGACGCCGCACCCCTGGTCCCGCCGGTCTCCCGTCGCCGCGGCTTCTGGTCGCTCGTGCGCGACATCCTCGTCATCGTCGTGATCGCCATCGTGGTGTCGCTGGTGATCAAGACGTTCCTCGTGCGCTCGTTCTACATCCCGTCGGGGTCGATGGAGCAGACGCTGCTGGTGAAGGACCGGATCCTCGTCGACGAGCTGACCCCCCGCTTCACCGGGTACGAGCGCGGCGATGTCGTGGTCTTCCGCGATCCCGGCGGCTGGCTGCCGGTCTCGCCCGCACCCGCCGACCAGTCACCGCTCGTGCAGGCCGGTGACTGGCTGCTGTCTCTCCTGGGGATCACGGCGTCGGACAGCGACGAGCACCTCATCAAGCGCCTCATCGGACTGCCCGGCGATCACGTGGTGTGCTGCAACGCGATCGGCCAGATCACCGTCAACGGCACGCCCATCGACGAGACGCCGTACCTCGATCTCGCACCCGGGCAGAGTGCGCCGGAGGTGGTGCCGTTCGACGTGACCGTCCCGGACGGGTCGCTGTGGGTCCTCGGCGACAATCGCGACCACTCCCGCGACTCGCGGTACAACATGGACCAGCCCTCGCACGGTTTCGTCCCGATCGACAACGTCGTCGGCCGGGCCTTCCTCATCACCTGGCCGCTGAACCGGTTCGGCACGATCGACGGGCACCACGAGGTGTTCTCGGGGGTTCCCGCCGCCGCCGCCGCGGGACGATGACCGTCGCCGTGCCGCGGTTGACCGTCGAGCGACGGCTGCTGCGCGAGCACGCGCTCGTCATCGCCTGCGACGAGGTCGGCCGCGGCGCCTTGGCCGGTCCGGTCGCCGTCGGCGCCGCGGTCATCGACGCCGCCCGGGCGCGCCGCCGCATCCCGGAGGGACTCCGCGACTCCAAGCTCGTCGCCGAGCACCACCGGCACGCCGTCGCCGAGCGCGCTGCCGGGTGGGTCGGGGCCGCGTCGGTGGGATGGGCGACGGCGGACGAGATCGACCGCGTCGGCATCATCCGCGCCCTGGGGCTGGCGGCGCTCCGCGCCATCGCCGACCTGCGCGCCCAGGGCATCGTCCCCGAAGAGGCGATCGTGATCCTCGACGGCAACCACGACTACATCACGCCGGCGGGCGGCGGCGGACTTCGGGTGCAGCCCATCGTGAAGGCCGACCGCGACTGCGCCTCCGCCGCGGCGGCGTCGGTGCTGGCGAAAGTGGCGCGCGACGACCTCATGACGCGGTTGCACGAGGAGCATCCGGTCTACCGCTGGGAGCGCAACAAGGGCTACGCGAGCGCGGAGCACCGCGACGCCATCCGGTCCCACGGGCTGAGTGCGCATCATCGCGCCTCGTGGGCGATCGCCGACGCGCCCACGCTGTTCTGACCCGCTGTCGCGGCGCGCACGCGGCCCCGATCTGGCGCCGGGTCGCACCCCCGCCGCATAGGATGGGAGCACCATGGACGACGAGGGCTTTGACGACTACGACCGCGAACTCGAGTTGGCGCTGTACAAGGAGTACCGGGACGTCGTCTCGCAGTTCGCGTATGTCATCGAGACCGAGCGCCGGTTCTATCTCGCCAACGACGTGAACGTCGTGCGCCGCGACACGGAGCACGATTTCTACTTCGAGATCTCGATGACCGACGTCTGGGTCTGGGACATCTATCGCGCCGACCGCTTCGTGAAGTCGGTGCGCGTGCTGACGTTCAAGGACGTCAACGTCGAGGAGCTGCAGCGTCGCGACTTCCAGCTGCCCGAGGAACTCTCGCTGGATTCCTGAGCTCATCGCCCTCTCCCCAACCGGGTGATCGGGGGAGTTGTCCACGGATGCCGTGATCACCGCCACCACGAGGGTGTGCGGCACGGCACCATGCCGTCATGGCAGACAAAGATGTGCGCGGACGCGCCGGCGAGGAACGCGCCGCGCGCTACCTCGCCGACAACGGTTTCACGGTGCTCGACCGCAACTGGCGCTGTCGTGCCGGTGAGCTCGACATCGTCGCCGCCCGCGGCGGCGACCTGGTGGTCGTCGAGGTCAAAACACGCCGCACGGACGGGTTCGGGCATCCGTTCGAGGCGGTCGATGCCCGCAAGCGTGACCGGCTGTGGCGGGTGGCGTGCGCGTGGATCGCCGCGCACCCCGACCTCGCCGCTCGACGCCGGTTGCGCCTGGACGTCATCGGCGTCACCGGCGAGGATCCGGCGTCGGCCGCGATCGAACATCTCGTGGACCTGCGATGACCGTCGGCCGCACGTGGGGCGTCGTGCTCACGGGGCTTCAGGGCGATCTCGTCGAGGTCGAGGCCGACCTGTCGAACCAGACGCCCGCCTTCTGCATCATCGGGCTCGCCGACCGCGCGGTGGGCGAAGCGCACCAGCGGGTGCACAACGCCTGCGCCAACAGCGACCTGGCGTTGCCGCGGCGGCGACTGACCGCGAACCTGTCGCCGGCGAACCTGCCGAAGCAGGGCACGGGGCTCGATGTCGCGATCGCCATCGCCTCGCTCGCGACCGAGCGCGCCATCGACGCCGCCTCACTGGCCGAGACCGTCCACATCGGCGAGCTGGGACTGGATGGGCGGCTGCGTCCGGTGCCGGGCGTGCTTCCCGCCGTCGCGGCCGCGGCCCGCGCCGGCATGCGCCGCGTCGTGGTGCCGTACGCCAACCGCGCCGAGGCGGAACTGGTCCCCGGCGTCGAGGTCTTCGGGGCGGTGAGCCTGCGCGACGTGGCGCGCCGTCACGGGCTCGACGTGGACGAGGTCGACCTCGAGCCGGTTCCGGCGCCTGTCGCGGCCGAACCGGTCGGAGATACGGAGCTCGACCTCGCGGATGTGATCGGTCAGGCCGACGCCGTGGACGCGCTGATCGTCGCCGCCGCCGGCGGTCACCACCTCCTCATGAGCGGGCCGCCCGGCGCCGGCAAGACGATGCTGGCGCGACGACTGCCCGGCATCCTGCCCGATCTCGACGATGCCGCCGCCATCCAGGCCGCCTCGCTGCGGTCGCTGTCGGGGATGCCGGTGGCCGAACTGCGGCGCACGCCGCCCTTCGAGGCGCCACACCACAGTGCGAGCGTCGCGGCGCTCGTCGGTGGCGGCAGCCGGACCGTCCGGCCGGGCGCGATCGCCCGCGCGAGCGGGGGAGTGCTGTTCCTGGATGAAGCCGGCGAGTACGGGGGACGTGCCCTGGATGCCCTGCGTCAGCCCCTCGAGTCGGGCAGCATCGAGATCCATCGCGCGGGGTTCCGGGCCACGTTCCCGGCGCGGTTCCAGCTCGTGCTCGCGACGAACCCCTGCCCCTGCGGCAACTACGGCGTGCCGGGGGCGGAGTGCACCTGCCCGTCGCTCGCGATCCGGCGCTACCTCGGCAAACTGTCCGGCCCGCTGCTGGATCGCATCGACATCGAGCTGTCGCTGCAGCGCGTCTCGGTCGCCCGGCTGCGCGACCGCAGCGGCGGCGCCGGCTCGGCCGCCGCGCGGGAACGCGTGCGCGCCGCGCGCGATCGTGCCGCCCATCGACTCCGCGACACACCGTGGCGGACGAACGCGGAGGTGTCCGGCGCGTGGCTGCGCGACGGACCGCTCGCGCCTGAGCCGGCGATCCGCCGGCCGCTCGACGCCGCGCTGCACCGCGGGTCGCTCACCCTCCGCGGCTACGACCGGGTTCTGAGGGTCGCCTGGTCGGTCGCCGATCTCGCCGGGCGTGACCGGCTGGAGGTCGCCGACATCGGCCGGGCGCTGTATCTGAAGAAGGGGGTGCGGGGATGAACGTCCTCGAATCGACACCGGAGCACGCGCGCCGGGAGCTCGCCGGCATCGCGGATGCGCTGAGCGAAGACGATGATCTCGTCGTGGCCTACGCGCGCGCGGTCTGGTCCTGCCTGGTCGAACCCGGCGACCGCGTCGCCGGGGCACTGATCGCGACGTGCGGGCCGGTGCGGGCACTCGAGATCGCCATCGCCACCACGGGCGGCGCAGAGGTCGCCCACGCCGCCGGGATCGAGCTCGGCGAGCTCGACAAAGCGCGCACCCGGTGGCATCCACGCCGCGGCGACGTCGCCGAGCGCATCGCGGCGGCACGACGCGCGGGCGCCCGTCTGGTCACCCCGGAGGATCACGCGTGGCCCGAGCGCGTCGCGGACCTCGGGCCGTTCGCGCCGGTGTGCCTGTGGGTGCTCGGCGACGTCGACGCGCTCGGGGCGTCGTGTCCCGCCGTGGCGGTGGTCGGTGCGCGGGCGGCGAGCGGTTACGGCGACATGCTGGCGGACGATCTCGCCGCGGGGGCCGCCGCGGCCGGGGTCGCCGTGATCTCCGGCGCGGCGTACGGCATCGACGGCTCGGCGCATCGCGGTGCGCTGGCGGCGGGCGGCGCGACCACGGCGCTGCTGGCCGGCGGGGTGGACCGCCCGTACCCGGCGGGGCACCGCGACCTGCTGGAGCGCATCGCCGCGGAGGGGACCGTGGCCGCCGAGGTGCCGTGCGGATCGTCACCGACGAAGTGGCGCTTCCTCGCGCGCAACAGGCTGATCGCGGCCATGAGCGACGCAACCGTCGTCGTGGAGGCCGGATGGCGCAGCGGCTCGCTCAACACGGCGCATCATGCGGCGGCGCTCGGTCGGCCGCTCGGTGCCGTTCCCGGGCCGGTCACGAGCGCCTCATCCGCCGGCTGCCACCGATTGCTGCGTGAGGCGCAGGCCGAGTGCATCACCTCCGTCGCCGACATGATGGAGCTGCTGGGTCTGGACGCTCAGGCGCCCGGCGCGGTGGCGCCGGGCGCGGATCAGGGTGCGGGCGACCTCACCCGTATCCTCGACGCGCTCAGCGACCGCAGCGCGCGGAGCGGTTACGACATCGCGCGCCGTGCAGGCTTCGGAGCGGAGGAGGCGACCGCGCTCCTCGGTCTCCTGGAGTTGGAGGGCACAGTGGAACGGCGCCCGGGCGGATGGGTCCGGGCGCGGCACCGCGCGGCGGCGACGCTGTGGTGAGATCGCCTCGCGCGTCGGTGCGGTGCGCCGTCGCCGCCGTCGGGGAACGGGCAGGCATGCTGGAGGCATGAGACTCGCGGCGGCGACGGCGGCCTACGCCGACGACCTCGCGCACGTGCGCCGGCTCTCCCCGGCGACGGTTCGCGCCTACGCCGCGGACCTTCGCGATCTGCAGAACGCGGCGGGCGACGTCGAGCTCGCCGAGATCGACCTCGAGAGCCTGCACGAGTGGCGGTGGCGGGCGACGCAGCGCGGTGACGCGCGCGCCACGATCGCCCGTCGCACGGCGTCGGTGCGGGGGTTCTTCGCCTGGGCGCAGGAGCACGGGATCATCGCGGTCGATCCGAGCCTGCGTCTGGTCGCCCCCAAGCGTGCGCGCACCCTGCCGAAAGTCGCGACCGCGCCGGCGATGACCGCCGTCCTCGACGCAGCGGCCGCGCGCGCCGGGGAGGGCGACGCCATCGCGCTGCGCGACGCCGCCATCCTGGAGCTGCTGTACGCATCCGCGCTGCGCGTCGCCGAGCTGTGCGGGATGGACGTGGACGACATCGACGCTCACCGTCGCACCGTCCGGGTCATCGGCAAGGGATCCAAGGAGCGCATCGTGCCGTTCGGGGGACCGGCGGCATCCGCCCTCGACGCCTATCTCGTGCGCGGCCGCCCGGTCCTCGCCGCACGCGGTCAGGGGAGCCGGGCCGTGTTCCTGGGAGCCCGCGGCGGGCGGCTCGGGACCCGCGCGGCGTACGACGTCGTCTCCCGTGCTGTCGCCCCCGCTCTCGGCACGGAGACCACCGGGCCCCACACACTCCGCCACTCCGCGGCCACGCACCTGCTCGACGGGGGCGCGGATCTGCGCACCGTGCAGGAGATGCTCGGTCACGCGAGCCTGGGGACGACGCAGATCTACACCCACGTCTCCGCGGAGAAGCTTGCCGCCGCCTACCGGCTCGCGCACCCGCGCGCCTGAGAGCGCGCCGTCAGCAACAGGGCAGCAGGACGGCGCGCGGCACCGTCCCCAGCAGCAGCAGCAGCGGGTTCATGTACTGGCCTGCTTCGCGCACCCCGAAGTGCACCGCGCCGGGTGCCGTGTGACCTCCGGCCGCGACGGTTCCTACGACGTCGCCCGCGGCGACCCGCGCGCCGATCGCGACGGCGGGGAGGACAGGCTCGAGTGTCGTGACGTGCCCCTCGCCGTGGTCGATCGTCAGCAGGGGCCGATCCACCACCGTCCCCGCGAACGCGATCATCCCGTCCGCCGGAGCGACGACCGGCGAGCCCGGTTCCGCCTGGAGATCGATGCCCCGGTGCCCGGCGGCGTAGGCGTGGGCGGGGGCACGATACGGCGCCACGACCACGGCGGGACTGACGGGCCACCGCCACCCCGCTGCGACCGGATCCGCGTCGCGCGCGGCGCCGGGCGCGACCACGGCGGCCGCTCCAGCGACGACACCGGGCGGGGCCGCCGCGCCGACGACATCGATGCGCCCCGTAGCCGGCCAGGGGCACGCCAGCACGACGCACACGGCCAGCGCGACGGCGGCGATCCAGCGAGCGAGTGAAGACATGCCCCCACCGTGCTCCTGCGCGGCGCACCGCGGCGGCGAAGATGCCCGATCTGTGGACAGATCCGCGCACTCGCCGGCGGGGGAGAGAGCGATGCGGCTGATACACTGTCAGACGCACCCCGCGCGTCGGGGTGACTCCGCGTGCCCACAGCGACGACCTGTCTCAGACGGGGACTCGCGGCATCCACACCCAGAGGTCTCACCGTGCGAACGGGAGCGGGTGCGTGCCGGGCACCAGGCGCACGGGCCGACCGGTCCACGCGATCAACCCAGAAACAAAGGAGAACGGCCATGGCCGTCGTCACCATTCGCCAGCTGCTCGACAGCGGCGTTCACTTCGGACACCAGACCCGCCGGTGGAACCCGAAGGTCAAGCGCTTCATCCTGACGGAGCGCTCCGGCATCCACATCATCGACCTGCAGCAGTCGCTGTCGTACATCGACAAGGCGTACGAGTACGTCCGCGAGACGGTCGCCCACGGCGGCACCGTCCTGTTCGTCGGCACCAAGAAGCAGGCCCAGGAGGTCATCGCCGAGCAGGCGACGCGCGTCGGCCAGCCCTACGTCAACCAGCGCTGGCTGGGTGGGCTCCTCACCAACTTCCAGACCGTCGGCAAGCGGCTGGCGCGCATGAAGGAGCTCGAGGAGCTCGACTTCGACAACCCCGCCGACAGCGGCTTCACGAAGAAGGAGCTCCTGCTCAAGAAGCGCGAGCTCGACAAGCTGCACAAGTCGCTCGGCGGCATCCGCAACCTGCAGAAGACCCCGTCCGCGATCTGGGTCGTCGACGCCAAGCGTGAGCACCTCGCCATCGACGAGGCCAAGAAGCTCGGCATCCCGGTGATCGGCATCCTCGACACCAACGCCGACCCCGACGAGTTCCAGTTCCCGATCCCGGGCAACGACGACGCGATCCGCTCGGTGGGCCTGCTCACCCGCATCATCGCCGACGCCGCCGCCGAGGGCCTCATCCAGCGCCACCAGCCCACCGACGAGTCCGCCGAGGCGGAGCCCCTCGCCGATTGGGAGCGCGAGCTGCTCGAGCAGGGCGGCACCGCTGAGGCGCCCGCCGCCGAGGCCGAGACGCCGGTCGTCACCGACGTCGCCGAGGTCGAGACCATCGCGACGGAGTCGGCTGCCGACGCCGCCGGTGCCGAGGCCAAGGCCGAAGGCGACGCCGCGGCCGTCGCTGCCGAGTAAGACAGCTTCCCGCCGGTGCGGGATCGCCCCGATCGCGGCGATCCCGCACCGGCATCCACGAGAACTCACCACGCAGAATTCACTAGTCAAGGAGCCACCACCCATGGCCAACTTCACCATCGCCGACATCAAGGCCCTGCGCGAGCAGCTCGGCACGGGCATGGTCGACACCAAGAAGGCTCTCGAGGAGGCCGACGGCGACCTCGAGAAGGCCGTCGAGATCCTCCGCCTGAAGGGCGCGAAGGGCAACGCCAAGCGTGCCGACCGCTCCACCTCGGAGGGCCTCGTCGCCGCCACCGAGAAGGACGGCAAGGTCACGATCCTCGAGCTGAACACCGAGACCGACTTCGTCGCGAAGAACGACCGCTTCCTGGCCCTCGCCGACAAGGTGCTGGCCGCCGCCGCCGCCGTCGGCGCCGACTCGGTGGAGGCGGCTCTGGCCGCGGATGCCGACGGCAAGCCCGTCGCCGACCTCATCTCCGACGAGGCCGCGATCATCGGCGAGAAGGTCGAACTGCGTCGCGTGCGCACCCTCTCGGGCGACAAGTTCGAGATCTACCTGCACAAGACCAGCAAGGACCTGCCGCCCCAGGTCGGCGTCGTCCTCGCCTACACCGGCGACGACGCGGAGACCGCCCGCTCGATCGCGCAGCACATCTCCTTCGCGAACCCCTCCTACCTCAGCCGCGACGAGGTCCCGGCCGCCGAGGTCGAGAAGGAGCGCGAGATCGTCACGGAGATCTCCCGCAACGAGGGCAAGCCCGAGGCCGCCCTGCCGAAGATCGTCGAGGGCCGTGTGAACGCGTTCTTCAAGCAGGTCGCCCTGCTCGACCAGGACTACGCGAAGGACAACAAGCTGTCCGTCGCCAAGGTCGCCGGCGACGCGGGGATCACGATCACCGACTTCGCCCGTTTCAAGGTCGGCGCGTAAGCCGCGAAAGGGGGCCCGCATTCACGGATGCGGGCCCCCTTTCCCATGCCCGCTTCGATAGTCTGCATCCGACGAGAGGAACCCCTGCGTGATCGATGAGAACACCGGACGCCGCCGCGTCCTGCTGAAGCTGTCCGGCGAGGCGTTCGGGGGAGGGCAGCTCGGGGTCAACCCCGACGTCGTCGGCCAGATCGCCCGCGAGATCGCGGCGGCCGTCGACCGCGTCGAGGTGTCGATCGTCGTCGGCGGTGGCAACTTCTTCCGCGGCGCCGAGCTCAGCCAGCGCGGCATGGACCGCGGTCGTGCCGACTACATGGGCATGCTCGGCACCGTGATGAACGCCCTCGCCCTGCAGGACTTCCTGGAGCAGGCCGGAGCCGCCACCCGGGTGCAGTCGGCGATCTCGATGACCCAGGTCGCCGAGCCCTACATCCCGCGCCGCGCGGAGCGGCACATGGAGAAGGGTCGCGTCGTCATCTTCGGCGCCGGCGCCGGCTTGCCCTACTTCTCCACCGACACCGTCGCCGCCCAGCGGGCGCTGGAGATCGGCGCCGACGAGGTGCTCGTCGCCAAGAACGGCGTGGACGGGGTGTACACGGCAGATCCGAAGAAGGATGCCACGGCCACCAAGATCGACCGCATCACCTACCAGGACGCCCTGCAGCGCGGCCTGAAGGTCGTTGACTCGACGGCGTTCAGCCTGTGCATGGACAACGGCATCGACATGCGCGTGTTCGGCATGGAGCCGGCCGGCAACGTGACCCGCGCGCTCCTCGGGGAGTCGATCGGCACGCTCGTCACGGTCTGAGTCGCGGCATCCGCCCGCACTAGACTTTCCCCTGACGCATCGACGAATGGAGTGACCGTGATCGCCGAGATCCTGGCCGACACGACCGCCCGCATGGACCGTGCTGTGGAGGCGGCGAAGGACGACTTCGCCACCGTCCGCACGGGACGCGCGAACCCCCAGCTGTTCCAGAAGATCCTGGTCGACTACTACGGCTCGCCGACGCCGCTCGCGCAGCTGGCCTCGCTGAACACCCCCGAAGCGCGCACGCTCGTGGTGACCCCGTACGACAAGTCGGCGCTGAAGGCCATCGAGCAGGCGATCCGCGACATGCCGAACCTCGGCGCGAACCCGTCGAACGACGGCAACATCGTGCGCGTCACCATGCCCGAGCTCACCGCCGAGCGGCGCAAGGAGTACGTCAAGCTCGTGCGCAGCAAGGGCGAGGACGCGAAGGTGCACCTGCGCGGCATCCGTCGCAAGTCCAAGGACGAGCTGGATGCGCTCAAGAGCGAGGTCGGCGAGGACGAGCTGGTGCGCGCGGAGAAGGAGCTCGACGCGATCACGCGTTCTCACGTCGACGAGATCGACGAGGCGCTCAAGCGCAAAGAGGCCGAACTCCTCGAGGTCTGAGGCGAAGGCATGACCGATCCCTCCGGCGAACCTCCCGCGTTCCGCGATCCCGATGCCGGGGACGCGGCGGCGCCGGACGCGCCGCCGCTGACGCGTGCGGAGGCTCGACGGGCGATCGCCGACGCCGACGCCGACGCCGACGCCGGATCGAGCTTCCAGGCTCACGTGAGGGCGGCGCGCAGCGAGTTCGAGCAGCAGATCGACCGCGCCAAGGCCGACTTCGAGCAGGTCAATGACCGCATCAACGCCCGCACCGGCCGCAACCTGCTGCTGGCCACCCTCATCGGTCTCGCGATCGGCGCGGTGGTGCTCGGGTCGCTGCTGTTCGTGAAGTCGCTGTTCCTGATCTTCGCGATCCCGGTGTGCCTGCTGGGCGTGTTCGAATTCAGTCGCGCCCTCCAGACGGCGGGGCGGCGCATCGACATCGTGCCGCAGCTGGTGGTCGCCGCCATCATCACGCTATCCGGGTTCTTCCTGGGGCACTGGACCCACTGGGTCATCACGTTCGCGTGCGTGGCGGCGCTGATCGTCTGGCGTCTGCTCGCGCAGATGGCCGCCCACGACGGCCGCCGCTATGGCGACGTCCTCACCGACGTGCTGGTGACCGGCTTCGTCGCCGTGTACGTCTCGTTCTTGGCGAGTCTGACTCTCGTGCTGCTGCGGCAGGAGCAGGGCGAGTACTGGCTGCTCGGCATGATCGTCGCCGTCGTCGCGGCCGACACCGGCGCCTACGCCAGTGGGCTCGCCTTCGGCAAACACCCGATGGCGCCGCGCATCAGCCCCAAGAAGACCTGGGAGGGCTTCGCCGGTGGCGCCGTCGCCACGATGGCGATCGCCGGCGGCTACGGACTGCTGGTCCTCCATGTCCCCATCTGGGTCGGCATCGTCCTCGGCGTCGTCATCTTCGGCTGCGCCACCGTGGGCGACCTCGGCGAGTCGATGATCAAGCGCGACCTCGGCATCAAGGACATGAGTTCCTGGCTGCCCGGTCACGGCGGTGTGCTCGACCGCCTCGATTCGATCCTTCCCTCCGCGGCGGCCGCCCTGGCGCTGTACTTCCTGTTCTTTCCGATGGTGAGCCCATGACCGACACTGTGATCGCTGATGCCCCCGCCGCCGCAGCCAGTCCCTTCCCCCGCACGACCGGACGCACACGTGGGTACCGGCCCGAGGACGTGGACGCGTTCCTCGCCCGCGCCCGCGCCGCATTCGAGGCGCCCGAGAGCTCCGACATCGACTCCTCGACGGTGCGCACGGTCGCGTTCCCGCTCGTCAAGCGCGGCTACCAGGTCGCCGCCGTGGATGCGGCGCTCGGCCGCATCGAAGACGCCTTCGCCGCGCGGGAGCGCGAGCAGGCGCTCTCGCGCGCCGGCGCCCGCGCGTGGGTCGGCCAGTCGCGCCAGCTGGCGCAGGAGATCCTCGACCGTCTCACGCGTCCCAAGGGGCGCCGTTTCCGCCGCGTGGGGATGCTGCGCTTCGGCTATCGCGTCGATGAGGTGGACCTCGTCGCCGACAAGCTCGCCCGCTTCCTGGAGGAGGGGGAGACGGTGACGGTCGACCAGGTGCGTTCCGTCGCCTTCCGGATGCAGCGGCGCGGGTACAACGAGGCGCAGGTGGATGCGGTGCTCGACGCGACCGTCGAGGTCATGCTCGCCGTCGTCTGACGCGTCGCATGACACGATGCAGGCGGCTGGCTAGAATCGGAACACTGTGACTTCCGATGCCGAGCTGACCCCGACAGCCGACCGCACGCGACGGGCGGATGCCGCGGTGCGCGCCACGGCATCGCGCGCGCCCCAGCAGCCCGCCCGCTGGTCGCGGCGTCGCGGCGCGATGAGTGTGTTCGCGGTGCTCGCCGTGTTGGGCTTCGGCGCGGCCTACGTCGGTCCGCTGACGGCAACGGGCACGGACGCGCATGCCGCCGAGCTCGACCCGGTGTCGCTGTACGCCTCGACCATCGCCGACGCCCAGGCGTATCTCGCGGCGTCGGAGGCCGGCGCCGGGCAGAAGCAGGCGAGCGGTCTGGGGCGCGACGACATCGTCTACTCCGTGTACGTCACCCCCAAGCCCACCCCCACCCCGACCCCGGCGCCGACCGGCTCATCGTCGGCATCCGGCGCCCGTTCCTGGACCCCGCCGTTCGTCGCACCGGACCCCGGCACGGCACAGGCCATCGCCTATTCGATGGTGCTCGAGCGCGGCTGGGGCGACGACGAGTTCGCGTGCCTGGTCGCACTGTGGAACAAGGAATCGGGCTGGCGTGTCGGCGCCTACAACGCCGGCAGCGGCGCCTACGGCATTCCGCAGGCCCTCCCCGGAAGCAAGATGGCTTCCGCCGGTGCGGACTGGGAGACGAACCCCTCGACGCAGATCACCTGGGGCCTCGGCTACATCTCCGGCCGGTACGGCACCCCGTGCGGCGCGTGGGGCCACTCGCAGGCCAAGGGCTGGTACTGAGCGCATGCCCCGCGCGAACCGGCGCCAGCCGCAACCCGCCGACGACTCGTTCGCCCGGCTTCTGAGCGGCTGGAAGCGCACGGAGACCCGCCGCGGCGTGTCCTACACCGTGCAGCCCGTCGGTGAGTCCCAAGCGCAGAAGACATACACGTGCCCCGGGTGCGGCCGTGACATCACGCCCCGCACCGCGCACCTCGTGGTGTGGCGCGCCGACGGGGTGCTCGGCGACGCCGCCGACCTCGCCGCGCGCCGTCACTGGCACACCGCCTGCTGGAGGATCGGCTGATGGAGATCCGCGGACCCGTGCTGCTGCCCGCGCAGCGCGAGGACATCGAACTGCACACCCTCGACGGGCTCACCCTCGTCGGGGAGCTCGCCACACCGCTCGAGCGTCCGCCGGTGGCGACCCTCGTCACGCTGCACCCCCTGCCGACCGCGGGTGGCTTCATGGACTCCCACATCCTGCGCAAGGCCGCGGGGCGGCTGCCCGCTCTCGCCGATCTCGCCGTGCTGCGGTTCAACACGCGGGGGACGACGTCGGCCCGCGGGACGAGCGAGGGTGCCTTCGACGGTGGCCGCGGGGAAGCGTTCGACGTCGCGGCGGCGATGGAGTTCGTCCGCGAGCGCGCGCTGCCGCATCCCTGGCTCGTCGGCTGGTCGTTCGGCACGGAACTCGCGCTCAAGTACGGCCGGGATCACCCGGTGGACGGCATCATCCTCCTCTCGCCGCCGCTGCACCGTGCGACGGATGCGGACGTCGCGGCGTGGGCGGGGGAGCCGCGCGCCGTCGTGGTGCTCGTTCCCGAGTTCGACGACTACCTGCGCCCCGAGGAGGCGCGTCGCCGCTTCGCACCCATCGACCACGCGACGCTCATCGCCGTCGAGGGCGGCAAGCACCTGTGGGTGGGGGAGAACCAGACCCGTCGCGTGCTCACCGAGATCGTCGCGGCCGTCAACCCCGACGCTCTGCCGCTGCCGACGGAGTGGTCCGAGGACTGACCGACCCGCGCCGCGCCCTGCCGGTCACAGCTCGTTCTGCCTCGGGATGATCACCTGGCGGTAGATGATCAGGATGCTCGCGGCGACCGGGATCGCGATGAGCGCGCCCAGCAGGCCCAGGAGCGACCCGCCGGCGAGAGCCGCGATCACGACGACGGCGCCGGGCACCGAGACGGCGCGGTTCATGATGCGCGGGGAGAGGACGTAGGCCTCCACCTGCATGTACACGGCGTACCAGATGAGGGCGGCGAGCGCCGTCAGCGGCGAGCCGAGCCCCGGGGTGAGGCAGACGAGGATGATGATCGCCGAGCCCGTCAACGTTCCCACGAGCGGGATCAGCGAGAAGAAGAAGGCCACGACGGCGAGCACCGCCGGGAAGGGCGCCTGGATGATCGTGAGGAAGATGGCGCTCAGGATGCCGTTGATGACACCGAGGCTGACCTGCCCCATGACGTAGTAGCCGACGGACGCCGTGATCTGCTCGGACAGGTCGATGAAGCGCGCGCGCTTGGATGCCGGCACGAGCTGGTACACCGACGCCTTGAGGCTCGGGGTGGAGGCGGTGAAGTAGATCGTCAGGATCAGCACGATGATCGCGCCGGTGAATCCCGCGACGATGCCAGCACCGATCGAGAGGACCGCCCCGGTCGCGGCGCCGCCGATCTGGCCGAGGTCCAGCGACTCGTACCACTGCGAGATGGCGGTGAAGACCTTGTCCACGTCGAGCGCGGGGAACACGCTGTGCAGCCAGTCTGAGAGGGCATCGACGGGGTTCCAGTCGCCGTCGACGGCGCTCTGCACCAGCTTCTGGAGCTGCGTCACCAGCTGCGAGATCTGCCCCACGAGAACGGGGATCACGATGAGAATGATTCCCGCGAACACCGCCAGCACGGCGGCGAACGTGATGAGCAGGGCCGCCCAGCGGGGGAGGCCCCGTCGCTCGAGCCACGAGACCGCGGGGTCGAGGCCCAGCGCGAGGAAGAGCGCCGTGCCCACGTAGAGCAGGATCGTCGACAGCGTCTGCACACTCGTGATGAGCAGGATGCCGACGCCCACACCGAGCGTCGCGATCAGCGCGGTGCGGAACGGCTGCTGCAGTTTCATGGTTCCCCCGAATCCTCGAGTCAGGATGCCGACGGCGGCGCCGTCTGTGCGCGGCCGCCTTGCAAGAATACGCACGGGGACCCTCGCGACAGGCAAGACGTGCCCTCCCGGGCGACATTCAGCCGCTTTTCGCTAGTCTGAGACGTCGAAGTTGTGCGCCGCGACCCCGAGCGGAGCACAGGGAGGTGTCGTTTCGTGCGTTTCGTCTGGGCTGTGACGGCCTTCGTGCTCGCCGCCCTCATGATCGGTGCCGGTATCGCACAGCGCACCGTCTTCCAAGGACCGAAGACGGAAAGCCAGGCGATCTCGGTCACCGGCGACGCGCCGTACGTCCTCATCGACGGCGCCGTGCTCAACAGCCACGACGGGTCGCAGACCCTGCGCGTGCAGGAGGACGGCACGATCTTCGCCGCCTACGGTCGCACCGCCGACCTCGAGGCGTGGCTGACCCCCTCGGAGTACACGCACATCACGGAGGATGACGGCGAGATCGCCTCCGAGGCGGTCGCGGCGAAGAACCCGCCCGCGGCGGACACGGAGCCGATCAGCCCCATCGGCTCGGACCTGTGGCTCGACGAGTTCCAGCAGGACGACGTGCTCATCACGCCGCTGCAGCTTCCCGCGGACATGAGTCTGCTCGTGGCCACCGACGGCGTCGCGCCCGCCCCCAGCAGCCTCAGCCTGACGTGGCCGACCGGAGCCACCACGCCCTGGGCAGGTCCCCTGATCGTCGGCGGCAGCATCCTGCTGCTCGGAGGGATCGTGCTGTACATCCTCGGTGTCCGTCACGCGCGCCGCTCCCGCGGGCCGCGGCGCAAGGGGCTGCCGCTGCCGGTCACCGAGCCGATCGACCTCTCGGTCGAAGAGGCCGACAAGGGGGTCATCAGCGCGACGCCCGGCCGCCGTCAGTTGACCCGGGGCCGCCGTCGCATGGTCGTCGTTCCCGCCGTCGCCGTGAGCGCGCTGCTGTTCGCCGGCTGCTCCGCCGACGCATGGCCGCAGTTCGGCTCGACGCCGACGGCCTCGCCGTCGCCGTCGGTCGTCGTCCCCCATGACCAGGGCAGTCCGGTCGTGACGCAGGCGCAAGCCGAGCGGATCCTGGCGCGTGTGTCCGAGGACGTCGCCGCGGCGGATGAGGCGAAGGACCCGGCTGCTGCCGCGCTCCGCCTCACCGGGCCCGCGCTGGCCACCCGCGAGACCGCGTACACGCTGAAGGACGTCGCCGACGCGCCGGTCCCCGCCGCCGTCCCCGCGTCGCCGGTGCGGGTCGTCCTGCCCGAGGCCTACGACCAGTGGCCCCGCACGTTCTTCGCCGTCGTCGAGACCGGCACGACGACCGCCGATGTCATCATGAGCCTGACGCAGGCCGACCCGTGGTCGCCCTACAAGCTGACGAACGAATCCGAGCTCGTCGCCGATGCGAGCCTCAACCTCGCGCCGACCTACGTGGGCGCCGTCGCGATCGACCCGGAATCCCCCTTCCTCACGCTGCCGCCCAACGAGGTCGCCGCGGCCTACGCCGACATCATCACCAACGGCGATGCCAGCACCTACGCCGACCTGTTCGACGCGTCCAGCGATCCGTTCCGCACCCTCGTGGCGCAGAACCGCGCCGAGCGCATGGACGCGTTCAACCAGACCGCCGCGCAGACCGGCACACTGACATTCAGCGCCAGTGCCGGGGCGGAGGAGCCGAAATCGCTCGCGACGCTGGACTCCGGCGCGATCGTCGCGGTCACGGTGAACGAGACCGACACGGTGGTGCCGACGAACACCGACGCCGTGATCAAGCTCGACAACAATCCGCTCGTGCAGACCCTCACCGGCGTCCCCCAGTCGTCCACGGGCTTCACGACGACGTACCTCGACCAGCTCTTCTTCTTCGTGCCCTCGCAGAGCTCCAGCAAGCGCATCCAACTGCTCGGGTACTCGTCCGCAATCCTCGACGCGAAGGTGGTCCCGTAGTGTCCGATCCCACGCCCGGCGCCGTGATGCGCGGCGCCGTCGACCTGTCCTCACTCCGCTCCCGCGCGGCCGCTCCCGCGCCGGCGACTGGCGCGGAGGCTCGACGCGGCGCGCCGTCGCTGGTCTTCGACGCGACCGATGAGTCGTTCGGCCAGGTGCTCGAGCTCTCGCGCACGGTGCCGGTCGTGGTGGACCTGTGGGCGGAGTGGTGCGGGCCGTGCACGCAGCTGAGCCCGATCCTCGAGAAGGTGGTCGTCGAGCTCGGCGGGCGCCTGGTGCTCGCGAAGGTCGACGTCGACGCGAACCCGCAGCTCGCGCAGGGCTTCCGCGCCCAGTCGATCCCGATGGTCGTCGCGCTCGTCGCGGGGCAGCCGGTGCCGCTGTTCACCGGCGCCGTGCCCGAGCAGCAGGTGCGCGAGGTGTTCGCCCAGCTGCTCCAGCTCGCGGCGCAGCACGGCGTGACCGGCACGGTGCCCGTGGGCGAGGCGGCACCGGATGCCGACGAGCCCGCCGAACCGGCGCTGCCTCCGCTGCATCAGGAAGCCTTCGACGCGATCGAGGCGGGCGACTATGCGCGCGCCGTCACCGCGTACGAGCAGGCGCTCGCACAGGATCCGCGCGACGAGCAGGCCCGCGCCGGGCTCGGCCAGGTGCGCCTGCTGCAGCGTGTGCAGGGCGTGGATCTGCAGCAGGCGCGGGATGCCGCGGCATCCGCCCCGCTCGACGTGGACGCCCAGTTCGCCGTCGCCGACCTCGACATCGCGGGCGGTCACGTGGACGACGCCTTCGCCCGCCTGCTCGATCTGTTCGCGCAGCTGCCCGCCGACGAGCGCGCCCCTGTGCGGGAGCGCCTGCTGGAGCTGTTCGGGCTCGTCGGCGACGGTGACGCGCGGGTCATCCGCGCCCGCGGACGCCTCGCCAGCCTGCTGTTCTGACCTCAGCCGCGCCGGCCGAGCCAGAGGACGCCGAGCGGGGGCAGCACCATCGTCGCGCGGCCGTTGTCGTCCGCGTGGACGGCGCCGAGGTTGCCGACGCCCGATCCGCCGTAGGCGGCGGCGTCGGAGTTCAGCAGCTCCGTCCACTCACCGCCACGCGGTAGATCGAGCACGTAGTCGTGGATCGGCACCCCGGAGAAGTTCGCGACCACGACGACGCAGTTGCCGTGATGGTCGTGCCGCGCCATCGCGATGACATTCGGGTTCCACGTCGGCGCACCGATGCGCGCGAAGGCGGATCCGTCGCTGTCGCGGGCCCACAGCGGCGCGTTCTCCCGGTAGACGCGGTTGAGGGCGCCGACGAAGTCGAGGAGCTGACGGTGCGGCGGCTGGTCGAGCATCCACCAGTCCAGGCCCCGGCCCTCAGACCATTCCGACAGCTGACCGAAGTCCTGACCCATGAACAGCAGCTGCTTGCCGGGGTGGCCCCACATGTAGGCGAGGAAGGCCCGCGTGTTCGCGAGCTTCTGCCAGTGATCGCCCGGCATGCGCGTGAACAGCGTCCCCTTGCCGTGCACGACCTCGTCGTGACTGATCGGCAGCACGAAGTGCTCGCTGAACGCGTAGACGAACGAGAAGGACAGCTCGCCCTCGTGGTGGGACCGGTACATCGGGTCCCGCTTGATGTACTCCAGCGAGTCGTTCATCCAACCCATGTTCCACTTGAGCCCGAATCCGAGGCCGCCGGCGCTGGTGGGCGCGGTCACTCCGGGGTAGCTCGTGGATTCCTCGGCGATCATCGCGATGCCGGGGTAGCGCTTGTAGGCGGTGGCGTTGACCTCCTGCAGGAAGCGGATGGCCTCGAGGTTCTCGCGACCGCCGTGGATGTTGGGCTCCCACTCGCCCGCCTCGCGCGAGTAGTCGAGGTACAGCATCGAGGCCACCGCGTCCACGCGCAGACCGTCGACGTGGAACTCCTCGAGCCAGTACAGCGCGTTCGCGACGAGGAAGTTGCGCACCTCGTTGCGGCCGTAGTCGAAGATGAGCGTCCCCCAGTCCTTGTGCTCGCCGCGGCGGGGGTCGGGGTGCTCGTAGAGCGCCTCGCCGTCGAACCGGGCGAGGGCGAACGCGTCTTTCGGGAAGTGCCCGGGGACCCAGTCCATGATGACCCCGAAGCCGGCCTGGTGGAGCCGGTCGATGAGGTAGCGCAGGTCGTCCGGGGTTCCGAAGCGACTCGTCGGGGCGTAGTAGCCCGAGACCTGGTAGCCCCACGAGCCGCCGAAGGGGTGCTCGGCCAGCGGCAGGAACTCCACGTGCGTGTAGCCGACCTCGGTGAGGTAGTCGATGAGCGGGTCGGCCGCGTCGCGGTAGCCGAGTCCCGGACGCCAGGAGCCGAAATGCAGCTCGTAGGTCGACATCGGCTGCGACAGGACGTCACCGGCGGCGCGGCGGGCGAGCCACTCGGCATCCCCCCACGTGTACGTGCTCTCCGTGACGACCGAGCCGGTCGCCGGCGGCACCTCCGCCCACTGGGCCATGGGGTCGGCTTTGAGGATCCACTCGCCACGACGCGTGAGGATCTCGTACTTGTACGTCGTGCCGGCGCCGAGGCCGGGGACGAACAGCTCCCACACGCCGCTGGAGCCGAGACTGCGCAGCGCGTGCCCCTGACCGTCCCACGCGTTGAAGTCACCGGTCACCCGCACCGCCCGCGCGTGCGGCGCCCACACCGCGAACGACACGCCGCTGACGCCGTCGTAGTGCCGCACGTGCGCGCCGAGGACGCGCCACAGCTCCTCGTGACGCCCCTCCCCGATGAGGTACTGGTCCATCTCGCCGAGCGACGGCAGATGACGGTAGGGGTCGTCGGCCCGGAAGTCCGGTGCGCCGTCGTAGGTCGCGACGATCTCGTACGCCCGGGGCTGGTGGGGCGTGGTCCCCTCCCAGACGCCGCTGCGCACGTGCGCGAGGGTGACCGCGGTGCCGTCGTCCAGCTCAGCGGTCACCGTCCGCGCCATGGGCCGGCGGGTGCGGATCACCCAGCTGCCGTCGGGCAGGCGATGGGGTCCCAGCACGTCGTGCGGCGCGTGGTAGGAGCCGGTCGCGACGGTGTCGAGGATCTCGTCGGAAACAGCGCTCATCGGGACTCCTTGACGTGCAGGATGTGGACGGGTTCGTCGAACGCGTCCAGGCGGACGAAGTTGTCCTGGTTCCAGGTCCACTGCGCACCCGTGATGAGGTCTTCGACGGCGTAGTCGTGACCGCGCGGGATACCGAAGACCGAACTGTCGATGTGGACGGTCGTCTGGCGGGTGGAATGCGGGTCGACGTTGGCGACGACGATGATCGTGTCGGCCTGCCCGGTCGGGCTGAGAGCGGCGGGGAGATGCTTGACGTAGACGAGGATGGCGTCGTCGTCGCTCCAGTGGATCGTGAGGTTGCGCAGCTGCCGCAGCGCCGGATGCGCGCGGCGGATCTCGTTGAGACGCGTCAGATACGGCCCCAGCGTCGTGCCGGCGGATGCCGCGCCATCCCAATCACGGAGCTTGTACTCGTACTTCTCGTTGTCGATGTTCTCCTCGGAACCGGGCCGGGCGACGTTCTCGACGAGCTCGTACCCCGCGTAGACGCCGTAGGACGCGCCCGCGGTGGCGGCGAGGGCGGCGCGGATCTTGTACGCGGGACGACCGCCGTACTGCAGGTACTCCGTGAGGATGTCCGGCGTGTTCACGAACAGGTTCGGCCGCATGAAGTCGGCGGTCTCGTGGGAGATCGAATGGAAGAACTCCTCGAGCTCGCTCTTGGTGTTGCGCCACGTGAAGTACGAGTAGCTCTGCTGGAAGCCGACCTGCGCGAGCGCCTGCATCGGGCGGGGACGGGTGAACGCCTCGGCGAGGAAGACGACGTCGGGGTGCTCGGCGTTCACCGTGGCGATCAGCCACTCCCAGAACTGCAGGGGCTTGGTGTGCGGGTTGTCGACGCGGAAGATCTTCACCCCCTGCGCAATCCAGTGGCGCACGATCCGCAGGACCTCGGCGCGGATGCCCGCCGGATCGTTGTCGAAATTGATCGGATAGATGTCCTGGTACTTCTTGGGCGGGTTCTCGGCGTACGCGATCGATCCGTCCGGCAGGGTCGTGAACCACTCCGGGTGCTCTCGCACCCACGGGTGGTCGGGGGCGGCCTGCAGTGCGAGGTCGAGGGCGATCTCCAGGCCCTCGGCCCTCGCAGCGCGCACGAATGCACGGAAGTCGGCGAGACTGCCGAGGTCCGGATGCACCGCGTCGTGTCCGCCGGCGGCCGAGCCGATCGCCCACGGCGACCCGGGGTCGCCCTCTCCCGCGGTGAGGGTGTTGTTCGGGCCCTTGCGGTTCACTTCGCCGATCGGGTGGATGGGCGGCAGATACAGCACGTCGAACCCCATCGCCGCGACAGCCGGCAGGCGCTTGGTCGCGGTGCGGAACGTGCCGCTCTTGATGGTCCCGTCCTTCAAGCGCTTGGCCCCTTCGGAGCGGGGGAAGAACTCGTACCAGGCGCCGACGCCCGCCCGCTCGCGTTCGACGAGGAGCTCCTGCGGCCGGCCGGCCGTGGTGAGGCTCGCCATCGGGCGCTCCCGGAAGAAGGCGGCGATCGCCGGGTCACGGACGACGATCAGAGCCGCCTCGTCGGTCGTCGCCTCATCGCGCAGGGTGGCCGCCGCGCCGGAGAGCGCGCGGCGCTGTGCTACGGGGCGGTCCTTCTCGGCGGCGGCGGCGGTCAGCAGCAGCGCGCCCATCTCGCGCATGAGCGCGCTGTCCACCCCGGCCGCGATCTTCAGTTCGGCGGCGTGCTCCCATGTCGCGTAATCGTCCGCGAACGCCTCGAAGCGGAAGGTCCAGACACCCTCCTCCAGCGGCGCCACCTCCACCTCCCACCGATCGAACCCGTCACCGAGCGGCGTCAGCCGGTGCAGCGACGACACTCCCGACGGCGAGGTCAGCCGCAGGTGCACGCCGATGAGATCGTGGCCCTCACGGAAGGCGGTGACGCCGAACACGACGGCTTCGCCGGCGAACGCCGACGGGGGGTGCAGCCCGGTGGGGACCGCCGGGCGCGGCAGCAGCAGCGGGATCCGCCCGACGCCGCTCTCGGGCGCGTCGGGGAGGGCGACGGCGGGCCGCAGCGGGATCTGCGCCGTGCTGCGCAGCGTCGGCGCCGCCGCGCCGGGCGAGGATGCGGGGGGAGCGGAACGCGTCGTCGATGTCACGACTCGAACCTACCCGGATTCAGGTGACCCGGAACAGATGCATGGCCGTGCCGGGGAGCGCGATGACCTCTCCCGGCGCGAGGACCGGCTCGTCCTCGTCGGGCCGTTCGGGAACGCTCGACCACAGCGAGACGTAGCCGGTGACGTCCTCGATCTCCGGAAGGGTCACGTCGATGGGGTGCTCGGTGCCGTGGACGATGAGGAGGATGCGGTTGGGCTCGCCCTGTTCCGGCGTGGACTGCGCGAGATACTGCAGCGTCCGGTGCGCGGGGTTGGTCCAGCGCTCGATCGACATCGTCTCGCCGTGCTCGTCGTACCAGTCGATGACGGACGAGTTCGGCACCTCGTACGCGGCGTGGGCGTAGCGGTGCGGGCGCAGCGCCGGGTTGTCGTGGCGCAGCCGGACGAGACGGCGCACGTGGGCGAGGAGATCCTCCTGCCACGGCGCGAGCTGCCAGTTCAGCCAGGTGAGAGGGGAGTCATGGCAGTACGCGTTGTTGTTGCCGCGCTGGGTGCGTCCGATCTCGTCGCCGGCCGTGATCATCGGCACACCGGCCGAGAGCAGCAGCGTGCCGAGGAGATTCCGCATCGCCTTGCGGCGCGTCGCGAGGATGTGGGGATCGTCGGTGGCGCCCTCCGCGCCGTGGTTGAAGGAGCGGTTCGTGTCGGCGCCGTCACGGTTCTGCTCGCCGTTGCCGAGGTTGTGCTTGACGTCGTACGACACCAGGTCGCGCAGGGTGAAGCCGTCGTGGGCCGTGACGAAGTTGACGCTGGCGAGCGGACCGCGTTCCTCACTGAACGTGTTCGAGGAGCCGGCGAGGCGCGTCGCGAACCCGCCGATGCCGACCGGTGAGGTCGCCGCGCGCCGCGCGTAGTCGACGTCGCTCAGCCAGAAGTTGCGCACCCGGTTGCGATAGCGGTCGTTCCACTCCGACCAGCCCGCGCCGAAGTTGCCGGTCTGCCATCCGCCGATCCCGACGTCCCACGGCTCGGCGATGAGCTTCACGCCCGCCAGCGCCGGATCATCGACGATCGCCCGCAGCAGGGGGTGATCGGGCGAGAAGGCGTGCGCGCCGTCGCGCCCGAGCGTCACGGCGAGATCGAACCGGAAGCCGTCGATGTGCACCTCTCGCGCCCAGTAGCGCAGTGAGTCGATCACGAGGCGGGCCGCGGCATCCGTCGCCGTGTTCAGCGAATTGCCGCATCCGGTGACGTCGATGTAGGCGCCGTCGTCGTGCTGGCGGTAGTAGGCGCGGTTGTCGATGCCGCGGAAGCTGGATCGAGGGCCGCCGATGCCCAGTTCCGCGGTGTGGTTGTAGACGACGTCGAGGATGACCTCGATGCCGGCCGCGTGGAGAGCCCGCACCATCTCCTTGAGCTCGCGCAGCACCGCATCCGGACCGGCCGCGATCGCCTCGGCGGTGGCGTAGGGCGCGTGCGGCGCGAAGAAGGCCAGCGAGTTGTAGCCCCAGTAGTTGGTGCGGCCCTGGTGCAGCAGCCGCGGCTCGGTCTCGAATGCGTGGATCGGGAGGAGCTCGACGGCGGTGATGCCCAGTCGCTGCAGATGCTCGATCATGGCGGGGTGCCCGAGCCCCGCGTACGTGCCGTGCAGCGCCGGCGGGATGTCCGGGTGCCGCTTGGTGAGCCCCGTGACGTGGGCCTCGTAGACGACCGTGCGATCGAGCGGCGTGCGCGGCGCCGCGACGCCCTGCCAGTCGAACGCGTCATCGACGACGACCGAGCGCCATTCGCCGAGGCGCACGGGCACGAGCCCGCGGGCGTAGGGGTCGATGAGCAGGCTCGACGGGTTGAACATGTGACCGGCGCCCGCCGGGCCATCGACCCGCAGCGCGTACCGGGTGCCGACCCGCAGGTCGGCGGTGCGGACCTCCCAGACGTCCTCGCCGACGGGCGCCAGCGGCAGGGTCGCCGTGATCCAGTCGAGGTCGACGGCGTCGAAGATCACCAGGTCGATGCTCGTCGCGCCCTCCGACCAGACGCGCAGCGACGCCCCCTCGGGGCCCAGGGTGACGCCGAGATCGTCGTAGGCGGCGCCGAGGAACGCGGGGATCGGCGGGGCGTCACCCGTCGCCGAGGGGATGCCGAGGGGCGCGGTGCTCGTCGGGTGCGGGCTGACCATGCGCTCTACAGTAGTAACGCGGTGAGCCGGCCGCCTGAGCAGCGGGGGAGCGTCATGACGATCTACCTCGACCACGCCGCCTCGGCTCCGGTGCGAGCCGTCGCGCGCGATGCGTGGCTCGCGGCGTCTGCCATCACCGGCAACGCCTCGTCCGTGCACGGCGCCGGCCAGGCGGCGCGCCGGCTGCTCGAGGAGTCGCGGGAGGCGATCGCCGCGGTCGTGGACTGCGACCCGATCGAGGTCGTGCTGACCTCCGGCGGGACCGAGTCGGTCAACCTCGCCCTCAAGGGGCTGTGGTGGGCACGGCCGGCGGGCGCGGAAGCGATCGTGCTGCCGGACGGCGAGCACCACGCCACGCTCGACACGGCGGCGTGGCTGCAGACGCAGGGGGCGCGGATCCGGGCCATCCCGCTCGACGGGGTCGGCCGCATCGACCCGAACGGCTTCGCCGCCGCGTGCGCGGACGACGGGGAGCGCCCAGCCGCGCTTGCGACGGCGCTGGTGGCGAACAACGAGGTCGGCACGGTGCAGGATGCTGCCGCACTCGCCGCTGCCGCAGCATCCGCCGGTGTGCCGCTGCACCTGGACGCCGTCGGCGCCCTCGGGCATCTCCCCGTCGACTTCGCGCGCTGGCGTGGGGATGCCCGCGACGCCGCGGGGCTCGTGGCGTTGAGCCTGTCGGGGCACAAGGTGGGCGCGCCGGTGGGCACCGGTGCCCTCGTCGTCTCGCGGCACGCCGCGCTCGCGCCGCTCCTCCACGGCGGCGGGCAGCAGCGCGCGCTGCGGTCGGGCACGCCGGACGTCGCGGGGGCCGCCGCGCTGGCGGCCGCCCTGACCGAGGCCGAGGCGGAACGGGTCGCGGAGTCGCAGCGCCTGTCGGGGCTGCGCGATCGGCTCATCGCCGGCATCCGCACCGGAGTGCCCGACGCCGAGCTTCTGGGCGATCCGCGGCACCGGCTCCCCGGGAACGTGCACGTGCTCTTCCCGGGGGCGGCGGGGGAGACGCTGCTGTTCCTCCTCGACGTCGCCGGGATCGCCGTCTCCACCGGCTCCGCCTGTCAGGCCGGCGTCGCCGAGCCCTCGCACGTCGTCCTCGCGCTCGGCCGCGACGAGCGCGCCGCCCGGTCGGTGCTGCGCATCACGCTGGGACGCACGACGACGGATGCCGACGTGGATGCGGTGCTGGCGGCCCTTCCCGACGCGTACGCGCGCGCCCTCGCCTCCGCCGGCCGCTGACCGTCGCCTCCGCCGCGACCGCCCCGCTGTCGCGCTCGTAGACTGGAGGCATGCGGATCTTGGCGGCGATGAGCGGCGGAGTGGACTCCGCCGTCGCGGCCGCGCGGGCCGTGGAGGCTGGGCACGACGTCGTCGGCGTGCATCTCGCGCTGTCACGCGCCGGCGGAACCCTGCGCACCGGCAGCCGTGGCTGCTGCACGATCGAGGACGCGATGGACGCCCGCCGGGCGGCGGACCGCCTCGGCATCCCGTTCTACGTGTGGGACTTCTCCGAGCGGTTCCGCGACGACGTCATCGACGACTTCGTGGCCGAGTACCGGGCCGGCCGCACGCCGAACCCGTGCATGCGCTGCAACGAGAAGATCAAGTTCGCCGCGCTGCTGGAGCGTGCGATCGAACTGGGCTTCGACGCCGTCTGCACGGGGCACTACGCGACCCTCGTCGACGGGCCGGACGGGCGGGAGCTGCACCGTGCGAGCGACGAGGCGAAGGATCAGTCGTACGTGCTCGGCGTGCTGACGGCCGAGCAGCTCGCCCACACCTACTTCCCGCTGGGCTCGACGCCGTCGAAGGCGCTCGTTCGGGCCGAGGCGGCCGCGCGCGGCCTGACGGTCGCGCAGAAGCCCGACAGCCACGACATCTGCTTCATCCCCGACGGCGACACCCGCGGCTGGCTCGCCGACCGGGTCGGTGCGCAGGCCGGAGCGATTGTCGACCGCTCGGGCGCCGTCGTCGGCAGTCACGAGGGCGCGCACGCGTACACCGTGGGCCAGCGGCGCGGCCTCAAGCTCGGCGTTCCCGCCTCGGACGGCAAGCCGCGGTTCGTCCTCGAGGTGCGCCCCGTCTCCAACACGGTCGTCGTCGGTCCGAAGGAGGCGCTCGCGACCGCGGAGATCGCGGGCGAGCGGTATACGTGGGCGGGGCGCGCCCCGGCATCCGACGCCTTCGACTGCGACGTGCAGATCCGCGCCCATGCCGAGCCGGTGCCCGCACGGGCTGCCTTCGTCGGCGGCGCTCTCACGGTGACCCCCGCGGTGCCTTTCGACGGCGTCGCACCCGGCCAGACGGCGGTGCTGTACGACGGCACCCGTGTCATCGGCCAGTTCACGATCGACCGGACGGTCTCCGCCGTGCCGGTCACCGCGTAAGCGCATCCTGCGTCCGCGCGCAAGCGCCCCGGCGGTGTCGGCACCCCCTCCTAGACTCTCGGTGTGACCGATACTGCAGAGGAGCTTCCCGCGACGCTCGACGAGGCCCGCGCCGCGTCCGACCGGCTCATCGAGCTGATCGTCGGAGCGCGCGAGGCGTACTACGGCCGCGACGCCGAGATCGTCGACGACGCGACGTACGACGGGTGGATGCGCGCCCTCGAGGCGATCGAGCGCGCCTACCCGGAGGTGCAGGGTCAGGACTCGCCGACGCTGTCGGTGGGAGCCGCGCAGGCCTCGATGTTCGCTCCCGTCGAGCACGCGGAGCGGATGCTGAGCCTCGACAACGTCTTCAGTGCCGACGAGCTGCGCGACTGGTGCGTCAAGACGCAGGGGGCCGCGGGACGGGCTGTGCGCTGGCTGCTCGAACTGAAGATCGACGGCCTTGCGATCAACCTCCGCTACGAGAACGGCGTGCTCGTCTCGGCGGCGACACGCGGCGACGGGCGCGTCGGAGAGGACGTGACGGTCAATGCCGTGCAGGTCGCCGGCATCCCCTCGCGGTTGTCCGGCACCGGCCATCCGCCGCTCGTGGAGGTGCGCGGTGAGGTCTATATTCCCGTCGCGGCATTCGATGAATTGAACGCGCTGCAGGCGCGACTGCGCGAGCGCGTCATCGCGGACGGCCTGGCGCGGGGCGGCGACGAGGAGAAGCTCACGCGTAGTGCTGCGCGCCGCTTTCCGGCCTTCGCCAATCCGCGCAACGCCGCCAGCGGCGGGCTGCGCCAGCAGCTGGAGAAGAAGAGCGGGATGGAGTTGGAGGCCGGACGCGCGCGGCTGGACTCGCTGCGCCTGTTCGTGCACGGCATCGGCGCCTGGCCCGCGCCGCCCGTGCAGTCGCAGAGCGAGGTGTACGCACTGCTGGCGGAGTGGGGACTCCCGACGAGCCCGTATTTCCGCACGGCGGACGACATCGACGGCGTGCTCGACTTCGTCACGCACTACGGCGAGCACCGGCACGACGTCGAACACGAGATCGACGGTGTCGTCGTCAAGGTCGACGAGCTCGCCCTGCACGACGAACTCGGGGCGACGAGCCGCGCACCGCGCTGGGCGATCGCCTACAAGTACCCGCCCGAGCAGGTCAACACCAAGCTGCTCGACATCGTGGTGTCGGTCGGGCGGACCGGCCGCGCGACGCCGTTCGCGGTGATGGCGCCCGCGCGGGTCGCGGGCTCGGTGGTGCGGCAGGCGACCCTCCACAATCAGGAGGTCGTCGTCGCCAAGGGCGTGCTCATCGGCGACACCGTCGTGCTGCGGAAGGCCGGCGACGTCATCCCCGAGGTGCTCGGCCCGGTGGTCGAGCTGCGCGACGGCAGCGAGCGCGCGTTCGTCATGCCGACGCAGTGCCCCGAGTGCGGAGCCACCCTCGCGCCCGCGAAAGAGGGCGACATCGACCTGCGCTGCCCCAACACGCGGACGTGCCCCGCCCAGGTGCGCGGACGTGTCGAGCACATCGGCTCGCGCGGGGCGCTCGACATCGAGGCGCTCGGCGAGGTCACCGCCGCCGCGCTCACCCAGCCGACCGTGCGGGCGGAGCCGCCGCTGCGCACCGAGGCGGGGCTGTTCGACCTCACGCTCGACGAACTCGTCCCGATCGAGGTCGTCGTGCGCGACGCCGAGACGGGCGAGCCCAAGCTCGACGAGCAGAGCGGCGAGCCGGTGACCCGCGCGCCGTTCCGCCGTCAGCCGTCCCCGGCCGAGAAGAAGGAGGGCCTCACCGGCCCGCAGCCCTCCGCGCAGGCGCTGACGCTCATCGAAGAACTCGAGAAGGCGAAGACGAAGGACCTCTGGCGCTTCCTCGTGGCCCTCAGCATCCGTCACGTCGGCCCCGTCGCGGCGCGCGCGCTGGCCCAGTGGTTCGGGTCGATGGCCGCGATCCGCGCCGCGAGCCGCGAGGAGCTGGCGGCGGTGGAAGGCGTCGGCGGGATCATCGCCGACTCGCTCCTGGAATGGTTCGAGGTCGACTGGCATCGCGAGATCGTCGAGCGCTGGGAGGCCGCGGGCGCGCGGCTGGAGATCCCCGGACACCCCGGTCCCGGCGCGGCTGCCGCCGCGGGCGGCGTGCTGGAGGGCGTCACCGTCGTCGCGACCGGCTCGCTCGAGGGCTACACCCGGGAGGGGGCGCAGGAGGCGATCATCGCCGCCGGCGGCAAGGCCGCCTCCAGCGTCTCGAAGAAGACCGACTTCGTCGCAGCGGGCCCGGGTGCGGGTTCGAAGCTCGGTAAGGCCGAAGAGCTCGGCATCCGCATCATCGACGCCGCGCAGTTCCGCCTCCTCGTCGAGCAGGGTCCCGCCGCGCTCGATGCGCTCGACCCCGACGCGGGGTGATCACTCCGACGGCTGGGTGAGCTGCAGCAGCGACTCGCGGACCTGGCGGCGCAGCACCTTGCCGATGAGCGATGTCGGCAGCTCATCGACGACGAAGATGCGCCGCGGCACCTTGTACGGGGTGAGGATGCTGCGCGCGAACTCCCGGATGCCCTCGACGTCGGCATCCTTCGCCTCGGGGTCGAGGACGACGGCCGCGACGACCTCCTCGCCGGAGTGGTCGCTCGGCAGGCCCACGACGGCGGCGTCGATGACGTCCGGGTGCTGGCGCAGCGCGTTCTCGACCTCCGTCGGCGCGACGTTGAAGCCGCCGGTGATGATGAGCTCCTTGATGCGGTCGACGATGCGGACGAACCCGTCCTCGTCGATCTGCACGATGTCGCCGGTGCGGAACCAGCCGTCGGCGAACACCTCCTCGGTCGCCTCGGGCTTGCCGTAATACCCCTGGAACACCTGCGGACCGCGGACGACGAGCTCCCCGCGCTCACCTGCCGGGACGTCTACCGTGGGGTCGTCGGGGTCGACGACACGGCACTCGGTGCCCGGCAGGGGTAGGCCGACCGTGCCCGGCTTCCGGTTCTCGGCGACGGGGTTGGCCATGAGCACGGGGGAGCACTCCGACAGACCGTAGCCCTCGACGAGGTAGCCGCCGGAGGCCTCCTCGAACGGCACGACGAGATCGTGCGGGAGCGTCATGGCGCCGGAGATCGCGACTTCGGTGCCGGCGAGCGACACCCCCTCGGCCCGTGCCGCCTTCAGCAGTCGGTCGGCGATCGGCGGGACGAGCGGGAGAAACGTCGCCGGGTGCTTCTTCGTGACCTCGAGCACCATGGCGGGCTCGAACCGGGGGAACAGGACGAGTCGCGCGCCCATCGACATCGCGAACGTGAGGCACAGCGTGAGCCCGTACGCGTGGAACATCGGCAGCACGGCGTACACGACGCAACCCTTGCCGCGTTGGATCTGCGGCACCCACGCCTGCGCCTGCCTGGCGTTGGACAGCAGGTTGCGATGCGTCAGCACCGCGCCCTTGGGCGTTCCGGTGGTACCGCTCGTGTACTGGATGATCGCGACGTCGTCGGTGGCAGGCCCCGGGAAGGATGCCGGCAGCGCCGGCGCCTGCAGCAGCTTCTCCCACGCGATCGCGCCGCGCGTCCGCTCGGTGAGCGCCTCACGCGAGGCGCGCGCCTTCGCGATCGGCAGCCGCAGGGCGAACCGCAGCGTCGCGGGCATCGCCTTCGTGACGTCGACGGCGATCAGGTTCGTCACCGCGAGGTCCGCAGGGAACTCCTGGACCGTCGCGACGACCTTGCTCCACACGATCGCGGTCTTCGCGCCGTGGTCCTCGAACTGCTTGCGCAGCTCCCGCGGCGTGTAGAGCGGATTGTGCTCGACCGCGATCGCACCGAGGCGCAGGATCGCGTAGAACGCGATGATGTGCTGCGGGCAGTTGGGGAGGACGATCGCGACGGTGTCGCCCTTGCCGACGCCGAGAGCGCGCAGGCCCGCGGCGGCGTGCTCGACGGCATCCGTCAGCGCGCGATACGTCGTCTCCCGCCCGAAGACCTGAAGGGCGGGCGCCTCGGGATAGTCGCGCGCCGATGCCGCCACGATGTCCAGCAGATTGCCTCCGACGGGCTCCAGGTCGGCGGGGACGCCCTCCGCGTAGCTGGCGATCCAGGGGCGGGGCGGCTCGTACGTCGTCACGCGCTCAGCCTAGAGCCGATCCCGCGCCGCAGAGCCTCGACTGCGGCCGTCTAGAATCGACGGGTGTCTGAAATCACCCCTGAACTCGTGCGCCATCTCGGCGTGCTGGCCCGGATTCAGCTCGACGACGACGAGGTGCAGCGCCTGACCGGGCAGCTCTCCGTCATCGTCGACAACATCGCGAAGGTGTCGGAGGTCGCGACTCCCGACGTGCCCGCGACGAGCCACCCGATTCCGCTGGCGAACGTCTTCCGCCCCGACGTCGTCGGCGACATGCTGACCGTCGAGCAGGTGCTGCAGAACGCTCCGGATGCCGCGGAGGGCCGTTTCCGGGTGACCGCGATCCTCGGTGAAGAGCAATGAGGGCCGGAGGAGCAGTGACCGATCTCACGCGCCTGAGCGCCGCTGACCTCGCCGCGAAGCTCGCCGCCGGCGAGGTGTCCAGCGTCGAGGCGACGCAGGCGCACCTCGATCGCATCGCCGCCGTCGACGGCGACGTCCACGCCTACCTGCACGTCAGCGACCACGCGCTCGACGTCGCCCAGGACATCGACCGGCGCCGTGCCGCCGGTGAACAGCTCGGGGAGCTCGCCGGCGTTCCGCTCGCGATCAAGGACGTGCTCGTCACGACCGACATGCCCTCCACGAGCGGGTCCAAGATCCTCGAAGGCTTCATGTCGCCCTACGACGCCACCGTCGTCGCTCGTGCGCGCGCCGCGGGACTGGTTCCTCTCGGGAAGACCAATATGGACGAGTTCGCCATGGGGTCCTCGACGGAGCACTCCGCGTACGGCCCGACCCGCAACCCGTGGGATCTCGAACGCATCCCGGGTGGGTCCGGCGGCGGGTCCGCCGCGGCCGTCGCCGCGTTCGAGGCGCCCATCGCGCTCGGGTCCGACACCGGCGGATCGATCCGTCAGCCCGCGCACGTCACCGGCACCGTCGGCATGAAGCCGACCTATGGCGGCGTGAGCCGCTACGGCGCGATCGCGCTGGCCTCCTCGCTCGACCAGGTCGGCCCGGTCTCGCGCACCGTGCTCGACTCGGCGCTGCTGCACGACGTCATCGCCGGGCACGACCCGCACGACGCGACGTCGCTGACCGACGCCTGGCCGTCGTTCGCCGCCGCGGCCCGAGAAGGCGCGACCGGCGAAGGGCTGAAGGGCCTCAAGGTCGGCGTCATCCGCGAACTGCCCGACAGCGGCTTCCAGGCGGGAGTCGCGGCATCCTTCCGTGCCTCCCTTGCCCTCCTCGAGGCCCAGGGGGCCGAGATCGTGGAGATCAGCGCGCCGCACTTCGAGTACGGCGTCGCCGCGTACTACCTGATCCTGCCCGCCGAGGCGTCGAGCAACCTCGCGAAGTTCGACTCGGTGCGCTTCGGCCTGCGCGTCGACGTCCCCGGCGGCACCGTCGAAGACGTCATGGCGCGCTCGCGCGATGTCGGCTTCGGCGACGAGGTCAAGCGCCGCATCATCCTCGGCACCTACGCGCTGTCCGCGGGCTACTACGACGCGTACTACGGCAGCGCGCAGAAGGTCCGCACGCTCATTCAGCGCGACTTCGACGCGGCGTTCGCGCAGGTCGACGTCATCGCGACGCCGTCCGCGCCCACGACCGCGTTCCGCCTGGGGGAGAAGATCGACGACCCGATCCAGATGTACCTCAACGATGTGACGACGATCCCGGTGAACCTCGCCGGTGTCCCGGGGATCTCGGTCCCGTCGGGCCTCGCCGAGGAGGACGGGCTGCCCGTCGGCATCCAGTTCGTCGCGCCGGCTCGTGAAGACGCGCGCCTGTATCGCGTCGGCGCCGCACTCGAGACGCTGCTCATCGACTCGTGGGGCGGCCCGCTGCTGGACCGCGCGCCCGCGCTGGGAGGGAACCGCTGATGGCCAAGGCCGCCCTGATGGACTTCGACAAGGCCCTCGAGCTGTTCGAGCCGGTGCTCGGCTTCGAGGTGCACGTCGAGCTCAACACCGAGACCAAGATGTTCTCTCCCGCAGGGAACCCCGCGAACGAGCGCAATCACGGCGCCGCGCCCAACACGCTCGTCGCGCCCGTCGACATGGGCCTGCCGGGATCGCTGCCGGTCGTCAACGAGACGGCCGTGCGCTACTCGATCTCGCTGGGTCTCGCGCTCGGCTGCTCGATCGCGCCGTCGAGCCGCTTCGCGCGCAAGAACTACTTCTACCCCGATCTCGGCAAGAACTATCAGATCAGCCAGTACGACGAGCCGATCGCGTTCGAGGGCCAGATCCAGGTCGAGCTCACCGACGGCACGACCTTCGAGGTGCCGATCGAGCGCGCGCACATGGAGGAGGATGCCGGCAAGCTGACGCACGTCGGCGGCGCCACCGGCCGCATCCAGGGCGCCGAGTACTCGCTCGTCGACTACAACCGCGCCGGCGTGCCGCTCGTCGAGATCGTCACGAAGCCGATCTTCGGCGCCGAGCACCGCGCGCCCGAGCTCGCGGCCGCCTATGTGCGGGCGATCCGCGACATCGTCATCGGTCTCGGCATCTCCGAGGCGCGCATGGAGCGCGGCAACCTCCGCTGCGACGCCAACGTGTCGCTGCGGCCGCGCGGTCAGGAGAAGCTCGGCACCCGCACCGAGACGAAGAACGTCAACTCGATGCGATCGGTCGAGCGGGCGGTGCGGTACGAGATCCAGCGCCAGGCCGCGATCCTCGCCGACGGTGGCACCATCACGCAGGAGACCCGCCACTGGCACGAGGACACCGGAACGACCTCGCCCGGCCGTCCCAAGTCGGATGCCGACGACTACCGCTACTTCCCGGAGCCCGACCTGCTGCCCGTCGCGCCATCGGCTGAGCTCATCGAGAGTCTGCGCGCCGCGCTGCCCGAACCGCCCGCCGTGCGCCGCAGGCGCCTGAAGACGGACTGGGGCTTCACCGACCTGGAGTTCCAGGATGTCGTCAACGGCGGGCTCCTCGCCGAGATCGAGGCGACGGTCGCCGCCGGCGCGCCGCCGGCCGCGGCGCGCAAGTGGTGGACGGGCGAGATCAGTCGCATCGCGAACGCCCAGGGTGTGGAGGCGAGCTCGCTGGTCGAGCCGGCATCCGTCGCCGCCCTGCAGCGCCTCGTCGACGCGGGCACGCTCACCGACAAGCTCGCGCGTCAGGTGCTCGAGGGCGTCATCGCCGGTGAGGGCACGCCGCAGGAGGTCGTGGACGCCCGCGGGCTCGCGGTCGTCTCGGACGACGGCGCCCTCATCGCCGCGATCGACGAGGCCCTCGCGGCGCAGCCGGACGTGCTGGCGAAGATCCGCGACGGCAAGGTGCAGGCCGCCGGCGCCGTCATCGGTGCGGTCATGAAGGCGATGCGCGGTCAGGCCGACGCCGCCCGCGTCCGCGAGCTCGTCCTGGAGCGCGCCGCCGGCTGACCGGCTCGCTCCCCGCGAGGGGCGCGCCGGTGTCGGCGGGTCGGGGGAGGATGGAGGCATGGGGCGAGGAGACGGCAGCGGGCGGATGGTCTCGCCCGACGATGCCGACGACACCGGCACCCGCATCCTCCACGTCGACATGGACGCGTTCTACGCGTCGGTCGCGGTGCTCGACGACCCGTCGCTGGCCGGCAAGCCGCTCATCGTCGGCGGCATGGAGGGGCGCGGCGTCGTCTCCAGCGCCTCCTACGAGGCGCGGCGCTACGGCGTGCGCTCGGCGATGTCCGTCCAGGTCGCGCTGCGGCTGTGCCCGCACGCGACCGTCGTCGTGCCGCACTTCGAGCGATACGCGGCCCTCTCCCGACAGGTCATGGGGATCTTCCACGACATCACGCCGCTCGTCGAGCCGCTGTCGATCGACGAAGCGTTCCTCGACGTCTCCGGTGCGCGCCGGCTCTGGGGCACGCCGGGACAGATCGCACGGATGCTGCGGACGAGGGTGAAAGCCGAGACCGGTCTCGTGTGCAGCGTCGGCGTCGCCGCGACCAAGCACGTCGCGAAGATCGCCTCGACGCGCGCGAAGCCCGACGGGATGCTGATCGTCAGCGCGCCCGACACGGCCTCGTTCCTCGCCGCGCTGCCGGTCTCAGCGCTCTGGGGCGTCGGGCCGAAAGCGGCCGAGTCGCTGGAGAATCGCGGCATCCGTCTCGTCGCCGACATCCTGGCGTCCCCCCGCAGCGTCATCGAACGAGCCCTCGGCCCCGCCGGCGGCGAGCGGGTGTGGCAGCTGGCGCACGGCGTGGATCCGCGCAGCGTGGAGACCGACCGGGTGGAGAAGAGCATCGGGCACGAGGAGACCTTCCTGCACGACATCGCCGACCCGACGGTGCTCCGCAGCGAGTTGCGGCGGCTCTCCGACCGGGTCGCCGCGCGGCTGCGCGACGGCGGGTTTCGGGCGCGGACGATCGCGTTGAAGCTGCGGTACGCCGATTTCACGACACTGAGCCGGGCGTCGAGCCTTCCCGAGCCCACGGACGTCGGGCAGCGCATCGGCGACGTCGCGATCGGCCTGTTCGAGGCGCTGCAGCTGACGCAGCCGGTGCGACTGATCGGTGTGCGCGCGGAGAAGCTGCAGCATGCCGGTGGCGGGCTCATGCCGCTCTGGGACGACGATGCCGAGTGGCGACGGGTCGACGCCGCGCTCGACGACGCACGTG
Source organism: Microbacterium aurum (assembly GCF_016907815.1). NCBI lineage: Bacteria > Bacillati > Actinomycetota > Actinomycetes > Micrococcales > Microbacteriaceae > Microbacterium > Microbacterium aurum. Next base: position 2,257,656 of record NZ_JAFBCQ010000001.1, read on the forward strand.
AGCGGTTCGGCGCGGGAGCGGTCAGGCGGGCCAGCGTGCTCGGTCCACGCCGCGACGTGAACGCACTGCCCACGAACCCGCGCGTGCCGCGCACCGAGTGACAGCGCAGCCGCCCGCCTACCCGGCGGCGACGCGGCGCACTACGGTGGAGGCATGCCCAACCTCGCACTTGAACTCGGTAAGCAGGCCGCGTCCCTCGGCGTCAGCAGCGTCTACGGCGAACAGCAGGACGTCGACGGCATCCGTCTGGTTCCCGTCGCCCTCTCCTGGTCGGGCTTCGGCGCCGGTGAGGACGAGGACCGCGGCAGCGGCGGCGGTGGCGGCGGATTCGCCGTGCCCCTGGGCGCCTACATCCGCAAGGGCGACGACCTGAGGTTCGAGCCGAACCTGGTGTCGCTGGTGGCGGTGGCGATCCCATTCGTGTGGGTCGCCGGCCGCGCGCTCAGTCGCGTCATCCGTGCCCTTAAGCGCTGACGATCCGGTCGCGACGGCGCTGCGCGACGCGGCGACCGCTGCGCTGGCGCAGGCGAGCGCCGCGCTGTCGTCTCCCGCCGCGCCGGTCGTCCTCCTCGACGGCCGCTCCGGGGCGGGCAAGACCACGCTGGCGGCATTGATCGCCGCGGACTGGCCCGGCCCGGTCCGCGTCGTGGCCCTCGACGACATCTACCCAGGGTGGGACGGCCTCGCGCAGGGAGCAGAGACCGCCCGAGAGGAGATCCTCGCGCCGCATCGCGCGGGACGTACGGCCCGATGGCGGCGGTGGGACTGGTCCGCGCAGCGGCACGGAGAGTCGGATGCCGTGGGGCCGGGCACCGGGCTCATCGTCGAGGGATCCGGGGTGCTGACCCCGGCATCGGCGGCTCTGGCAGATGTCCGCATCTGGCTGGAGTCGCCAGCCGGCTCTCGCCGAGAGCGGGCCTTGCGCCGCGACGGCGACACGTACCGGCCGCACTGGGAGCGTTGGGCCGCGCAAGAGGACACCCATCTCGCCCTCGACCACCCGCGCCACTGGGCGACGCTCGTGGCGGAGGTCCCCTAGGGCGTCTCAGCCTTCGAGCGCCTGCAGCAGTCCCTCGAGACGGTAGCCCAGCCAGTCGTAGACCCCGAAGCGGGGATCGTCGGGATCGTGGTCGTCTTCGGAGGCGATCCCCAGCCTCGACGCGAGCACGAGGCGCAGCGAGGCGAGCGTGCGTAGCCACGCCGATGCCGCGTCGTCGTCGAGTTCGATCACCATCGCCGTCTCGGCGTCCACGCGGTCGAGGGCACCGGGGCGCAGGGTGCGGCCGTCGCGCAGCAGACTCGTCGTCACGGTGGCGACGTCGGCGCGACGCCGGTCGAGGAGATCGTCCTGCGTCAGGCGCCGGAACTCGCCGGACGCGGTGGCATCGTCGGCGTAGGCGTCGGGAACCAGGCGCGCGAGCGCCGGGTCGGTCCGGGGATCCGTGTCGAGGGTGGTGTCGAGCAGTTCGGCGAACTGGGCGACGAGGTCGGTCAGGTGGGCGGCTTCGAGGAGCGAGATCTCCATCAGCACGGTGCGGCCGGTCATTGCGGTCCTTTCCGGACGGTGGCCCACAGGCCGTAGTCGTGCATCGCCTGCACGTGGAGTTCCATCTGCTCCCGGGCCCCCTCCGCGACGACGGCGTGGCCCTCGTGGTGAACCGCCAGCATGAGGCGATGGGCACGTTCGGGCGAGAATCCGAAGTAGGTGCGGAAGACATGCACCACGTAGCTCATGAGGTTCACCGGATCGTTCCAGACGACCGTCTGCCAGGGCGCGTCGGCCGACTGCTGCTCGTTCAGACGGACGTCTTCGAGGGGGAGTGTCATGCCCAGCCCAGCTCGTGCAGACGCTGGTCGTCGATGCCGTAGAAGTGCGCGATCTCGTGCACGAGCGTCGTGTGCACCTCGTCGCGCAGCTCAGCCACGGTCTCGCACGCGTGCAGGTGCGGCTCCCGGTACACGATGATGCGGTCGGGCAGTTCGCCGATGCCGTAGCGGTCGCGCTCGGTGAGCGCGAGACCGTCGTAGAGGCCCAGCAGGTCCAGCGAGCCGTCCTCGGGCCGGTCCTCGACGACGAACACGACGTTGTCGAGGCCGTCGACCATGTCGTCCGGAAGGAGATCGAGCTCGTCCTCCACCAGATCGCCGAACGTGTCGGCATCCATCTGGATCATGCGGACCTCCGTACCGGGGAGGAAGTGGGGTGGCTAACGGGGCTTGAACCCGCGACCCCCGCGACCACAACGCGGTGCTCTACCAACTGAGCTATAGCCACCATGTGCCCGTTCCCGGGCAACCACACGATTGTATTACAGTCCCGGGGCATACGATGACACGGCCGACGCCGCGGCCTCCCGCGCCGCGTCGCTGGTGGGTCCGGGGGCGGCGACGAACACGGTCTCGCGGTAGTAGGCGAGCTCGCGGATCGACTCGCGGATGTCGGCGAGGGCGCGGTGGCCGCCGTCTTTCGCGGGGGCGTTGAAGTACGCGCGCGGGTACCAGCGCCGCGACAGCTCTTTGACGCTGGACACGTCGACGTTGCGGTAGTGCAGCCACCGGTCGACCCGGGGCATGTACTTGGCGAGGAACATCCGGTCGGTGCCGATGGTGTTTCCCGCCAGTGGCGCCTTGCCCTCCGGGACGAACCGCTGGATGTACTCGAGCGCCTCGAACTCCGCCTCGGCGAGAGACACGCCGTAGGGGATCTCAGCCAGCAGGCCCGAGGTCTCGTGCATCTTCGTGACGAAGTCGTTCATGTTCGCCAGCGCGGACGGATCGGGCTTGATGACGATCTGGAAGCCGGGATCGAGCACGTTCAGGTCGAAATCGGTGACGACGATCGCGATCTCGACGAGTTCATCGACCGAGAGATCGAGCCCCGTCATCTCGCAGTCGATCCAGACGAGACGGTCGTTCTCCGCGGCGTGCACCATGTCCTTCATCCTAACGAGCGGGTCCGACGCACCGATCTGCGTGCGTGCCGGCCCGCGCCCGCGGGTGGGGAAAGAGTCCCTCCAGGAGGATTCGAACCCCCGACCTGGCGGGTAGAAACCGCTCGCTCTGTCCACTGAGCTATGGAGGGTGAAGGGAACCTCTCTACCGTAGCGTCTCGGCGCCGCGACGCGCACGGCGATCCGACCCGGATGCTGGCGCGCACGCGGCGGGAGGCGTAGCGTCGGCAACGACGAAAGGAATCTCGCCATGAGCACCGCATCGTCCACGCTCTGGGTCGCGTACGGGGCCGAAGGAAACGTCGTCGGCACGGTCCGCAAGACCGACGAGGGATACACCTCCACGATCGCCGGCGCGTCCGAGAGCATCGGCACGTACCCCACGATGGATATCGCCAAGAACGCCCTGCACGGTCACCTTCCGCCGGGATCGGACTGGCCGCAGTTCCGCGAGCACTGACTCCTCGAGTCGGCGCAGCGCGTCCGCTCCGCTCGGGTGTCAGGCCGCGACGGGCTCGGCATCCGTGTCGCGGTGCGGAACGCGCCGCCCGCTGCGACGGTCGAACAGCGGCAGGGCGAGGTGCACGAGTGGTCCGATCGCTGCGGCGAAGAGCACCGTTCCGATCCCCACCGTGCCGCCGAGCAGCCAGCCCGCGATGAGCACCGTGGCCTCCACGCTGAGCCGGCACGCCCAGATCGGCCAGCCGAATCGTGCGTGCAGACCTGTCATGAGTCCGTCGCGCGGCCCTGGGCCGAAACGCGCACCGATGTAGAGCCCCGAGGCGATGGCCACCATCACCATGCCGCCGACGAACACCAGCAGTTCCCAGACGAACCCGCTGACCGGCGGAACCACGGCGAGGGTCGCCTGCATGCTCGTCCCGACGAGCAGGATGTTCGCCACGGTCCCCACGCCCGGGCGCTGGCGCAGCGGGATCCACAGCAGCAGCACGAGGAATCCGACGATGTTGGTGATCCATCCGATCCCGACTCCGGTCTGCAGCGACAGGCCCTGGGCGAACACGGTCCACGGATCGAGCCCGATGCCGGCGCGCACCATGACCGCGCAGCCGGCGCCGTAGAACACCAGCCCGATCAGCAGTTGGGCGATCCGCAATGTCATGTTCCCATTTCACCGCATGATTGGCATGCGCGTTCCAGTCCAATTCCACTATCGTGGCCGGATGGACTCCCGAATCGGCGCGCGGGCCCTGGCGGCGGCACTCGGCGGCTGGCGCACGCGCGAACCCGCGTATGAGGCGCTGGCCGACGGCATCCGCCTGCTGTGCCTCGACAATCGCCTCGCTGTGCGCACACTCCTGCCGGCCGAGCGCGAGCTCGCCGCCGTGCTGGGACTCAGCCGTACGACGGTCGCGACCGCCTACCGGAGCCTCCGCGACAGCGGACACATCCAGAGCCTGCGCGGATCGGGCAGTGTGACGCTGCCGCGACCGCAGCGCGAGGGCCGCGTCAGCGTGTCGGGGGACGCGATCGATCTGCAGCAGGCGAGTCCCTCGGCGTGGCCGGGTCTTGCGGGGGTGATGAGCGAGGTGGCGACGGATGCCGCGACGCTCGTCGCGCGCGCCGGCTACGACATCCGAGGCTCCCTCCCGCTGCGGAGCGCCATCGCCGAGCGCTACACGGCGCTCGGCGTGCCCACCGGCGCCGAGCACGTCATGGTGACCTCCGGAGCGCAGGCAGCGATCCGGCTGCTGGCCGAGACCCTGCTGCGCCGCGGCGACCGCGCGCTGATCGAGACCCCGACATACCCGCACGCGGCCGAAGCGCTGCGCGCCGCGGGGGCGCGGCTGGTCGGCGTGCCGGTCACGACGACCGCGGGTTGGGACGTCGACCGTGCGACTCAGGCGTTCGCCCGCACGACCCCGGCTCTGGCATACCTGATGCCGCGGTTCCAGAATCCCACGGGGCGCACGATGACGGGGGAAGAGGAGGCAGCGTTCGCCGACGCGGGCCGGCGGGCCGGCACGACTTTGGTGATCGACGAGACGACGGGCGAGCTCGCCATCGACGCCGCGGTAGGGCCGGCGTTCACGACGGCAGATGTCGTGCGCGTCGGATCGCTCGGCAAGACGGTGTGGGGCGGGCTGCGGGTGGGATGGATCCGGGCCGACGAGGAGCTCGTTCACCGCCTCGTGGCCGCGCGCCCCTCTCGCGACCTCGGCACCCCGGAGTTCGAGCAAGCGGTCGCTGCGCGGCTGATCGAGCGCATGCCGGAGATCCTGCGGCAGCGGTCGGCGCTGCTGCGACAGGGCCGCGACACGCTGACCGCCGCGCTGTCGTCGCAGCTGCCGGCCTGGCGGATCCCGGAGGTCGCCGGCGGCGTCGCGCTGTGGGTCGAACTCGACGCGCCGCTGAGTTCGGGTCTGGTGCTGGCGGCGCGCGGTCACGGCGTCTATCTGTCGGCCGGCTCGCGGTTCGGGGTCGATTCCGTGCACGATCGTCATCTGCGCATCCCGTTCACCGCGCCCGCGGTCGAACTGCACCGGGCCGTGACGGTGCTGGCCCGCGTCTGGCCGACCGTCCGTTCCGCGGCACCGGAGAGCGCGAGGGACCTGCTCGAGGCGGTCGTCTGACCCTCTGAGAGCCTCGGGTCAGCGCAGGTGCCGCAGGCACTCGACCGCCTCGTGCGCGTTCCAGAACGACCCGATCGGACGCATGCGTGCCGCGGCAAGGTCGAAGCGTTCGGCGCGAAACCGGATGCCGGCGGCGACCGTGTCGGCACGGAGGTGCCCGATCACGACGCCGCGCCGATCGAGCACGCGCCAGCGCCGCGCGGAGACCGGCAGCAAGCGGACGCCGCGGACAGCGGGGGTGGGGATATCGGTGACGGTGGTCATGGTTGCCTCCCGATACGACGCTAGTGACGGCCTCCGACATCTCAGGCGCGGTCATCACCCTCTCCCCAGCTCGCCAATCGTGCGATCCGTCCACAGATCGCGCCGCGCGCGTCCCACGGCGCGGCCGGGCGGCGCATGCTGGCTGTGCTCCGGCACCCGGCGGGCACGAACACTCGGGTGCCGGAGCGGGCGCGGACCGTCCGCACCGATCAGAGAGAGGAATTCGACATGACCGACCACATCACCGTCATCGGCAACATCGCATCCGTCCCGGAGCGCCGGGAGCTGCCCGGCGGCGGCATCGCCGTCGGCTTCCGGCTGGCCTCCACCCAGCGTCGCCTGGACGGCGGGCAATGGGTCGACGTCCACACCAACTGGTACTCCGTGTCGGCGTACCGCAAGCTCGCCGAGCACGCGCTGAGCTCGCTGGAGAAGGGGCAGCGCGTGATCGTCACCGGGCGCTTCCGCGTCAAGCAGTGGGAGTCGGGCGGCAAGTCGGGCTCGGCGGCGGAGATCGACGCGGATGGACTCGGGCCGGACCTGATGTTCGGCACGACGACCTTCCACCGCAGCGCGGCGCCCGCCGAGGCGGGACCCGCTCCGGCGACGGACGCGTGGGCCACGGCGACCCCCGGCGAGTCCGGCGGCCCGGGCGTGGCGGCGTCGACCGCGCTGAACGAGCCGTCGGCCACCCCGAGCGAGGTGCCGGCCCCCTCGGCCGCGCCCGACGGGCAGCAGGAGCGCGAGCTCGTTCCCGCCGGGGCGTGGACACCGCCGATGGAGGACACCACGCCGTTCTGAGCGCGAGGGCGCCGCGGGTCCCCACCGGCGGGCCGCCTAGACTCGACGGGTGCGACGTATCGACCACCGCCCGCGCTGGGGACTCGCGGCGGCGGGCGCCATCCTGGCCATCGCCCTCGCCGGCTGCACGCCGGGACCGGTGCCCCCACCGGCATCCTCGTCACCGAGCTCGCCGTCGCCCACCGCGACGCCGACGCCCACCGGACCCGTGCTGGTGCCCGACGGCACCGCCGCGGACAACCTCCCGCTCTTCGCGGCGATCGTGAACCAGGTCGCGGCGACCGATCGGGCGGTGCAGGGGCGGGCGTACATCGACGCCCTGGTGGCGGCGGGCTTCGACAAGGCCGACATGGAGGTCACGCAGGACCTCACGACGGTGGGCAACCCCGCCGACGCGATCCAGTTCTCGGTGCGGTGGGACGGCGAATGCCTTGTGGGCCAGGTCGGACCCTCCACCCCGGCACCGACGGCCCTGGTGCTGCCCGAGGTGCCCGGCGGCACGTGCCTGATCGGTCAGACACGCCCCATCGACTGGTGACGAGCGCCTGGGACGCACCACCGTCCGCGTAGACTTGGGTCGTTATGGCCGAATACATCTACTCCATGGTCCGCGCCCGCAAAGCGGTGGGCGAGAAGCTGATCCTCGACGACGTCACCATGTCGTTCCTGCCCGGGGCGAAGATCGGCATGGTCGGCCCCAACGGTGCCGGTAAGTCGACGATCCTGAAGATCATGGCGGGCCTGGACACCCCTTCCAACGGCGAGGCGAAGCTGACCCCCGGCTACACCGTCGGCATCCTCATGCAGGAGCCCGAACTCGACGAGACCAAGACCGTCCTGGAGAACATCCAGGAGGGCGTAGCGATCAAGGCGAAGCTCGACCGCTTCAACGAGATCTCGGCGCTCATGGCCGACCCGGACGCCGACTTCGACGCCCTGCTGGCCGAGATGGGCGTGCTGCAGGAGGAGATCGACGCCGCGGACGGCTGGGACCTCGACTCGCAGCTCGAGCAGGCGATGGATGCGCTGCGCACGCCACCCGGTGACGAGCCGGTCACGAAGCTCTCCGGCGGTGAGCGCCGTCGCGTGGCGCTCGCGAAGCTGCTGCTGCAGAAGCCCGATCTGCTGCTGCTCGACGAGCCCACCAACCACCTCGATGCCGAGAGCGTTCTCTGGCTCGAGCAGCACCTGCAGTCCTACAAGGGCGCGGTCATCGCGATCACCCACGACCGGTACTTCCTCGACAACGTCGCGGAGTGGATCGCCGAGGTCGACCGCGGTCGCCTGATCGGCTACGAGGGCAACTACTCGACCTACCTGGAGAAGAAGGCCGAGCGCCTCGACATCCAGGGCAAGAAGGACGCCAAGCTCGCCAAGCGCCTCAAGGACGAGCTGGAGTGGGTGCGTTCCTCGGCGAAGGGCCGCCAGACGAAGTCGAAGGCGCGCCTGGCCCGCTACGAGGAGATGGCCGCAGAAGCCGAGCGCACCCGGAAGCTCGATTTCGAGGAGATCCAGATCCCGGCCGGTCCGCGCCTGGGCAACGTCGTGATCGAGGCGAAGAAGCTGCAGAAGGGCTTCGGCGACCGTTCGCTCATCGACGGCCTGACCTTCAGCCTGCCGCCGAACGGCATCGTCGGCGTCATCGGCCCCAACGGCGTGGGCAAGACGACACTGTTCAAGACGATCGTGGGTCTCGAGCCGCTCGACGGCGGCGACCTGAAGGTCGGCGAGACGGTCAAGATCAGCTACGTCGACCAGAGCCGCGCCAACATCGATCCGAACAAGACGCTGTGGGAGGTCGTCTCCGACGGCCTCGACATCATCACGGTCGGCAAGACCGAGATCCCTTCGCGTGCCTACGTCTCGAAGTTCGGCTTCAAGGGTCCGGACCAGCAGAAGAAGGCCGGCGTGCTCTCCGGTGGTGAGCGCAACCGCCTCAACCTCGCGTTGACCCTCAAGGAGGGCGGCAACCTGCTTCTCCTCGACGAGCCGACGAACGACCTCGACGTCGAGACGCTGAGCTCGCTGGAGAACGCGCTGCTCGAGTTCCCCGGCTGCGCGGTGGTCATCACCCACGACCGGTGGTTCCTGGACCGCATCGCGACGCACATCCTCGCTTACGAGGGCACCGACGAAGCGCCGGACAAGTGGTACTGGTTCGAGGGCAACTTCGAGGCGTACGAGCAGAACAAGATCGAGCGCCTGGGCGTCGACGCGGCCACCCCGCACCGCTCGACGCACCGCAAGCTGACCCGCGATTGAGCACCGTGGACTCCTCACGGATCCACGTCCCCATCCATCTCCGGTGGGGCGACCTCGACGCGTTCAACCATGTCAACAACGCGACGATGCTGAAGCTCCTCGAAGAAGCGCGCGTGCGCGTCTTCTGGCTTCCCGTCGTCGGTGAGGATGCTCCTGACACAGCCGTGATCGAGGCGGGTGCGGATGCCGGCGAGCTCACGCTCATCGCCCGGCAGGAGATCGAATACCTCGCGCCGGTGCCCTACCGACGCGATCCCTTGGACGTGCAGCTGTGGTTCGGCAAGCTCGGCGGGTCCAGCGTGGAGGTCTGCTACGAGGTGTACAGCCCGATCGGCGACGCGCCGCAGGTGCTGTACGCACGTGCCTCGTCGTCGGTCGTGCTGGTGGACGCGGTGACCTTCCGCCCGGTCCGTCTGTCGCAGCGGATGCGCGACGCGTGGACGCCCTACCTCGGCGTGCCCGTGGCGTTCAGCCGCCGCTGACGCCGCCGTCCGCGGACGCCTCCGGCACCCGCACCATGATCTCCTGGGCGACCGAGGCCACGAGCTCGCCGTCGCGCGTGAAGATGCGCCCTGTCGCGAGCCCGCGGCCGCCGCGAGCGCTCGGGGACTGCTGGGCGTAGAGCAGCCACTCGTCGACCCGCGCGGGGCGGTGCCACCACATGGCGTGGTCGAGACTGGCGACCTTCAGACCCCTCAGCGACCACGGCACGCCGTGCGCACGCAGCACCGGCTCCTGGATGGTGAGGTCACTCATGTAGGCCAGCACCGCGCGGTGCAGGGCCGGGTCGTCGCCGATCGGGCGACGCGTCCGCATCCACACGTGCTGCTGCGGCACGTGCGGCCCCGGCACGCGATCGTAGATCGCCCCGTCGGCGTGGACGAGTTCGATCGGGCTGTCGGAGACGAGCCGCTGGGACAGCGGGTGCAGGGTGGTCGCGTCCGTGCGCTGCTGCGCTTCCTCGGGGGAGAGGACGCCCCTCGGGATCGGATGCTGGTGGTCCAGCCCGGGATCCTCGTGTTCGAAGGACGAGATCATGGAGAAGATCGGCACGCCGTGCTGAAACGCCTGCGTGCGCCGGGTCGAGAAGGAGCGCCCGTCGTGGATGCGGTCCACCGACAGCGTGACGCCCTGCGACGCGTCGCCGGGCCGCAGGAAGTATCCGTGCATCGAGTGCGGGACCCGCTCATCGCCGGTGGTGCGGTCGGCGGCGATGATCGCCTGAGCGAGGACCTGTCCGCCGAAGATGCGACCGGTCGGCATCGGATGCGACGACCCGGTGAAGATGTCCTCCGTCGTGCGCGCACCCGAAGAGGCGAGATCGATGACCTCCAGCATCATGCCCACCGGGTCATGCTGCCCGTTCACCATGTCGCACCCACGTGCACTCCCGTCCTCGACCGCGTGACGCTTGCTAGTTTAGAGCGGGTGTCCGCCCGCCTCCTGTTCCCCGACGCCCCCACGGCCGCCGATGCCATCGTCTTCGCAGGGCGGGCTGCCCGGCTGGGTGACGGCGCGGTGCGGTTGCAGGGGCAGCGCGGCACACTCGCGCTGACCGCGGCGCCGCTGGCCCCCCAGACGCTGCTCGACACCACGCCGACCGTCCTCGGGATGCGCGCCGTGCGCGTCGACCCCGAGCTCGAGTGCGACCTGGCGGTGGATGCCGCCTCCCTCGCCGTCGACGATGCGGACCCCCTCGCCGTGGTGCTGCCCGGCACCGCGGTATCGGCGCCCTGGACAGGCATCTCACCCCCGCGCGCGGGCTGGGCCGATGTCGGCGAGCTCCCGGCATCCCTCCTCGCGCAGCGCGCGCAGTGGGGCATCGCCGCCGTGGCCGAGGCGGTACCCGACGCCCCCGGTGAGGATGTCGTCCGCGCCGTCCGCGCGGAGATCTGGGGGAGCGCCGACGACGCTCTGGACGGCCTGCCCCTCGGGGTCGCGTTCGCGGCGTTCGCGCTGGGGTTCATCGGCGGGGACGAGCAGGCGGCGGTCCGGACGGCCGGGCCATGGATGCGGGTCAGCCTCTCACGCGGTCACGTCCTGTCGCGCTCCACCACGCGCGCGGGTCTGACCCCCGTGCGGACGACGGGAACCGCCCGACCCTGACCCGGACGTCACACCGCCGCCGCGGCAGCGCGTCCGGCGGTGCGGCCGGAGAACAGGCATCCGCCCACGAACGTCCCCTCCAGTGCCCGGTAGCCGTGCACGCCACCGCCGCCGAACCCGGACGCCTCGCCAGCGGCGTACAGCCCTGGCACGGGAGCGCCGTCCGCACCCAGCGCGCGCCCGGACAGATCGGTCTCGATCCCACCGAGCGACTTGCGGGTCAGCACGTGCAGCTTGACGGCGATGAGCGGGCCGTTCTCGGGGTCGAGGATGCGATGAGGTGTCGCGGTGCGGATCAGCTTGTCACCGCGGTAGGCGCGCGCCGACCGCAGCATCGCGATCTGGGCGTCCTTGGTGAAGTCGTTCGCCATCTCCCGGTCGCGCGCCTCCACCTCGCGGCGCACCGTGTCGGCATCCAGCGCCTCGCCGCCGGGGAGGGCCCGCATGCCGGCGATGAGCTCGTCGAGGGTTCGGCGGACGACGAAGTCCGCGCCGTGGTCGAGGAAGGCCTGCACGGGCCCGGCGGCCCCTTTGCCGAGCCGGGAGCGCAGCAGCAGCCGGACGTCCTTGTCGGTGAGGTCGGGGTTCTGCTCGCTGCCCGAGAGAGTGAACTCCTTCTCGACGATCTTCTGCGACAGCACGAACCAGGAGTGGTCGTGCCCGGTCGTCCGGAGGTGGGCGAGGGTACCGAGCGTGTCGAAGCCAGGGAAGAGCGGCACGGGCAGCCGCGCGCCCGTCGCGTCCAACCAGATCGAGGACGGTCCCGGCAGGATCCGGATGCCGTGATTGGGCCAGACCGGATTCCAGTTCTGGATCCCCTCGACGTAGTGCCACATCCGGTCGCCGTTGATGACGCGCGCACCGGCGCGCTGCGCGACCGGCTGCATCGACCCGTCGACGTAGGCGGGCACGCCGGAGATCATCGTCGTCGGGGGCGTGCCGAGGTTCGCCGGCCACTGCGCCCGCACGAGATCGTGGTTGCCGCCGATGCCGCCGGAGGAGATCACGGTCGCCGCGGCCGTGATCTCGAACTCGCCCACCACCTCGCGCGAGCTCAGCACGCCGCGCGCAGCGCCGGAGGGTGCGAGGACCTCGCCGACGGCCCCGGTCACGATGCCGGCTGTGCTCGTGAGTGCCGTGACGCGGTGCCGGGGGAGCACCGTGATGCGGCCCTGGGCCTCGGCGCTCTCCACGGCGGCCTGGAAGGGCGCGACGAGCCCCGGGCCGGTACCCCAAGTGATGTGGAACCGGGGAACGGAGTTGCCCGGGCCGGTCGCGGTGTAGCCGCCGCGCTCCGCCCAGCCGACGACGGGGAAGAAGCCCACTCCCTTCTCCCGCAGCCAGGCGCGCTTCTCGCCGGCGGCGAACTGCAGGTATGCCTCTGCCCATTGCCGGGGCCAATGATCCTCTTCGCGGTCGAAGCCGGCGGTGGCGAACCAGTCCTGCCGGGCGAGGTCGAGGGAGTCGGAGATCCCCATCCGCCGCTGCTCGGGGGAGTCGACGAAGAAGAGTCCGCCGAAGGACCAGAACGCCTGGCCCCCGAGGTTGGTGCGGGGCTCCTGGTCCACGATGATGACGTTCTTGCCTGCGGCGGCGGCTTCGGTGGCGGCGACAAGCCCCGCCAATCCCCACCCGATCACGAGGACATCGGCGGCGTGGGGGGATGCTGTGGTCATGTCGACTCCTTCGTCGAGGGATGCGGCGGGGTCAGGACGACGGCGTCGTCGGGGGGATCTCGGGATGCAGCGGAAGCTCGGCGGCCGACGCCGGCCGGGCGGGGCCGATGCCGCCGGCCGACGAGCTGGGCTCGAAGGTGTTGACCATCGCGAAGGCGGCCCGCTGCAGGTAGTCCCACAGTGTCGCTTCGTGCAGCGGCGGCAGGGCGAGTTCGTCGACTGCGGTGCGCATGTGCGCGAGCCACCGGTCGCGCGCGTCGGGGTTGACGTGGAACCCCGCGTGTCGCATGCGCAGGCGAGGATGACCCCGGCGCTGGCTGTAGGTCGTCGGTCCGCCCCAGTACTGCTCCAGGAACAGCGTGAGCCGCTCCGCGGCGGGCGCCAGATCGGCCTCCGGGTACATCGGGCGCAGCACCTCGTCGGCGGCGACCCCGCGATAGAACGTGTCGACGAGGCGCACGAACGTGTCGTGCCCGCCGATCTCGTCGTAGAACGACATCGGCTCGCTCATGAGGGCTTCTCCTCGGTCGGGGACGTCGGTTCGGTCTGCGACGTCGACTCGGTCGCCGGGGTCGGCTCAGCCGCAGGCGCGGGCCGCTTCGTCGCGCTCTTGCGCGGCTTCCAGACGCCCTTGCCGTCGCCGGCCGCGGTCGGCGTGACCGGTGTGGGCCTCGTGCGGGGCGGGTTGGCGCCGCGCACGCGCTGGGCGCCCTCCAGACCCGCCAGCATGACGGTGTTCATCGACGGCAGCGTCACACCCAGCTCGTCCATGGCGTGCTTCAGCCGCATCCGCAGTTCCCTCGCGACGTCGTCCTTCGCGTTGGCGCGGGTCTTGATGACGAGACGGATGACGAGAGCATCGCCGGTGATCGACTCGAGGCCCCAGATCTCGGGCTGCTCGATGATCCGCGTGCGCCACTTCGGGTCTTTCGTGAGCGACTTGGCGGTCGTCAGCATGGTCTTCTCGACCTGATCGATGTCGACGTCGACGGGCAGCGCCAGGTCGATGATGACGCGCGACCAGCCCTGCGACATGTTCCCGATGCGGGTGATCTCGCCATTGCGGACGTACCAGAGAGTGCCGTTGACGTCGCGGACGTGGGTGATCCGGACGCTCACGTACTCGACGATGCCGGTCGCGAGCCCGAGGTCCACGACGTCGCCGATGCCGACCTGGTCCTCGGCGACGATGAAGATGCCGTTGAGCACGTCCTTCACGATGTTCTGCGCGCCGAAGCCGAGGCCTGCGCCGATCGCCGCAGACAGCAGGGCGAACGAACCGAGCACACTCTGATCGATGACGTTGACGGTCATGAGGATCGCGACGATCGCGATCGCGACGTTGACGATGTTCTGCAGGATCGTGCCGAGCGTGCGCGTGCGCTGCACGAGTCGCATGGCCGCGAGGGGGGAGCGCTCGAGGGCCTGCGTGTCGTCGACGTTCGCCTTGCTCTTGGCGCCCGACACGATGCGGTTCACGACGCGGCGGATCAGCAGGCGCAGCAGGCGCGACAGCACGTAGGCGCCGAGGATGATGGCGACGATCGCAAGGAGCTTGAACCCCACCGCTTGCAGGATGTCGAGCCACCAGCCCCAGGACCACTGCGCGGGCGGCGTCGTATCGAGGGGGACGATGCTCATCCTCTCGATCCTACCGACGACGGCCGTACGCCCGCCGTGAGGCGCGGCGGGTCACGGCAGCGGGTCGGCGGGGCCGACCAGGCCGCTGCGGTGCGCGAGGATCACCGCGTGCACGCGGTCTCGCGCGCCGAGCTTGGCGAGGATGCGTCCGACGTGCGTCTTCACGGTCGATTCGCCGAGGAACAGGGAGGCCGCGATCTCGGCGTTCGTGAGGCCCCGACCCATCGCGAGGAACACATCGCGCTCGCGCTCGGTGAGGCTCGCGACGAGGCGCGACGCCGAATCCGCCGGCGCCAGCCGTGAGGCGCGCGAGATGAGCTCCCGCGTCACCCGCGGCGAGAGCACGGCGTCGCCGCGGTGGATCGCCCGCACCGCCGCCGTGAGTTCGTCCCGGCGGGCGTCCTTCAAGAGGAACCCGCTGGCACCGGCATCCAGCGCACCGAACGCGTACTCGTCGAGGTCGAAGGTCGTCAGGACGAGGACGCGGGTGGTCGGCATCTCCGCGACGATGCGGGCGGTCGCGGCGATGCCGTCGGTGCGGGGCATGCGCACGTCCATGAGCACGACATCGGGGCGGGTGCGACGGACGGCGTCGACCGCGGCCTCCCCGTCGCCGGCTTCGCCGACGACGTCGATGTCTGCTTCGGCGTCCAGGACGAGCCGGAAGCCGACACGAATGAGCTCCTGGTCGTCGACGAGCAGCACGCGGATGGGAGCGGTCATTCGTCCTCCGGGGTCGAGGGTGGCTGCGGCTCCTGCGGCAGACGGGCGTGCACGCGCCACCGGCCCCGCTCCGCCGGTCCGGCCTCGAGGGTGCCGCCGACATGGTCCGCCCGTTCCCGCAGACCCTGGATGCCGTGGCCGCCCGCGTTCGGCGCACCGGTGACGCCGTCGTTGCTCACGGTGACCGTCGTCTCCGACGCGGTCGTCGCGATGACGACGTCGATGCCGGTGGTGTGCGGGGCGTGACGCATCGCGTTGGTGAGGCTCTCCTGGACGATGCGGGCCAGGGCGCGTCGCACCGCGGCCGACTCCGGATAGGCGCCGGCCAGCTGGACGGTGACCGGGAATCCGGCGCGGCGGGCAGCGGCCACCGGGGCGGCGACGGGATCGTCGTCGACGGCGGCCAGCGGCGCATCGGGCGCGCCGTCGCGGAGCACGCCGAGCATCGCGCGCATCTCACGCAGCGCGTCGCGTGCGGTGTCGCTGATCTGCGCGGTCGCGCGCCGTGCCCGCTCCGGATCGTCGGTCGCTGTCGCGCCCTCGGCCAGGGCCACGACCACCGTCAGGGAGTGCGAGACGATGTCGTGCATCTCCCGCGCGATGCGGGCACGTTCGGCCGCGGCGGCCAGCTGCGCCTGCTGATCGCGCTCGACCAGCAGCTGCCGTGAGCGGTCGATGATGGCCTCGACATACCGCTTGCGATTGCCCACGTTGATGCCGACGAGCACCCCGATCAGCGAAGAGCCGAGGCTCGTGATGACGATGTTCGACAGATCCGCAGGCGACGCCCCACCGAGCAGGACGCCGGCGCTCGCGAGCGCGATGAGGACTGCTCCGGCACCGGCCCAGCAGATCCACGCCACGCGCGTGCCGCGGTAGACCGGGACGGCGTACAGCGCGACCATCAGCAGGGGCGCCGACCCGGGCGAAGGGGCGAGCATCATGCCGGCTGAGGCGGCGGTCGCCACGGCCGCGACCGCAACGGGGAAGCGGCGGCGCAGCAGCAGCGCGGCCGACGCGGTCACCGCGGCGACCAGCACGACTCCCGAAGGCAGCGCCGTCGCCGAACCGCCCTGTCCGGGCGGGAGGCCACCAGTCGCCGGCCCGACCGACAGTGTGAGGGTCACGAGGGCGATGAGGATGTCGGCGAAGAGGGGATGCCGTGCCCAGAACCGCCGGATCACGCCCGGAGCACGCGGCAGCCGCAGGTCGACGTCGCGAGGGACGTCGACGCTGCGGCTGCGGCGATCGGGCACGCCTGAAGCCTAGGCGTCGCGGGTGCGCAGGATCAGCCAGCCTCCCACGAGCGCGGCGACCGGCCACGCCAGGAGGGACACGATCGCGGTCCCGATGTCTTCCGAGCCGGGGGTCGTCAGCACCTGAGCCGCCGACATCGGCAGGTACTTCCCGAGGTCGACGACCCACTGCCAGGCCTCGCCTCCCATGACGAACATGTTCGTGACGATCGGGAGGACGAACAGCACACCGACGGTGGCGGCGATGGCACCGGCGCCGTTGCGCACGATGAACCCGAAGCCGAGGCCCAGCAGGCCGAAGCTCGCCATCGCGAGCAGGCTGTACAGCAGCGGGATGGTCGAGCCGGCCGGGTCGGACCAGTCGATGCCGCTGTCGCCGAAGATCGGCGCGGTCACGAGGATCGCGACCAGGGAGCTCACCACGGTCGTCGCGATCAGGAGCGCCGCGACGGTGACGGCCTTCGCGATGAGCACGGTGCCGCGACGCGGCTCGGCCGTCAGGGTAGAGCGGATCATGCCGGTGGAGTACTCGCCGGTGATGGCCATCGCGCCGAAGATCCCGGCGACGAGCATCGTGAACTGCATGGGCGCGACGATCGCCGTGACGGCGGCGTAGTCGAAGGTCGCACCGACCTCGGCGGCCGACGCGCGAGAGGACTCCACCGCCGAGGCGATCATCAGGGAGATGCCCACGGCGAGCAGTGCCGTGATGCCGAGCGACCACCAGGTGGAGCGCAGCGTCGTCAACTTGATCAGTTCGCTGCGCAGCACCCGGCCGAAGCTGAGGTGCTCGGAGCGGCTGTCCGCGCGCAGCGGGCGCCCGGGGGCGGTCGGCGTGGCGTCGGCGTTCAGTGCGGTGGTCATCATGCGTCCTTCGTCTTGTACTCGACGGCGGTCTCGGTGAGGGCGAGGTAGGCGTCCTCGAGCGAGCCGGCGCGGGGGCTGAGCTCGTGCAGCGGAATGCCGTGGGCGGCGGCGGTGTCGCCGATGACGGCGGCATCCACACCGGTGATCAGGAGCGCACCGGCCTCTGCCGCCTCGATCGTGACGTCGGGGCCGGCCACGAGCCGGGTGAGCTCGTCGGCGCGCGGCGTGCGCACGGTCACGGTGGTGCGCGTCCACCCCCGGACCAGCTCGTCGATGGGCGCATCGGCGAGCACCCGGCCGCGACCGAGGACGATGACGTGGTCGGCGGTGAGCGACATCTCGCTCATCAGGTGGCTCGACAGCAGCACGGTGCGCCCCTGCGCCGCCTGCCCACGGACGAACTGGCGCACCCAGCGCACGCCCTCGGGGTCGAGCCCGTTGACGGGCTCGTCGAGGATCAGCGTGTGGGGATCTCCGAGGAGCGCCGCGGCGATGCCGAGACGCTGGCCCATGCCGAGCGAGAACTTCCCGGCACGGCGGCGGGCGACCTGCGTGAGACCGGTGATCTCCAGCACCTCGTCGACGCGGGAACGGGGGATGCCGTGGGTCGCGGCCATGGCGCGCAGGTGGCTGCGAGCGGATCGCCCGGTGTGGACGGCCTTCGCGTCGAGCAGGATCCCGAGGTCGGTGAGCGGCGACCGCAGGCTCCGGTAATCCGCGCCGCCGACCGTGACGTGACCGGATGTGGGCCGATCGAGGCCGACGATCATCCGCATGGTGGTCGACTTGCCGGCGCCGTTCGGCCCGAGGAAGCCGGTCACCTTGCCGGGCTGCACGGTGAAGGAGACGTCGGAGACGGCGGTCTTCTCGCCGTATCGCTTCGTGAGGTTCTCTGCAACGATCATGACCTCGACGGTACGGAACACGCGCCGCGGCCACATCCATCGGAGGTACCGACGACGACGCGGCGACCTCCACCCGTAGGGGGAGGCCGCCGCGTCGGTCGGCGTGCTCAGTCCTCGGCGTCGCGCTCCTGCACCGCGAGGGCCCGCTCGACACCGGCGAGGTTCTCCTGGACCAGTCGCCGCAGCGCCGCGGGGGCGTCGGCGTGGGCGGCCAGCCACGCGCGCGTCGCGTCACGCAGCTCGGCGGAGGCCAGCGCGGCGGGGTAGAGCCCGGTGATGAGGTAGTTGGCGATCTGATAGGTCCGCGAGTCCCACACCGGCAGCAGCATCTCGAAGTACGGCTCGACGAACGAGGCGAGCGTTTCGACCCCCGCGGGGTGCGTGAAGCCCGCTGCGGCGGAGCGCACGACCGTGTTCGGCAGGTCCGCGCTGTCCACGAGCGACGCCCACGCCGCGCGCTTGGCGGCGACGTCGGGCAGGGCCGCCTTCGCCTGCGCGGCGAACTCGCCGCCCTTCGCGGTGTTGTCGGCGGCCAGCGCCGCGTCGATGTCGGCGGTGGAGACCACGCCGCCGGCGGCCAGCGACACCAGCAGCGCCCACGACAGGTCGGCGTCGATGTCGAGACCGGCGAGCGTCGTGTCGCCGTCGCGGAGCGCGCGCACCTGCTCCCAGTGCGCCGGCGTGGCGGCGGCGCCAGCGAACGCGGTCACGAACTGCAGCTGGCTGTCACTGCCGGCGGGCGCGGCCTGCGCGAGCTCCCACAGTCCGTCCGCGACGCGCACGCGGGCCGCGTCCCGACGCTCCGGGGCGACGTACGCGTTCGCGGCCAGCTGGAGCTGGCCGAGGGTCGTCCGCACCGTCGTCGACTCGGTCTCGGCGCCGATGTTGCGCAGCACGAGGTCGATGTAATCGGATGCCGACGCCTCGGCATCCCGGGTCTGGTCCCACGCCGCGCCCCACACGAGCGAGCGCGCCAGCGGGTCGCTGATCTTCGCCAGGTGCGCGATCGCCGTCTGCAGCGACCGGTCGTCGAGGCGGATCTTCGCGTAGGCGAGGTCGTCGTCGTTGAGGAGGATCAGGTCGGGGCGCCGCTGGCCAACGAGCTCGGGCACCTCGGTGAGATCGCCGTCGACGTCGAGCTCGATGTGGTGCGTGCGCAGCAGCTCGTCGCCCTGCAGCGTGTAGAAGCCGACGCCGAGACGGTGCGGTCGGATCGTCGGATAGTCGGCCGGCGCGGTCTGTACGATCGCGAAGCGCGAGATCACGCCGTCGTCGCCGACGCGCAGCTCGGGCGCGAGAGTGTTGACGCCGGCGGTCTCGAGCCACTTGCGCGACCAGGTGGACAGGTCGCGCCCGCTCGTGGCCTCGAGCTCGGTCAGCAGATCGACGAGTTCGGTGTTGCCCCAGGCGTGCTTCTGGAAGTACTGCCCGACGCCCGCGAAGAACGCGTCGATGCCGACCCACGCCGCCAGCTGCTTGAGCACCGAGCCGCCCTTGGCGTACGTGATGCCGTCGAAGTTGACCTGCACGTCCTCGAGGTCGTTGATGGTCGCCACGACGGGGTGGGTGGAGGGGAGCTGGTCCTGACGGTACGCCCAGGTCTTCTCCATGGCGTTGAACGTCGTCCACGCCTCGGTCCACTCGGTGGCCTCCGCGGTCGCGATCGTCGACGCCCACTCGGCGAACGACTCGTTCAGCCAGAGGTCGTTCCACCACTTCATCGTGACGAGGTCGCCGAACCACATGTGGGCGAGCTCGTGGAGGATCGTGACGACGCGGCGCTCCTTCACGGCATCCGTCACCTTCGACCGGAACACGTACGTCTCGGTGAAGGTCACCGCGCCGGCATTCTCCATGGCGCCCGCGTTGAACTCCGGGACGAAGAGCTGGTCGTACTTCGCGAACGGATACGGGACCCCGAACTTCTCCTCGTAGTACGCGAAGCCCTCGCGGGTCTTGTCGAAGATGTAGTCGGCGTCGAGGTGCTGCCACAGGCTCTTGCGGCCGTATACGCCCAGCGGAATGACACGCCCGGACGCGCTCGTCAGCTCGCTGAAGACCGACTCGTACGGCCCGGCGACGATCGCGGTGATGTAGGACGAGATGCGCGGAGTCGGCTCGAACGCCCACGTCGCCTTGTCGTCGCCCTCGCGGACGATCGGCTCGGGGGTGGGGGAGTTGGAGATGACCCGCCACGCGGCGGGCGCGGTCACGGTGAACTGGAAGGTGGCCTTGAGGTCGGGCTGCTCGAACACCGCGAAGACACGCCGTGAGTCGGGGACCTCGAACTGCGAGTAGAGGTAGACCTCGCCGTCGACCGGGTCGACGAAGCGGTGCAGACCCTCTCCGGTGTTCGTGTACAGGCAGTCGGCGTCCACGACGAGCTCGTTGTCGGCAGCGAGGTCGGTCAGCGCGATGCGCGCGTCGGCGAACGCCGTCGCGGGGTCGATCGCGCGGCCGTTGAGGGTGATCTCCCGCACTTCGCGGGCGATGAGGTCGATGAAGGTCGAGGCGCCTTCGGTCGCGCGGAACCGGATGACGGCGCGGGAGCCGAAGACCTCGGGTCCCTTCGTCAGATCGAGGGCGATGTCGTACGACTCGGTCTCGACGATCGCGCGGCGCTCCTGCGCCTCGGTGCGGGTGAGGTTCTCTCCAGGCACAGCCATGCTCCCGTGGGTGAGGGGTGGATGCCGCAAGGCGACGCTGCTGGCGTCGACGGCAACTGGTCAAGCCTACGTCGTCGCGGCGTCGCGCTCGCGTCGGATGTGGTCGCGGGCGTGGGCGATCGCCGTGGGCAGGTCGGTGAACAGATGCTTGTGGTGGCGGAGCGACCCCAGCACCCCGACGGAGCGGAACAGGTCCTCGTGACGGGGCTGCACGCCCTTGATCAGCACCGTGATGCCACGCCGCTCCAAGCTCTGGACGATGTCCCCCAGCATCCGCGCCCCCGTCGCGTCGACGAGTTCGAGCTGACTCATCCGCAGGACCACGACCGATACGTCGTCGAGGGCGCTGACCTCCTCGAAGACGCGGTCCGCGGCCGCGAAGAAGAGCGGCCCGTCGAAGCGGAGCACGGCGATGCGCTCGTCGCCGGACTGCGCGTCGCCGCCGATGGCCTCACGGTGCACGGAAGAGGCGCGGGACAGGCTCCGCAGCGCGACGATGCCGGCGAGGATCACGCCGATGACGACGGCGACGATGAGGTCGAACGACACCGTGATCACCGCCGTCAGCACGAAGGCCAGCGCGTCGGACCGGGTCGAGCGCAGGATCGCGCGGACCGTGCCGGCGTGCACCATCCGCACGGCGGTGACCATGAGGACGCCGGCGAGAGCCGCCAGAGGGATGGTCGCGACGGGGCCGGATGCCGCGAGCACCACGACCAGCAGGACGACGGCGTGACCGATGGCGGCGAGTCGCGAGCGTCCGCCGGAGCGCACGTTGACGGCGGTGCGGGCGATCGCGCCGGTGGCGGGCATGCCCCCGAACAGGGCCGAGCCGAGGGAGGCGATGCCCTGACCGACGAGTTCGCGGTCGGGGTCGTAGGGGCCGGTGTCGGCCATGCCCGCGGCGACCCGCGCCGACAGCAGCGACTCGATCGCGGCGAGAGCGGCGACCGTGACGGCGGGCAGGATCAGCGCCGACAGCGCCGCCGGGTCGACGGCGGGAAGGGCGGGGGTGGGAAGGCCGGCCGGCAGCGCGCCGATGCGCGGCAGCGGCGTCGGCAGGACGAGCGCGAGGAGCGTCACGACGACGATCCCGACCAAGGAGCCGGGAATCGCCGCGTGCAGCCGCGGCGCCAGCACCATGCATGCCGCCACGACCAGAGCCGCTCCGACGCCCCACGCGAGGAGGACAGGATCGGCCTCGCCGAGCGCCTGCACGGCGGCGATGAGGGCGTTCGAGCTGTGGCCGGTGGCGGCGTGACCGACCAGCTGCGGGATCTGCTGCAGGAAGATGATGACGGCGATACCGAGGGTGAACCCCTCGATGACGGGCCACGGGATGAACGACACGGCGCGGCCGAGGCCCAGCATCCCGGCCACGAGCACGATGCCGCCGGCGAGGAGCGTGACCGCCGCGACCGATCCGACCCCCTGGGTCGCGACGATGGGGGCGAGGACGACGACCATTGCCCCGGTGGGACCCGACACTTGCACGGGCGAGCCGCCGAACACGGCGGCCAGCACGCCCGCGACGATCGCGGTGACGAGCCCAGCTTCGGCGCCGACGCCCGAGCTGACGCCGAAGCCGAGCGCGAGTGGCAGGGCGACGATCCCGACCGTCAGCCCCGCCAGCAGATCGCCCCGCCACGTGCGCCGCGCACCGGCGTAGTCGGCGCGGGACGGGGCGAGGTCCCGGAGGTACGAGGCGATGCGGCGCCAGCCGGGTCCGCTGATCGCCTGCGGAACGGTGGCGGTCACGCGCGCGAACCGCGGGGAGGATCGGGCAGCGCCGGGAGGGCGCGCGCGTCGGTGAGCAGCTCGCCGTCGGCGGCGAGGATACCCAGCAGCAACTCACGGGCGGCCGTGAGCAGATCGGCGACGCGAGGATCGGCGAGTCGGTAATAGACGTGGCTGGCACGGCGCTCGGAGTCGACGAGGCGGTGGCGACGGAGCACCGAGAGGTGCTGCGACAGATGGGAGGCCTCCAGGCCGGTCTCGTGCTGGAGCTCGGCGACGCTGCGCTCATCGGCGGTGGCGAGCAGTTCGAGGAGGCGGATGCGGAACGGGTGCGCGAGCCCCCTGAACAGGTTCGCCTTGACCTCGTAGAGCGGGCGCTGCGCGTGAGTGAATGGCATGATGGATCCATCATATCGCGAGGTCCGGCGCCCGCCCGGCGTCCCTAGGATGGGAGCCATGCGCATCCACATCGCGACCGATCACGCGGGGCTCGAGTTCTCGACGCAGCTGCAGCACCACCTCGCCGAGCAGGGGCACGAGGTCATCGATCACGGCCCACTGGAGTACGACCCGCTCGACGACTACCCGGCGTTCTGCATCCGCGCCGCGCAGGCCGTCGTCCGCGACCAGCAGGCGGGCATCCCCACCCTCGGCGTCGTGTTCGGCGGTTCGGGCAACGGCGAGCAGATCGCCGCGAACAAGGTGCGCGGCGTGCGGGCCGCGCTCGTGTGGAGCATCGCCACGGCCGAACTCGCCCGCGAGCACAACGACGCCAACGTCATCGCGATCGGCGCGCGCCAGCACACCGTCGCCGAGGCCATTGGGTACATCGACCGGTTCATCCAGACGCCGTTCTCCGGTGAGGAGCGTCACGCGCGCCGCATCGCCCAGCTCGCCGCCTATGAGGCGGACGGCACTCTCCTGCCCGACCCGCGTGCCGCCCGTGGGCAGGCTCAGGAACCGGCGCAGAGCCTCGGCGGCGAGTCCGCCGATGCGATGGACCCCGAAGCCGGCTGATGCCCTCCTCCGCTGATGCCTGAGGGGCATTCCGTCCACCGCATCGCGCGGCAGTTCGACCGGAACTACGTCGGCCGCCAGGTCGCGGCATCCAGTCCCCAGGGCCGTTTCGTCGAAGGCGCCGCGCTCATCTCGGGGCGCGAGGCGGTGAGCGTCCGCGCCGTCGGCAAGCAGATGTTCCTCGAATTCGACGGCGACCTGTGGCTCCGCGTGCACCTCGGCATGTACGGCGCGTGGGACTTCGCCGGCGAGATCCTCGTCGACCCGACGATCGCGTCGGCCAACGGGCGGATGGGGCAGACCAATCAGCGCGGGACGGATCTCGCCACGGCATCCGATGCTCCCGTGTTCGACGCGGCGGTGTTCGACGCGGCGGGGGAGAACTCGCTGAGCTCGATCGGCGCGCCGCGCCGCGCCCGCGGGCGGGTGCGGATGAGTGAGCAGACGCGCGATCTCGTCGCTGACGACGAGACGGAGTGGCCGCCCCCGGTCGTCGGTCAGGTGCGCCTGCGACTGCTCACCGACGTCACGTCCGCCGATCTGCGCGGGCCGACGGCCTGCGAGCTGCAGAGCCCGGAGGAGGTGCAGGCGACGATCGCGAAGCTCGGTCCCGACCCCCTGGTGGACGACCCCGCCGAGGGGGAGGAGCGGTTCGTCGCCACCGTACGGCGCAAGCCCACTCCGATCGGGCTGCTGCTGATGGATCAGACGGTCGTGAGCGGCATCGGCAACGTCTACCGGGCCGAGCTGCTGTACCGCGCCCTCCTCGACCCGCACACGCCCGGCAAGCTCGTGCCCGAGCAGCTCGTCCGCGAGATCTGGCGCGATTGGACGCGGCTCCTCGCGATCGGTGTCGAGACCGGCCAGATGATGACGATGGACGACCTCGACCCCGAGGCCTACGCCCGCGCCATGGCGCACCGCGACGACCGTCACTGGGTCTACCACCGCGCGGGACTGCCGTGCCGAGTGTGCGGCACGGCGATCGTGCTGGAGGAGATGGGCGCCCGCAAGCTCTACTGGTGCCCGTCGTGTCAGAAGTGAGGCCCGTCGTGGCAGAAGTGAGGCCCGTCGTGTCAGAAGTGAGGAAGGGGCCGCGATGAGGCAGAATCCCAGTTTCGCGATGACGGATGCCGCGGAGCTCCGCCGCGTCATCGACGACAACCCCTGGATGACGCTGGTCAGCCAGACCCCCGACGGTCTCGTCGCGTCGCACTATGCCGTGCTGCTGGACGAGGACCGGGACGACCTCACGATCGTCGGCCACGTCGGCAAGCCCGACGACGCGATCCACGGGCTGGGGGAGCGGGAGCTGCTGGTCATCGTGCAGGGTCCGCACGGCTACATCTCGCCCGGCTGGTACGGCGATGTGCCGAGCGTGCCCACCTGGAACTTCGTGTCGGTGCACCTCAGCGGCATCCCGGAAATCCTCTCGCCCGAGGAGAACCTGCGGGTCCTCGACCGCCTCGTCGCGCGGTTCGAATCGGCCCTGCCGCAGCCGCGACTGATGTGGCAGGCGCCCAACGACGAGGAGTATGTGCGGCGGCTCGAACGCGGCACCGTCGGATTCCGCCTCACGCCGACGAAGGTCGTCGCCAAGCGCAAGCTGAGCCAGAACAAGTCCGACGAGGTGGTCGACACGATCATCGCCGAGCTGGAGGCCGGGGCGAGCCCGTACGCCGACCCGCGCCTGTCCGCGGAGATGCGGCGTGCGCACGACGCGATCCGGGCCGCCCGCGGTGGGCCATCGACCGGCGGGGTGGCGTCGTGAGCGGTCGGCCGCAGCGCGGCGAGGCACCCGACGTCATCGCGAACGCGCGCCTCACCGGAGCCGACCGGCTCGACCCTTTCGGCGACGACGCGGTCGACATCCATCTCGCTGCCGGCCGCATCGTCGACATCGCTCCGGCGGGCGCGCTGCCGCACCGTGGGCTCGTGCTCGACGCCGACGGCGGGTGGGTGATCCCCGGGCTCTGGGACCACCACGTGCACACCGTGCAGTGGGCGCTGGCGGCCCAGCGCGTGCCGCTCGACGGCGCGCCCTCGGCGGCCGCGGCGGCTGCCCTGATGAGCCGTGCTCCGGTGCTCGCGGATGGACGCCGGGTCGGTGCCGGGTTCCGCGACGCGCTGTGGCCCGATGAGATGGACATCGTCACCCTCGACGCCGCGACGGGCGAGGTGCCGACCTACCTCATCAACGCCGACGTGCACAGCGTGTGGCTGAACTCCGCGGCCCTGCGTCGAGAGGGCTTCGCCGTCGATGCCTCCGGGGTGCTCCGGGAGGAGCCCGCCTTCGAGATCTCCCGGCGGCTCAACGCCGCCGATCCGGCCGTCGGCGACACGCTCGTCGCGGCGTCGCTGCAGGCCGCCGCCGCGCGCGGCGTCGTCGGCATCGTCGACTTCGACATGGCATGGAACGCCGAGGCATGGCGTCGCCGCACGGCTGCCGGGTTCGACACCACCCGCATCCGTTTCGGCATCTACCCCCCGCAGCTCGATCGTGCCCTCACCGAGGGGATGCGCACCGGCGACGCGCTCGATGAGCGGGGACTCGTCCGCGTGGGCTCACTCAAGGTGATCACCGACGGATCACTGGGCACCCGCACCGCGGCGTGCTCGCACGCCTACCCCGGAGACCCGCACAACCACGGCATCCTCACCGTGTCGCCCGACGCGCTCGTCGAGCTGATGACGCGCGCGACGGGCGGCGGGCTGTCGTGCGCGGTGCACGCGATCGGCGACGTCGCGAACTCCCACGCGCTCGACGCGTTCGCCCTCTCCGGAGCCACCGGCACGATCGAGCATGCGCAACTGGTCGCCGCCGCTGATGTCCCACGCTTCGCGCGGCTCGGCGTCGGAGCGAGTGTGCAGCCGGAGCACGCGATCGACGATCGCGACATGACCGACGCGATCTGGGCGGATCAGACAGCGATCGCGTATCCACTGCGCGCATTGGCGGATGCCGATGCGAACCTGCTGTTCGGATCCGACGCGCCCGTGGCCCCCCTCGACCCCTGGGCCGCGATGGCCGCCGCCGTGCACCGCACTCGCGACGGCCGGCCGGCGTGGCGCCCCGAGCAGGCCGTGGATGCCGCGATCGCCCTCGCGGCGTCGACCGAGGGCGGGTCGGCGGCGGCCACGGCGCTGTCGCCGGGCGCCGCGGCCGACCTGGCCGTCGTGGATCGCGACCCGCTGACGGCGGCGGAGCCGGAGCTGCGCGCCACAGCCGTCTCGGCGACGCTGCTCGCCGGGCGGCTCACCCACATGGCGTGACCTCCTGGCGCCTGTCGCGGCGCCGGGCGGCCGATGGCCTGTCCGGAACGACGGATGCCCCGGGCGCGAGGCCCGGGGCATCCGTGTTTCGTGCGGTGCGGTTACGCGGCGAGGTGAGCCGAGAGGAACCAGCGGTCCTTCTCCAGGCCCGCCTTGATGGTGATCGCGACGTCCTGGCTGGTCAGGTCGGTCTCGTCGAGACCGTCGATGGCTGCCTGGACGTCCGCGATCACGGTGTCCATGTCGCTCACGACGGCGGCGATGACCTGCTCCCACTGGGTGAAGCCGGCCGGCACCGCGGTGGGCTGGGTCTTGTCGGCGACGGTGTTCAGGCGCGCGTCGATCGGCAGGCCGAGGGCGACGATGCGCTCCGCGGCGAGGTCGGCGAACTCCTGCGCGTGCGCGACGACGGAGTCGAGGAGCTCGTGGATCGCGATGAAGTTCGCGCCACGAACGTTCCAGTGCGCCTGCTTGCCGTTGACGGCGAGGCCCTGCAGGCCGAGCGCGACCGGCGTCAGGAACTGTGCCGTGCTGGCGGCGTACTCGGGGCTCGCGGCCGTCGAGGAGATCGTCTGCGTCTTGGTCATGATGTGGCCTCCATTCGTCGGGGCGGTGCCCCACGTTGTGTTCAACGCTACTCAGCCCGGAGCATTCCGCAAGCAAGAGAAGGCTGGGCTTACGCCCTGCGTCGACCGCGCGATCGGGCGCTACATTCGGGGGCATGACGATCGCCGACGACGCCTCGATCCTGTCCCTTCCCGCCGGGTCCCCGCGCGTGCACGAGACGGCGTTCGTCGCCGCCGGGGCGCGCCTCGTCGGGGACGTGAGCCTCGGCGAGGGAGCGAGCGTCTGGTACAACGCCGTGGTGCGGGGCGACAGCGCGCCCATCGTGCTCGGGCCGGGCAGCAACCTGCAGGACAACGTGTCGGTGCACGTGGATGCTGGGCACCCCGTCCTGATCGGCGCGGACGTCTCCGTGGGGCACAACGCCGTCGTCCACGGCTGCACGATCGGCGACGGCTCGCTCATCGGGATGGGCAGCGTCGTCCTGTCGGGGGCCGTGATCGGCGCCGGCTGCCTCGTCGCCGGGGGAGCTGTCGTGCTGGAGGGCACCGTCGTGCCGGACGGGTCGCTCGTCGCCGGTGTGCCCGCGAAGGTGCGGCGCGCGTTGACCGATGATGAGAAGGCGGGGATCGTGCGCAACGCCCAGATCTATCGCGCGCACTCCGCCGCCCATGCGACGGCATCCGACGCCCGCTGAGCCCTGCCGTGGTGCGGCCTCTCGGCGGAGGTGGCCACGAGGGCCGGTGGAGGGGATGACGGGAATCGAACCCGCGTAATCAGTTTGGAAGACTGAGGCTCTACCATTGAGCTACATCCCCGAGCCTGCCGCGTGGCAGGGCCTCGAAGAGTCTACTAGGTCACGTCGGCTAGACTGACCACCGGCCGTTTTTCGGCGCACGCCCCCTGTCGAAAGGCAAGTGCGCGCCCGGGGCGTAGCTCAGCTTGGTAGAGCGCCCGCTTTGGGAGCGGGAGGTCGCAGGTTCAAATCCTGTCGCCCCGACATACGGCCCGCAGACCCAGACCACCACGGACGCGCTGTTGCGCGGCCGGACACGAGGAGAACAACAGGCATGGTCACCAGCACCGTCGAGAAGCTCGGCCCCACCCGGGTGAAGCTGCACATCACGGTCACCCCCGATGAGCTGAAGCCGAGCATCACGCACGCGTACGAGCACATCGCCCAGGACATCCAGATCCCCGGCTTCCGCAAGGGCAAGGTCCCGGCTCCGATCATCGACCAGCGAGTCGGTCGCGGCGCCGTGATCGAGCACGCGGTCAGCGAGGGCCTGGACGGCTTCTACCGCGAGGCCGTGACGGCCAACGGGATCCGCATCGTCGGCCGCCCGTCGGCCGAGGTCATCGAGTGGCCGAGCGACAAGGACTTCTCCGGCGACCTCAAGGTCGAGGTCGAGGTGGACGTCCGCCCCGAGTTCGACCTGCCGGCGCTGGAGGACGTGACCGTCGAGATCGACGCCGTCGAGACCGACGAGGCCGCCATCGACGCCGAGCTCGATCGCCTGCGCAGCCGCTTCGGCACGCTCGTGACGGTCGACCGTCCCGCCGCGAAGGGCGACTTCGTCGAGCTGAACCTCGTCGCCACGATCGACGGCGCCGAGATCGACCGCGCCGAGGGCGTGTCGTACGAGGTCGGCTCCGGCGAGCTGATCGAGGGCATCGACGAGGCTGTGGACTCGCTCACCGCCGGTGAGGACACCACGTTCCGCAGCACGCTCGTCGGCGGCGACCACGCCGGCGAGGAGGCTGAGGTCTCGGTGTCGGTGACCGCCGTCAAGGAGCGCGAGCTGCCCGACGCCGACGACGACTTCGCTCAGATGGCGAGCGAGTTCGACACGATCGCGGAGCTCCGCGAAAGCCTCGCCGAGCGCGTCGCCGAGCAGTCGGTGTTCGTGCAGGGCGCCGCGGCGCGCGACAAGCTGCTGGAGGCGCTGCTCGCCAAGGTCGAGATCCCCGTTCCGGCCCAGCTCGTCGAGGACGAGGTGCACGCACACCTCGAGGGCGAGGGACGCCTGGAGGACGACGAGCACCGTGCCGAGGTCACCGAGGCCAGCCAGAAGCAGTTCCGCACCCAGATGATCCTCGACAAGCTCGCCGAGGCGCACGAGGTGCAGGTGTCGCAGGAGGAGCTGACGCAGTACCTCATCCAGTCGGCCGCGCAGTACGGCATGGCGCCGCAGGAGTTCGTCGACGCGCTGCAGCAGGGCAACCAGCTGCCGGCGATGGTCGGCGAGGTCGCCCGTAACAAGGCGCTCGCGATCGCCCTCGGCAAGGTCACCGTCGTGGACACCAACGGCAAGAGCGTCGACCTCACCGGCTTCGCCGCTGTCGACGAGGACGAGGCTGAGGCCGAGGTCGTCGAGGAGGCGCAGGAGATCGCGGATGCCGCGGCCGACGCCGAGGACGCCGCTTCCGCGAAGAAGGCTCCCGCCAAGAAGGCTCCGGCCAAGCGCCGCACTGAGCCTGCCGAAGTGAAGGCGGATGCCGACGAGAAGCCGGCCGCGAAGAAGGCACCGGCCAAGAAGGCACCCGCCAAGAAGGCTCCGGCGAAGAAGGCCGACGCAGAGTAAGCACACGTACGAAGGGTCGGATGCCGCGGCATCCGGCCCTTCGTCGTTCCCGGCGGCGGGCCCGGCGACACGGCGCTCCGCCGACGGCGAACACGGGCGGGACGCCGATGCCGCGTCGGTAGATTCGATGGCGTACGGAAACCCGGAATCAGGAGTATCCATGGCTGAACCACTAGTCGCGACGAGCGTCTTCGACAGGCTGCTGAAAGACCGCATCATCTGGCTCGGGTCGGAGGTGCGCGACGAGAACGCGAACGAGATCTGCGCGAAGATCCTGCTGCTTGCGGCCGAGGACAGCGAGAAGGACATCTACCTCTACGTCAACTCGCCCGGCGGCTCGATCACGGCGGGCATGGCGATCTACGACACGATGCAGTTCGTGCCCAACGACATCGTCACGGTCGGCATCGGCATGGCCGCCTCGATGGGGCAGCTGCTGCTGACGGCGGGCACGAAGGGCAAGCGCTACATCACGCCCAACGCCCGCGTCCTGCTGCACCAGCCGCACGGCGGCTTCGGCGGCACCGCGAGCGACATCCAGACGCAGGCCCAGCTGATCCTCGACATGAAGAAGCGCCTCGCGGAGATCACCGCGGCGCAGACGGGCAAGTCCGTGGAGCAGATCAACGCGGACGGCGACCGCGACCGGTGGTTCACCGCCGAGGAGGCGCTCGCCTACGGCTTCGTCGACCACATCCGCGAATCGGCCTCCGACGTCATCGGCGGCGGCGGCACCGAGAACTGACCGGAGGACACCGACACATGAACATCCCCACCGCAGGGCTGCCGCAAGGCATCGCGATGCCCTCCAGCCGCTACATCCTCCCGCAGTTCGAGGAGCGCACGGCCTACGGCTACAAGCGTCAGGACCCGTACAACAAGCTGTTCGAGGACCGCGTGATCTTCCTCGGCGTCCAGGTCGACGACGCGTCGGCCGATGATGTCATGGCGCAGTTGCTGGTGCTCGAGTCGCAGGACCCCGACCGCGACATCATCATGTACATCAACTCGCCGGGCGGCTCGTTCACGGCCATGACGGCCATCTACGACACGATGCAGTACGTCTCGCCGCAGATCCAGACCGTCGTGCTCGGCCAGGCCGCGTCGGCGGCATCCGTCCTGCTCGCGGCCGGCGCGCCGGGCAAGCGCCTCGCGCTGCCGAACGCCCGCATCCTCATGCACCAGCCCGCCGTCGGCGAGGCCGGGCACGGGCAGGCGTCGGACATCGAGATCCAGGCGGCCGAGATCCTGCGCATGCGCACGTGGCTCGAGGAGACGATGGCCCGTCACACCAACCGCACGCAGGAGCAGGTCAACAAGGACATCGACCGCGACAAGATCCTGTCGGCGACCGAGGCGCTCGAGTACGGCATCGTCGACCAGGTGCTGACCTCGCGCAAGCGTCAGCCCGCCGCGATCACGTCCTGAGCGGACCCACCCGCGAAGTCCCGCCGCGCACCGGTTTGTTCGGGCGGCGGGACTTCGTCGGTTCACGCGATCCACGCATCGGCGTCGCAATCCGCCGGGATGTCCCGGACAGCGGTTAGGCTCGAACCGCACCTGAGAGTTCTCTGAAGGAGGAGCACCATGGCTCGAATCGGTGAGAGCGCCGACCTGTTCAAGTGCTCCTTCTGCGGCAAGAGCCAGAAGCAGGTGCAGCAGCTCATCGCCGGCCCCGGCGTCTACATCTGCGATGAGTGCGTCGAGCTGTGCAACGAGATCATCGAAGAGCGCATGGCCGAGTCCGGCGACGGCGTCGTGGCCGACTTCGACCTCCCCAAGCCCCGCGAGATCTACGCGTTCCTCGAGGAGTACGTGGTGGGGCAGGATGCCGCCAAGAAGGCGCTCTCGGTCGCCGTCTACAACCACTACAAGCGCGTCCGCGCCCACGGCACCCTGCAGAGCGCTGAGCAGCGCGCCGACGAGGTCGAGATCGCCAAGAGCAACATCCTGCTGCTCGGCCCGACCGGCTGCGGCAAGACCTATCTCGCGCAGACGCTCGCCAAGCGCCTGAACGTCCCGTTCGCGGTCGCCGACGCCACCGCCCTCACCGAGGCCGGGTACGTGGGCGAGGACGTCGAGAACATCCTGCTCAAGCTCCTGCAGGCCGCCGACTTCGACGTCAAGCGCGCCGAGACGGGCATCATCTACATCGACGAGGTCGACAAGATCGCCCGCAAGGCCGAGAACCCGTCGATCACCCGTGACGTGTCGGGCGAGGGCGTGCAGCAGGCGCTGCTGAAGATCCTCGAGGGCACGGTCGCCTCGGTCCCGCCGCAGGGCGGCCGCAAGCATCCCCACCAGGAATTCATCCAGATCGACACGACGAACGTGCTCTTCATCGTCGCGGGCGCTTTCGCGGGTCTCGAGGACATCATCTCTTCGCGCGTGGGCAAGCATGGCGTCGGTTTCGGCGCCCCGCTGCAGGAGAAGGGCAAGGAGCTCGACCTCTTCAGCGAGGTGCGCCCCGAGGACCTCCACAAGTTCGGTCTCATCCCGGAGTTCATCGGCCGTCTGCCGGTCGTCACCTCGGTCGCGCCGCTCGATCAGGAAGCGCTCATCGAGATCCTGACCGGTCCGAAGAACGCGTTCGTGAAGCAGTATCAGCGCATGTTCGAGCTCGACGGCGCCGAGCTGGAGTTCGAGGACGAGGCGCTGCGCGCCGTCGCCGATCTGGCCGTAGCCCGCAAGACCGGCGCCCGCGGTCTCCGCGCGATCCTCGAGGATGTGCTCGGCCCGATCATGTTCGATATCCCGTCGACCGACGATGTCGCGAAGGTCATCGTGACGCGCGCGTCGGTGACGGAGGGCGCGCCGCCCACCCTCGTGCTGGAGCGCAAGCGCAAGAGCGCCTGAGGCGTGTGGGCGCCGGTTCGTAGGATGCCGGCATGAACCGATTCCTCTTCGACACCGCCACGACCCTCAACGGCTGGATCGCCGACGAGCAGAACTCGCTCGATTGGCTGTTCGCCGTGGAAGGCGGCGCCGAGCCCGACGCCTCACTCGTGCCGCAGAACGCGACGGTGCTCGTGGAGGGCGCCACGACGTACCAGTGGGTCCTCGAGCACGAGGACATCCTCGCGCACCCCGAGAAGTGGCGGAACTTCCACGGCGATCGGCCGACGTTCGTGTTCACGACGCGTGCGTTGCCCGTCCCGGAGGGCGCGGATGTCCGGTTCGTGTCCGGCGCGGTCACCGACGCCCTCCCCGCCATCCGGTCAGCCGCCGGAGACGGCGACGTGTGGATCGTCGGCGGGGGAGAGCTCGCCGGCCAGTTCCTCGATGCCGGCGCGCTCGACGAGATCGCCGTCTCGATCGCGCCGGTTCTGCTGAACGGGGGAGCACCGCTCCTGCCGCGGCGGCTGGAGTCGAACCGGCTGCGTCTGCTGTCGGCATCCGCCGCCGGCCAGTTCGCGCGTCTGTGTTACGAGGTCACGGCAGCCCCTACGCGCTGACCCATGCTGCTCACCGGACGAGAAGTGGGCGCAGATCGTCGCTTCCCGCGCGCGCAGCGACCAGTTGCGCCCACATCCTGTCAGGCGTCGAGCCCGCGGCGCTCACGTGGCCTGGCGTCGAGATGCGCCAGTTCCACGAGAAGCATCTGACGCCATGACTCACTGCGCGTGACGGTGAAGCCGAGGGGGCGCGCGGTCGCGTCGATGGCCGGCCCCGTCCGGAACGGGTCATGGTTGACGACGAAACCGGCCTCCGGGCTCGGCTGAGGGCCGCCTTCCGCGAAGGTGGCGACAGTGGCGCGGCCATTCGGTCGCAGCACCCGCGCCCATTCCGCGATCGCTTCCCGCGCATCAGCGAACACGTGGAGTCCCGTGACACACATCACGAGGTCGACGGAGTCGTCACGGACGGGAAGGCTCTCGGCGCCGCCGCGAGTGAACCGTGCCGTCGGCAGCTGGGTGCGTGCGACCTCGAGCATGGCCGGCGAGACGTCCACGCCCCTCATCCTCAGCGACGTCTCGGGGTTCGCCGAGGCGAGTGCACGCAGCGCCAGGCCGGTGCCGGTAGCCACATCCAGCACGTCCCACTCTGCATGGGTTGCCAGCGGCCCGATGAATCGCGCCACCTCCGCCGCCAGAGCACGATGCATGCGATTCTCGTCGTAGTCCGGCGCCATCTCGTCGAACACCGCCACGACGGCAGCATGCACGCCCGCATTGTGCAAGATCAATGCGCCCACATCCTGTCAGGCGTCGAGCCCGCGGCGCTTCAGCAGCGGAGCGATGTCGGCGTCGCGTCCGCGGAAGTCGCGGTAGGCCTCGAGCGGATCCTTCGAGCCGCCGACGCCGAGGAGGCGCTGGCGGAACCGGTCGCCGTTCTCGCGGGTGAGGCCGCCGTTCTCGCGGAACCACTCGACGGCGTCGGCGTCGAGCACCTCGCTCCAGATGTACGAGTAATAGCCGGCGCTGTAGCCTCCCGAGAACACGTGCGCGAAGTAGGTCGACGAGTATCGCGTCGGCACCGCCGGGTTGTCGAGTCCGATGTCGGCGAGGGCCGCGGCTTCGAAGGCCGCGACGTCGGTGACCTCGGCAGCCGCACGCGCGTCCAGCGCGTGCCAGGCCTGATCGATCCAGGATGCCGCGAGGTACTCGCTCGTCGCGAAGCCCTGGTTGAACGCCTCCGACGCATGCAGCTTGTCGACGACCTCCTGCGGCAGCGGCTCACCCGTCTCGCGATGATGGGCGTACGCGGCGAGGACCTCGGGCCACAGGATCCACATCTCGTTGACCTGGCTGGGGAACTCCACGAAGTCGCGGAACACCGCCGTCCCCGCGAAGTGGGGGTAGGTGACGGTCGCGAACAGTCCGTGCAGGGCGTGGCCGAACTCGTGGAACAGCGTCGTCACCTCGTCGAGGGTGAGCAGAGTCGGCTGTCCGGCCGCGGGCTTCGGGACGTTCAGGTTGTTCACGACGATCGGCAGGGTTCCCCGCAGTCGCGACTGCGACACGATCGAGTTCATCCACGCGCCGCCGCGCTTCGTGTCGCGTGTGTACAGATCGAGGATGAACAGACCCTGCGGCGATCCGTCGGCATTGTGCACCTCGAACACGCGCGCGTCGGGGTGGTAAGCCGGCAGGTCCTCCCGCTCGGTGAACGTGATCCCGTAGAGCGCGGTCGCGGCGCGGAAGACGCCGTCCTGCAGGACGCGCTCCGCCTCGAACCAGGGGCGCAGCGCTGTGCGATCCAGGTCGTACTCCGCCGCGCGAACCTTCTCGGTGTAGAACGCCCAGTCGTGCGCCTCGAGGGCGAAGGGCTCCGCATCGGCATCCACGATCTGCTGCAGCGCCTCCTGCTCGGCGCGCGCGTTGCGGGCCGCGGGCACGGCGAGCCGGCGCAGCAGCGCGTGCACGGCCTCCGGTGACCCGGCCGTCTCGTCGCTCGTGACATACGCGGCGTGGCTGTCGTACCCGAGCAGCGCCGCGCGCTCGGCCCGCAGCCGGACCATCTCGCGGAGGACCTCGTGGTTGTCGTGCTCGTTTCCGCGAGAACCGCGACTGCGTGAGGCTTCCATCAGCCGTCGTCGGCTCTCGCGATTGGTGAGACTCGACAGATACGGATGCCCGGTGAACAGCGTCAGCGTGACGACATAGCGGCCATCCAGCCCTCGATCGGTGGCGTTCTGCGCCGCCGCCGACAGCTCGCCCTCGGTCAGTCCGTCGAGTTCGGCCGCGTCGTCGAACACGACGGCGAGGTCGTTGGTGTCGGCGAGCAGATTCTTCTCGAAGGTCGTGGTCAGCACCGAGAGTCGCTGGTTCAGTTCTGTGAGCTGCTGCTTCTGTGCATAGTCGAGCCCGGCGCCGGCGTGCGTCATCTCGCGGAAGTGACGCTCGACGAGATAGCGCTGCTCGGGCTCGAGCGCGAGATCGTCGAGCCGGTCGTGCAGCGTCTTGACGCGCCCGTAGAGCTGACCGTCGAGCTGCACGGCGTCCTGATGAGCGGCCATGAGCGGGGCGAGGGCTTCGTCGATCTCCTGGATCTCCGCCGTCGCGTCCGCCGACGACACCGTGTAGAAGGTGCGCGCGACGCGTCCCAGCAGGTCGCCGGACCGCTCCAGCGCGACCATCGTGTTCTCGAACGTCGGCATCGAGCGCACCCGGGTGATGTTCTCGATCTCGCGCCGATGCTCCGCGAACGCCGCTTCGAAGGCCGGCAGATAGTGCTCCGGACGGATCTGCCGGTAGTCGGGCAGGCCGTAGGGGAGCATGCTCTCGAGGAGGAGGGGGTTCGTCGCGGCATCCGTCATGGAACCACCCTAGAGTCCGTCGCGCTGCTCATGCAAAGAACAGTTTGCAAAGGAGTGCGTGCAAAGGTATCTTTGCATCATGGCCGAACAGCAGATGCGCGAACTGGACACCGCGGCGCTGCGTGCGCTCGGGCACCCGCTGCGGGTGCGGATCTTCGACATCCTCAGCCGCGAGGGCGCCCAGACCTCGAGCAGCCTGTCGGAAATGACGGGGGAGTCCAGCGGCTCGACGAGCTACCACCTCCGCATCCTCGCCCGCGCCCACCTCATCGAAGAGGACACCACCCGCGGCAACGCCCGCGAACGCTGGTGGATGCTGCCGCGGGGACGGGTGCTGGTGGGGAGCGAGGAGACCTCGGCAACCCCCGCGGGGCTCGCCGCCACCCAGTTGGCGCTCACCGAGCTCTACCGTCAGCGCGGCGAGTGGTTCCTGCGGACCCTCCAGGAGCGGCTGGCGCGCCCGAGCGAGCAGTGGGATGCGCACCTGACGTTCGCCAACCTGTCCCTCACGGTGCCGCAGTACGAGCAGCTCGCTCAGCGACTGCAGGCGATCATCGACGAGGTCGCCGAGGACACCCGCGACCAGGACGACGAAGAGGCGGTGCGCTACAGCGTCCGCCTCGACATCCTGCCCTCCCAGAATCCTCCGCGCGCGCGAGGTGCCCGCTGATGGCCGCCATCGCGACCCCGCCGGTACGCCTGACGCTCGCGGACCGGGTCGCCCTGCGCATTGCGGTGGCGCTGGAGGTCGGGGTCATCGAGCGCATCGAGCGCCGCCGATTCCGTAACGACTGCCGACGTGCCGACGTCGCGGAGACGGCATGGGACCAGTGCGCGATGCGCGCGCACCTTCTCGGCATCCGCCGCTGAGGATCAGCCGAACTCGTCCTCGTCGTCGTGACGGACGACGACCTCGCCCGAGGCGCTCGCTTCCACGATGACGCCGGTGTCGAGTTCGGCGATCGGCCGCCCCTCGAGGAACGTCAGCGTCCACCGCGGGCGCGGCTGACCGAGGTCGTCCCGCGGCATCGCCCGGTCGACGGCCGCGATCTGCGGGCGCAGCACGGCCGGTACCGCCGCAGGCGGCTCGTCACCGCTCGTCCAACGTGTACCGAGCTGCATGTCAGACCTCCTCGGTGGCGAGTTCGACGGCGTCGACGGCGAGAGCGTCGCCGCCACCGATGAGTTCCAGTTCGGCGATGCGCCCGACGGCCTTGAGGTCACCCTCGGCCGACCGCAGCGCGGCGATCGTCGCGTCGTCGGCGCGCAGCACGAGGCGGGCGACCGGCGTCTTCTGCGAGGCCTTCGCCTCGGTCTTCGCGCGACGGATGCCGATGAGCGCGGCGGATGCCGCGGCGAGCACCGCCGGGTCACCCGCGATCTCGAGCGGCTCGGGCCACGCGGCGGTGTGGATGGACCCGTCCTCGAACCACGACCACGCCTCCTCCGTCGCGAACGCGAGGACAGGGGCGAGCAGACGCAGCAGGGTCGACAGCGCAAGGCGCAGCGCGAGCGCGGCGGATGCCTGGCCGGCGTCGGTCTGGTTGTACGCACGCTCCTTGACGAGCTCGAGATAGTCGTCGCAGAACGTCCAGAAGAACGCCTCGGTCACTTCCAGCGCGCGGGCGTGGTCGTAGGAGTCGAATGCCTTCGTGGCGTCACGGACGACCTGATCGAGGGTCGCGAGCATCGCGGCATCCAGCGCATGCGTCACTTCGGCACCCTCGGGCACGGGGAACGACAGTACGAACTTCGCGGCGTTGAGCACCTTGATCGCGAGACGCCGACCGATCTTCACCTGCGTCGGGTTCTGCGGATCGAAGGCGGCGTCGGCGCCCAGGCGGCTCGATGCGGACCAGTACCGCACCGCGTCGGTGCCGTGCGCCTCGAGGATGTCGGCGGGCGTGACGACGTTGCCCTTCGACTTCGACATCTTCTTGCGGTCGGGGTCGACGATGAAGCCGCTGATCGCGGCATCCGTCCACGGCGCGCGGCCGTCTTCGAGAGCCGAGCGCACCATCGTGGAGAACAGCCACGTGCGGATGATGTCCTGCCCCTGGGGGCGCAGGTCGAACGGCGCGACGAGGTTCCACAGCTCCTCGTCGCGCTGCCAGCCGCCGGCCAGCTGCGGCGTGAGCGACGACGTCGCCCACGTGTCGAAGATGTCCTTCTCACCCTCGAAGCCGCCCGGGACGCCTCGCTGGTCCTCGGTGTAGCCCGCGGGCGCATCGGTCGTCGGGTCGACCGGCAGCGTGGTCACGTCGGCGGTGATCACCTCGCCGTCGATGCGCTCTCCGTTCTCGTCGAGCGGGTACCAGACCGGAATCGGCACGCCGAAGAAGCGCTGGCGCGAGATGAGCCAGTCGCCCGTCAGGCCGTTCGTCCAGTTCTCGTAGCGCACGCGCATGAAGTCGGGGTGCCAGTCCATGCCGCGCCCGAGCGCGATGAGCTGGTCGCGCAGGGCCTCGTCGCGGGCGCCGTTGCGCAGGTACCACTGCCGCGTCGAGACGATCTCAAGGGCCCGGTCGCCTTTCTCGTAGAACTTCACCGGGTGGCTGAACGGCTTCGACACCTCGAGCAGCTCACCAGAGGCGTCGAGGAGCTCGACCATCTTCTTCTTCGCGCTGAACACCGTGAGGCCCGCGATCTCGGCGTAGGCGCCCTTCGCGGCATCCGTGGTCAGCGCCTCGGGCGGGTCGGGCAGGATGCGTCCGTCCTGGCCGAGAATCGTGCGGTTGGGGAGGTCGAGCTCGCGCCACCAGATGATGTCGGTCACGTCGCCGAACGTGCAGATCATCGCGATGCCCGAACCCTTGTCCTGCTGCGCGAGGTGATGCGCGAGCACGGGCACCTCCACGTCGAAGATCGGGGTGCGCACAGTCGTGCCGAAGTAGGGCTGGTAGCGCTCGTCGTCGGGGTTCGCGACGAGCGCGACGCACGCCGCGAGCAGCTCGGGCCGCGTCGTCTCGATGTGGATGTCACCCGATCCGTCGGTCTTGTGGAACGCGATGCGGTGGTAGCTGGCCTGCTGCTCGCGGTCCTCGAGCTCGGCCTGCGCGATCGCCGAGCGGAAGTCGATGTCCCAGAGGGTCGGCGCCATCGACTGGTACGCCTCGCCGCGCTCGAGGTTGCGGAGGAACGCGAGCTGGCTCGTGCGGATGGTCTCGTCGGAGATGGTGCGGTAGGTCTGCGTCCAGTCGACCGAGAGGCCGAGCTGACGGAACACCGCCTCGAAGGCCTTCTCGTCCTCGAGCGTCAGCTCTTCGCACAGCTCGATGAAGTTGCGGCGGCTGATCGGCACCTGATCGGCGGGCTTGAGGCTCTTCGCGTCGCCGTGGAACGGCGGGGTGAAGTCGGGGTCGTACGGCAGCGAGGTGTCGCAGCGCACGCCGTAGAAGTTCTGCACGCGCCGCTCGGTCGGCAGGCCGTTGTCGTCCCAGCCCATCGGGTAGAACACGCTCTTGCCGCGCATGCGCTCGAACCGCGCCTTGACGTCGGTGTGGGTGTAGCTGAAGACGTGGCCGATGTGGAGGCTCCCCGACGCGGTCGGCGGGGGAGTGTCGACGGAGAAGACCCCCGCACGACCCTTCGCCGTGGCGGCGTCGCGGTCGAACAGGTACGTTCCGGCCGCGCTCCACGCGGCATCCCACTTCTGCTCGAGGCCTTCCAGCGCGGGCTTGTCCGGAATCTGCGCGTTCGACATCGGGATCTCCTCGAGCGGTATGTGCGGCACTGTGTGAGCGTGCCTGAGTGTGGGTTGTGGGCTCATTCTACCGGGGAGCGCCGCCGCAGGCACCCGGGGGCGCTGCCCGAGTCGGATGCGGCGCAGCGCGGATGCCGCGGAGATGGCGGATGCCGAGGAGCAGACGCCGGCATCCGCTCCTCGGTATCGGGTTTTCTCCTCGGAATCCGCGCCGACCATCGCCTCCTCCACAGGACGCCTTCGTGCCGAATTGTCCACGGATGCCGGGGCCGGCGCCCTACGGCGGCGCCCCGAGTCCCAGGCTGGCACGCATGACAGTTGCGGAATCGGTGCGGCGCGCGGGCGGGATCGTGCGCCTGCGCACCCTGCGTCATGACGGCTGGAGCGAGCGGGCCGTGCGGCGCGCCGTCGATGCCCGGGAGCTGGTGCGGCCACGGAAGGGCTGGGTGGCGCTCCCCGGCGCCGATCCGCTGCTGCTGTCGGCCACACGCGCGGGGGTGGTCATCTCGTGCGTGACACGCGCCCAACGGATGGGCCTGTGGGTGCTGGACGCGCCGGACCGGCCGCACGTGGCCGCGCCGCCGTGCTCGAGCACTGTCCACATCGGCACCGACGCGGCGACGGGCGAGCCGAAGGCGGTCGTGCACTGGGCGCAGCCGATCGTGCCGCGGCATCCTGACGCGTTGGAAGACGCCATCGAGAACGTGCTCGCCCTCGTCGCCGGATGTCTCCCGTACGAGGAGGCGCTCGCGGTCTGGGAGTCGGCGCTCGACAAGCGCCTGGTCACCCTGCCGGAGTTGCGGCGCCTGCCCTTCCGCGGTCGCGCGCAGGAGATCCTGGAGCAGGCATCGCCGTACTCCGGCTCGGGGCTCGAGTCGTTCATCCCGCCCCGACTGGCGTGGTTGCGGGTGCCGATCACACCGCAGGTGTGGCTGGCGGGGCACCGGGTCGACTTTCTCATCGGCGACCGACTCGTCCTGCAGATCGACGGCGGCACCCACGTGGGTGCACAGCGCGACAGCGACATCCGCCACGACGCGCAGCTCATGCTCCTCGGCTATCACGTCATCCGGGTCGGCTACGACCAGGTCGTGCACCGCTGGCACGAGGTGCAGGCGCTCGTGCAGCGCGCGATCGCGCAGGGCCTTCACCTCGCCCGCTGACCCGCTGACCCACTGCGCCAGCCCGGGCCCTTCACGCCCGTTCCGGCGGCGGATGCCGCGGAGATGGCGGATGCCGAGGAGCGAACCCCGGCATCCGCTCCTCGGAACCCGACTTTCTCCTCGGAATCCGCCCCGGCCGGCGCAGATGCCTATGCCGTCCGCTCCGGCGCGCGGCGCTCCCATGCAGCGCGGGACACTGCGAACGCGAGGTGCGGCATGTCGACGCCGCGGTAGTGCGTCGTGAAGGTGCGGCGGACGGTCATGCCGAGTCGGATGGCGACGTTCATGGAGGCCACGTTGGTCGAGCGCACCTTGGCGTACAGGTCGTCGAGCGGCAGCGCGCCGAACGCCCAGTCGCGGCACGCGGCGGCGGCCTCGAGCGCATAGCCCCGGTGCCAGTGCGCACGCTGGAACAGGTACCCGACCTCGGTCACCTCGTCGTCGTCGATGCGCTGCAGCGTGATGCCGCACTGGCCGATCATCTCGCCGCTCGCGCGCAGCACCACCGCCCACAGCCCGAAGCCATCGCGCGCGTATCGCTCGCGCTGCCGATGCAGCCACTCCTCGACCTCACCCGCGCTGAACGCGCCCTCGTAGGCGACCATGGCGACGGGATCGGTGAGAATCGCCGCCAGGGCAGGCATGTCGGCCTCGCTCATCTCACGCAGATCGAGCCGCGCGGTCGCGATCGTCACGGGGCGATCCGGATGCCGAGGGCGTGCGCGAACGACGCCGCGTGCAGCTCGCTCTGCCGCGGAGACAGCCACGCACCCGCGAGACCCCGCGGATCGGTGAAGGACAGCGCCTCCAGCCCGGTGAGGTCGACATCCGTCGACCGGAGCCCCCGCGTGTCGACCTCGTCGGCACGCGCGTCGTCGAACCGCACCCGCGTCAGCCGCGCCTCGGGCACGTCGAGGGTTCCGATCTCGCACCCCACGAAGCGGACGTCGCCGAGTGACGCGGACGGCAGCGAGAGGTAGTCGATGCGCACGCCGCGAAGGGTCACGCCGTCCCACTCGGCACGCAACGCGTCGAGGCTCCCGAGCCGGCCGCCCTCGACGACGACATTGCGCCACGTGCCGTCGCGGGCGACGAGTTCCACCGCGCGCAGATCTGTCACCACGACGTCGGTCAGTGTGGCCCCCGTGAGGTCGAGCCGGCCGACGGATGCCGCGGCCAGCCGCGACTCGGCGATGCGTCCGTGTGCGGCATCCGTGTCACCGGCGTCCAGCGTGACCTGCGCCTCGACGACGTCGGCGCGCGGCACGAGACCGGTGTGCTCCTCCAGGCGCGGCGGGAGGTCGGGCGTGTGATCGCGCGGCGGCGTGGGGGCGGTGGTGCGGCGATCCATGTGCTTCAGCGTAGGCCCGCGTATGATGGACGCATCGGCATCGATCCGGCCATCACCGGGGAGCTCGCGGAAGAACAGCACGACCCCGGCACGCACGGGGCGGCGCTCACTAGAACCGCGCGGGGCAGGCCCGTCACAGCCGCAGAGTGAGTGGCCCGAGGTCTCCGACCGACGGCAAGCGGGGTGGTACCGCGGTCGCACGGCGATCGTCCTCGCAGGAAGCGCTGCAAGACGCACGAGCACCTGCTGGAGTGACATGACCTATCCCCGCCCTTCGATAAGCTCCTTCGGGGCTGCCGCCGACGCCGCACTCGTGCCGAGCCCGCGGTTCCCCGACATCGAGCGCGACGTGCTCGACTTCTGGGCCCGCGACGACACCTTCCGCGCGTCGATCGCCCAGCGCGAGGGCGCCGAGGAATGGGTCTTCTACGACGGCCCGCCCTTCGCCAACGGCCTGCCGCACTACGGGCATCTGCTCACCGGCTACGCGAAGGACCTCTTCCCGCGGTTCCAGACCATGCGCGGCAAGAAAGTCGACCGCGTGTTCGGCTGGGACACCCACGGCCTGCCCGCGGAGCTCGAGGCCATGAAGCAGCTGGGCATCACCGAGAAGAGCGAGATCGAGGCGATGGGGCTCGCGGCGTTCAACGCCAAAGCCCGGGAGTCGGTGCTCGAGTACACCCAGCAGTGGCAGGACTACGTCACCCGCCAGGCCCGCTGGGTCGACTTCGAGCGCGGGTACAAGACCCTCGATGTCGGCTTCATGGAGTCGGTCCTCTGGGCGTTCAAGGAGCTGTGGGACAAGGGGCTCGCCTACGAGGGCTACCGCGTCCTGCCGTACTGCTGGCGCGACGAGACCCCGCTGTCCAACCACGAGCTGCGCATGGACGACGACGTCTACAAGATGCGCCAGGATCCGTCGGTCACCGTCACCTTCCCCCTCGTCGGCGCGAAGGCCGAGGCCCTCGGGCTCACCGGCGTGCGTGCGCTCGCCTGGACGACGACCCCCTGGACGCTTCCGACGAACCTCGCCCTCGCGGTGGGTCCCGACATCACCTACGTCGTCGTCCCGGGCGGTCCCCGTGGCGCGGCGGATGTTCTGCAGGATGCCGAGGAGGCCACCGCCCACCGGTACCTGCTCGCCGCCGAGCTGCTCGCCGGCTACGCGAAGGACCTCGGCTACGAGAACCCCGCCGACGCCGCTGACGCCGTCGAGCGCACGATCTCGGGCGCCGAGCTGGCCGACGTGCAGTACGACCGGCTCTTCGACTACTACGCGGATGCCGAGGTGTGGGGCACCGGTCGCGCGTGGCGCATCCTCGTCGATGACTACGTCACGACGACCGACGGCACCGGCATCGTCCATCAGGCCCCGGCCTACGGTGAGGACGACCAGCGCGTGACCGAGGCCGCCGGCATCCCCCTCATCATGAGCCTCGACGACGGCGGAAAGTTCCTGCCGCAGGTCACCGACGTCGCCGGTCAGCTGTGGATGGACGCCAACCGCCCGCTCATCCGACTGCTCAAGGCCGAGGGGCGCCTGTTGCGCGAGGCCTCCTACGAGCACTCCTACCCGCACTGCTGGCGCTGCCGGAACCCCCTCATCTACAAGGCCGTCTCGAGCTGGTTCGTGCGGGTGACGGCGATCAAGGACCGCCTCGTCGAGCTGAACGAGCAGATCACCTGGGCGCCCGAGAACGTCAAGCACGGCCAGTTCGGCAAGTGGCTGGAAGGTGCGCGCGACTGGTCGATCAGCCGCAACCGGTTCTGGGGGTCGCCGATCCCGGTGTGGCGCAGCGACGATCCGGAGCACCCGCGCATCGATGTCTACGGCTCGCTGGCCGACCTCGAACGCGACTTCGGGCGCCTGCCGCGCAACGAGTCCGGCGAGGTCGACCTGCACCGTCCGTACATCGATGAACTGACACGGCCGAACCCCGACGACCCGTCGGGACGGTCCACCATGCGTCGCATCGAGGACGTCTTCGACGTCTGGTTCGACTCCGGGTCGATGCCGTACGCGCAGGTGCACTACCCGTTCGAGAACCGGGAGTGGTTCGACGAGCACGCGCCGGCGGACTTCATCGTCGAGTACATCGGTCAGACCCGCGGCTGGTTCTACGTCATGCACGTCCTCTCCGGTGCGCTGTTCGACCGTCCCGCCTTCACCGGGGTCGCCTGCCACGGCATCGTGCTCGGCAGCGACGGCCAGAAGATGAGCAAATCGCTGCGGAACTATCCCGACGTGAGCGAGGTGTTCGACCGCGACGGCTCCGACGCGATGCGCTGGTTCCTCATGGCGTCGTCGGTGCTCCGCGGCGGCAACCTCATCGTGACGGAGGAGGGCATCCGCGCGGGCGTGCGGGAGTTCCTGCTGCCGCTGTGGAACGCGTGGTACTTCTTCGCCACCTATGCGAACGCGGCGTCCGCCGGCGACGCGGCCGCGCCCGGCACCGGCTACACCGCGCGCTGGCGCACCGATTCGACGAACGTCCTCGACCGCTACATCCTCGCTCTGACGGGCGACCTCGTCCGTGACGTCGCCGCCGAGCTCGAGGTGCTCGACTCGACGACCGCCGCCGCGAAGCTCCGCGACTTCGCCGAGGCTCTGACCAACTGGTACAT
The DNA here is from genome assembly GCF_016907815.1 of Microbacterium aurum. Taxonomy (NCBI): domain Bacteria; kingdom Bacillati; phylum Actinomycetota; class Actinomycetes; order Micrococcales; family Microbacteriaceae; genus Microbacterium; species Microbacterium aurum. Next base: position 2,302,645 of record NZ_JAFBCQ010000001.1, read on the forward strand.
CCGCCGCTCCCGCGATCGGTTCTGGGTCGGCGTCGTCCCCGGCGACGAGAGCACCACCGAGGCCTTCGACACCCTGTACACGGTGCTCGAGACGCTCACGCGCGTCGCTGCGCCGCTGCTGCCGCTGGTCACCGAGCGCGTCTGGCAGGGCCTGACCGGCGGGCGCAGCGTGCACCTGGAGGACTGGCCGGATGCCGACGCGTTCCCCGCGGCGGCCGATATCCGCGCCGCGATGGACACCGTCCGCGAGGTCTCGAGTGTCGCGAACGCCCTCCGCAAGAAGGAGGGCAAGCGCGTGCGCCTGCCGCTGCCGGCGCTCACCGTCGCCGTGACCGACGCCGCCGCGCTCTCGCAGTTCGAGGACATCGTGCGCGACGAGCTCAACGTCAAGTCGGTGCAGGTCATCGAGCTGACGGAGGGGCTTGCCGAGCAGTACGGCATCAGCCAGCGCCTCGCGGTCAACGCCCGCGCGGCCGGGCCGCGGCTGGGCAAGCAGGTGCAGCACGTCATCGCGGGCGCCAAAGCGGGCGTGTGGTCGGTCGTGGACGGCGTCGTGATCGTCGACGGCGTCGCGCTCGAGCCGTCGGAGTACGAGCTGACGCTCGAGGCGGGCGGCGTCGCGGAGGGCACCGCGATCTCGCTGCTGTCCGGCGGCGGCTTCGTCCTGCTGGACACCACGACCACACCCGAACTCGAGGCCGAGGGCCTCGCGCGCGACGTCATCCGCGCCGTGCAGGAGACGCGGCGCGCGGCCGGGTTCGATGTCAGCGACCGCATCCGCCTGCAGCTGCTGTTCGCCGATGCGCAGGATGCCGCGGCCGTCGCCTCGGCGTTCACCGCCGCCGACGTCGCGGGGGAGACCCTCGCGGTCGAGTACGCCGTCGTCGCCCCCGAGCGCACGGTGCTGGTCGGCGAAGGGTCGGTCCTGGCGGGCGCCGAGACGATCGACGCCGAGTACACGGCATCCGTCGCTGCCGGCGCCTACGCCAACGTCGGAGAAGTGACCATCGCGGTGACCCGCGTCGGGAGGACCTCATGAGCGACCGCAATCGCGCCGATGCCGTCTACGCCGCGCTGCTGACACGGCAGGGCGAGCAGTGGGTGCAGCCGCGGGTCGAGCGCGCCCGTCGGGTGCTGGAGCTGCTGGACGACCCGCAGCGCACCTACCGGGTCATCCACGTCACCGGCACGAACGGCAAGACCTCGACGAGCCGCATCATCGAGTCGATCGTGCGTGCCCACGGCCTGCGCACGGGCCTGTTCACGAGCCCGCACCTGGAGCGCTTCACGGAGCGGGTCATGATCGACGGCGAGCCCATCGACGACGGTCTGATCGCCGACGCCTGGGAGGAGATCGCGCCGTTCGTCGACCTCGTCGACGCCGAGCTCGCCGCGAAGGGCGACGCGCCGCTGACCTTCTTCGAGCTGCTCACCGTGCTCGCCTTCGTCGCGTTCGCCGACGCTCCGGTGGATGTCGCGGTCATCGAGGTGGGCATGGGCGGTGCGTGGGACTCCACGAACACCGCCGACGGCGACGTCGCGGTGTTCGCGCCGATCGACATCGACCACGCCGACAAGCTCGGCGGCACGATCGCCGAGATCGCGACCGTGAAGTCCGGGATCATCAAGGACGGTGCCGCCGTCGTCTCCGCGCAGCAGGATGCCGCGGCCCTGCGCGTGCTGGAGACGGCCGCCGCGGCCCGCCACGCGAGCCTCGCGGTCGAGGGCGAGGGCTTCGGGCTCACCGCGCAGCGCCTCGCCGTCGGCGGGCAGCAGCTGAGTGTGCAGGGGCTCGCGGGCACGTACGAAGACCTTTACCTGCCGCTGTACGGCGCACATCAAGGCCACAACGCCGCTCTCGCCATCGCCGCGGTCGAATCCCTCATCGGCGGGGGCACCCAGCCGCTGACCGGCGACGTCCTCACCGAGGGGCTCGCCCAGGTGACCTCGCCCGGCCGCCTGCAGCTCGTCGGCGTCGCGCCGACCGTGCTCGTCGACAGCGCCCACAATCCGCACGGCGCGCGCGCTCTCGTGGCGGCGCTGGGTGACTCGTTCGACTTCGATGAATGGGGAATCGTGTTCGGCGCCTTCGGCGACAAGGACACCGCCGGCATCGTGTCGACGCTGGCGCCGGCGGCGACCCAGGTCTTCGTCACCGCGCCGGACTCCGACCGTGCCGCCGACCCCGACCGTGTCGCCGACCTCGTCGAGGCGGCCGGCATCCCCGTCACGGTGCACCGAGACCTCGCTGACGCCGCGGAGGCGGCGCGGGAGTGGGCCGCGGCATCCGATCGCCGTGCCGTGGTCATCGCCGGGAGCGTCGTCCTCGCCGGTGAGGCCGTGCAGCTCGCGGCGGAAGAGGATTGGAAGAGCGGGTGGCAGCGATGAGCGCACCGGATCCGTCGGGCACGCCGGCGCCCGGGAGGGCGCGACGGGCGCGCGGTGCGGAGGAGTCGCTCGCGCAGATCGTCCTCGGCTTCGAGTCGGTCATCGTCTTCTTGGGCGGCCTCGCCGCGTACGGCCTGGGCGCGCTCCCCGATGCCGTGCCGCAGTGGTGGGGCATCGTCGCCGGCTCGATCCTGGCGCTCCTCATGATCGCCACGACCGGCCTCGTCCGGTACCGGTGGGGAATCGCCCTCGGCTGGGCGTGGCAGCTCGTCGTGGTCCTCGGCGCCTTCCTCGTACCCGCCCTCGCCCTCGTGGGGCTCATTTTCGGCGCGATGTACGCGTATGCGACGATCAAGGGCGGCGCCTTGGACCGCCGCAACGCGCAGCGCGCTCAGACGACCTCACCGCCCGCAACGAACGGAGACTGACATGCCCACCGAAGAGACTCTCGTCCTGGTCAAGCCCGACGGTGTGGCGCGCGGCCTCACCGGCGCGATCCTGGCGCGCATCGAGGCGAAGGGCTACGCCTTGGTCGACATCAAGCTCGTCGAGCCCGACCGCGACCTGCTCGAGCAGCACTACGCCGAGCACGCCGGCAAGCCCTTCTACGAGCCGCTGCTGGAGTTCATGCTCTCCGGACCGTCGGTGGCCATCCGCCTCGCCGGCAACCGCGTGATCGAAGGTTTCCGGTCGCTCGCCGGGACGACCGACCCCACGACGGCCGCGCCCGGCACGATCCGCGGCGACTTCGGCCGTGACTGGGGAGTGAAGGTGCAGCAGAACCTCGTCCACGGCAGCGACAGCCCCGAGTCCGCGGCGCGCGAGCTGGACATCTGGTTCTGATCCTCAGCGCGCGCCACGTGCGCGCACCGGGCGTCAGAAGATGCCGGGCGCGTCAGAAGATGACGTCGATGAGCTGGGGGATCGCGTCGAGGCGCAGCTGCGCGAGCAGCAGCACGACGGCGTAGGTGACGAACGCCATGAGCGGCACCCAGGGCGCGAGCGCGGCACCGGCCGCACGGACGCGCGGCGCGTCGGACACGACGCCCGAGCGGACGAGGTGCACGGCAACGGCGTAGAACGTCGGGATCGTGACGAGCCAGGTCACCATGCACCACGGGCACAGCGTGCCGAGCACGTAGATGCTCTGACTGATGAGCCACAGTACGAAACCGAACGCGAACGTGATCCCCGCGAAGAACGCCCACCAGAACCAGCGGGCGAACCGCGCTCCGGCCAAGATCGCCATGCCGACCACGATCGGCGCCACCCAGCCGGTGAGACCGAGGATCGGGTTCGGGAAACCGAACACGCTGCCCTGGGGCGAGTTCAGATTCTCCGTGCACTGCACGATGATGCTGAAGTCGCACGACGCGGCCGTACCCGGGTTCGCATAGGCGTGGAACTTCTCCACGGTGAGGGCGAACGCCGCGATCCAGCCGATGACCCCCGCGATCACCAGCCACACAGCGAGGGCGACGGGGCGGGCGTTGATCGTGCGCGGGGACATGAGCGCGATTATCCCATCCGCGCCTGTGCCGCCTGTGCCCTCGGGCGGCCTCCGGAGGCGGCCGGGCGACCCGGCCGTGGGGCTTCGCGCATTCCGCGGGTGAAAGTGCGATAATAGTCGCCGATGCTCCGCGGCCGCGCCGCGCACGGCATCGCCGAAGACTTCGGGCGATGAACGCCCTTCGCAGCACGAGCCCCGCCAGGGAGCGGGTGAGGCTGCAGACCGAGTGAGTTCGCGGTTCCCCAGCACCTGGGTGACGCCGCCAGATTTCGCCAGACGGCCCGCGGAGCCGCCGGCTAGGAGTAAGCCAGAGATGGCCGATGAGCACAACGACCAGACCACTCCCGCCCACGAAGAGCTGGCGCTGACGCCCGAGACCACCGACGAGCCCACCGTCGAGACCATCGACGACGTGCAGATCGAGATCTCCGCCGACATCGCAGAGACCGACGCCGTCGCGGATGCCGCCGCAGACCCGTCCCGCCTCGACACCGCCGAGGTGCTCGCCGTGGTCGAGGTGACGGATGCCGACACCGCCGCCTCCGAGGTGCCCGCGGCCGTGAAGCCCGACGCGGATGCGCCCGCCGCCGACGACACGGCGGCCGAGACGCCCGCCGCCGAGGACACGGCGGCCGAGGCGGCCGCCCCCGAGGCGCCCGCCCCCGAGTCACCCGTGGCCGAGACGGCCGAGACCGGGGCACAGGCGCCCGCAGCCCCCGAGCCGACCACGCCCGAGCCGCCCACCGCCGTGAGCCTCGGGCTCCTGCCGGCGGAGTTCGTCTCCAGCGTGTCCACGCAGCTGGTGTTCTACGCGCCCGAGATCGTGCCGCTGCCGGCGCGCCCGGGGTCGGCGCGTGAGGACCGCGACGACCAGGACGACGCGTCCGGTCAGGGCTCGCAGGGCGGTTCGAGCGCCCGGCGGCGCAACCGTCGCCGCGGCGGCGGGTCACCGGCATCCGACGCCGACGACACGACGGGCGGTCAGAGCGCACCGCGCCGCCGCGCCGTCGAGCTCATCACCGAGCCGCAGCGCATCAAGGGCTCCACGCGCCTGGAGGCCAAGAAGCAGCGCCGCCGCGACGGCCGTGAGGCCGGACGCCGGCGCACCGTCGTCACCGAGGCCGAGTTCCTCGCCCGTCGCGAGGCCGTCGACCGCGACATGATCGTCCGCTCCAAGAACGGCCGCATCCAGATCGCGGTGCTCGAGGACAACGTCCTCGTCGAGCACTACGTCGCCCGCAGCCAGGAGTCCTCGCTCATCGGCAACGTCTACCTCGGTCGCGTGCAGAACGTGCTGCCGTCGATGGAGGCGGCGTTCGTCGACATCGGCCGGGGCCGCAACGCCGTGCTGTACTCGGGCGAAGTGGACTGGGATGCCGTCGAGACCGGCAACCAGCCGCGGCGCATCGAGCTCGCACTCAAGAGCGGCGACCGCGTGCTCGTGCAGGTGACGAAGGACCCCGTCGGCCACAAGGGCGCGCGCCTCACGAGCCAGATCTCGCTCCCCGGCCGCTACCTTGTGTACGTGCCCGGCGGCGCCATGAACGGCATCTCCCGCAAGCTCCCCGACACCGAGCGCGCGCGCCTGAAGCGCATCCTCAAGGAGGTGCTCCCGGAGTCCAGTGGCGTCATCGTGCGCACCGCGGCCGAGGGCGCGACCGAAGACCAGCTGACCCGTGACGTGCAGCGCCTGACGTCGCAGTGGGAGCACATCTCCAGCCAAGTCGAGTCGATCCCGGCCCCCGCGCTGCTGCACTCCGAGCCCGACCTGCTCGTCAAGATCGTCCGCGACGTCTTCAACGAGGACTTCTCGAAGATGCTCATCCAGGGCGAAGAGGCGTACCAGACCATCACGTCGTACCTGACCGGCGTCGCCCCCGACCTGCTCGAGCGCATCGAGAAGTACGAGGACGATCAGGATCCATTCGACCGTTTCCGCGTCACCGAGCAGATCGAGAAGGCGCTGGACCGCAAGGTCTGGCTGCCCTCGGGCGGTTCGCTCGTCATCGACCGCACCGAGGCGATGACGGTCGTCGACGTCAACACCGGCAAGTTCGTCGGCTCCGGCGGCAACCTCGAGGAGACCGTCACCAAGAACAACCTCGAGGCGGCCGAGGAGATCGTCCGCCAGCTGCGACTGCGCGACATCGGCGGCATCATCGTCGTCGACTTCATCGACATGGTGCTGGAGTCCAACCGCGACCTCGTGCTGCGACGTCTCGTCGAGTGCCTGAGCCGTGACCGGACGAAGCACCAGGTCGCCGAGGTCACCTCGCTCGGCCTCGTCCAGATGACGCGCAAGAAGCTCGGCCTGGGGCTCCTGGAGACCTTCAGCGAGCCGTGCGAGGTGTGCGCCGGTCGCGGCGTCATCGTGCACCACGACCCGGTGGTCAAGCACCGCGGCCCGCAGCAGCAGTCCTCCGGCGGGCGTCGCACCCGGCAGAACGGACCCTCCGCCCCGGCCGGTGCGGGCGGCGGCACGCACGTGATCACCGAGAGCGCCAAGTCCGCGCTCGCGCAGATCGCGGCGTCGACCATCCACTCCCACGAGGAGCCCACCGCTGACGTCACGCTGCCGCTCGGCGACCTCGCGGTCGCTCCCGCGGCGGAGCCGACCGCGGAGCGCCCCAAGAAGCCCCGCAAGAAGCGCGGTGAGGGCGGCAAGCCCGCCGAGCGCACCGAGAAGGACCTCCTGCTCGATTCCGTGCTCAACGCGCTGCCCGAGCCGAAGGCGCCCGGGCAGGGGAGGGGCCGGCGACGCGTCACGACGGCCGCGCTCAGCGGAACGCCGGTCGCCGCGACGCCGGAGGGCGCGGACTCCTAGAGTCCGCGGCGCTCCCGCGCCGTCACCCGCAGCCCCGACGCGATGAGGCGGGTGACGAGCTCGCGCCCGCTCACGTGCTGGGCGCCGGCGACGATGAGGCGCGGCACGGCGTCCTCCGGAACGTCGTAGTGATCGAGGTCGAACGCGCGAGACGGGATGCCGCCGGCGCGCGCGAACGCGTGCAGTTCGGCCAGATCGGTGTCGCTGACCAGGTGCGCCCACAACCGGCCGTGTGCCGGCCATCGCGGATCGTCGATCAGGATGGCCATGACGGAAGTCTAGGTCGCGCCGCGACACGCCCTCGCCCGCTTTTGCCCATCACCGCGGCATCCGGTAAAGTGGACCCTTGGTGCGTCGAGTTCCGCCTCCGCATCGAGAGTGAAGCACGGACTTTCGGGGCGTGCTCGTCCCATGAAGACAGCCGGAGCCGTGTGCTCCGCAGAAGAAAAACAGGTGTGAAGTGGTTTACGCAGTTGTGCGCGCCGGCGGCCGGCAGGAGAAGGTGGAGGTCGGCACGATCGTCGTTCTCGACCGTCAGCAGGCGAAGGTCGGCGACAAGCTCGAGCTTCCCGCCGTGCTGTTCGTCGACGGCGACACCGTCACGACCGACGCCGACAAGCTCGCGAAGGTGACCGTCACCGCCGAGGTGCTCGGCGAGGAGCGCGGTCCGAAGATCGTCATCCAGAAGTTCAAGAACAAGACCGGCTACAAGAAGCGCCAGGGCCACCGTCAGGACCTCACGCGCGTCAAGATCACCGGCATCAAGTAAGCCAGGGGAGACACAGACATGGCACACAAAAAGGGCGCAAGCTCCACCCGCAACGGTCGTGACTCCAACGCCCAGCGACTGGGCGTGAAGCGTTTCGGCGGCCAGACCGTCAACGCCGGCGAGATCCTCGTCCGCCAGCGCGGCACGCACTTCCACCCGGGCACCGGCGTCGGCCGGGGCGGCGACGACACGCTGTTCGCCCTCGCCGCGGGCGCGGTTGAGTTCGGCACCAAGGGCGGCCGCAAGGTCGTCAACATCGTCGCTGCCGCGGAGTGATCCTTCGGCACGTTCAGGAACCGTGAGGTTCACAGTGAAGTGAGGGGCGGGCTTCGGCTCGCCCCTTGCTGTTTTCTCGTCAGGAGACCGACATGGTGACCTTCGTCGACCGGGTGACGCTGCATCTGCGCGCCGGCAAGGGCGGCAACGGGTGCGTCTCGGTGCGCCGCGAGAAGTTCAAGCCGCTGGCCGGCCCCGACGGGGGCAACGGCGGGCACGGGGGCGACATCGTTCTCGTCGCCGACCCGCAGGTGACGACGTTGCTGTCGTACCATCATTCGCCGCACCGCGCCGCCGGCAACGGCGGTTTCGGCATGGGCGACAACCGCTCCGGCGCGGCCGGTGAGAGTCTCGAGCTGCCCGTGCCGGTGGGCACGGTCGTGAAGGATGCCGAGGGGGAGCCCCTCGCGGACCTCATCGTCCCGGGGACGCGCTTCGTCGTCGCCCCCGGCGGCCAAGGCGGGCTCGGCAACGCCGCGTTGGCCAACCCCAAGCGCAAGGCCCCCGGGTTCGCGCTGCTCGGCACGCCCGGCTGGGAGGGCGATGTCCAGCTCGAGCTGAAGACCGTCGCCGACGTCGCTCTCGTCGGCTTCCCCTCCGCGGGCAAGTCCAGCCTCATCGCGGCGATCTCCGCGGCACGGCCGAAGATCGCGGACTACCCGTTCACGACGCTGCACCCCAACCTCGGGGTCGTGCAGGCGGGGGAGACGCGCTTCACCGTCGCCGATGTGCCGGGTCTCATCGAGGGCGCCAGCGAAGGCAAGGGTCTCGGTCTGGAGTTCCTCCGTCACGTCGAGCGCTGCACCGCGCTCGTGCACGTGCTGGACTGCGCGACGCTCGAGCCGGGTCGCGACCCGCTGAGCGACCTCGAGGTGATCCGCGAAGAGCTCGCGAACTACCCCGTCCCCGAGGGGCAGGTCCCGCTGCTGGAGCGCCCGCAACTCGTCGCGCTGAACAAGGTGGACGTGCCGGAGGCGAAGGACCTCGCCGACCTCGTGCGCGGCGACCTCGAGGACCGCGGCTACCGCGTGTTCGAGATCTCCACCGTCAGCCACGAGGGCCTGCGCCCGCTGACGTTCGCGCTCGGCGACATCGTGGCCAGGCACCGCGCTGAGCAGGCCGCGGCGCCGGCCCCGGAGCGGGTCGTCATCCGGCCGCGGGGTGCCGAGCGCGACTTCGAGATCCGCGTCGAGGGCGGCACGTACGGCAACGTCTACCGCATCCTGGGCGACAAGCCGGTGCGCTGGGTGCAGCAGACCGACTTCCAGAACGAGGAAGCCGTCGGCTTCCTCGCCGACCGGCTCGAGAAACTGGGCGTGGAAGACGAGCTGTACCGCGCCGGTGCCGTGGCCGGCTCCACTGTGGTCATCGGTCCCGGCGACGGCATCGTCTTCGACTGGCACCCCTCGCTTTCCTCGGCGGCGGAACTCATGACCGCGCCGCGTGGCACCGACCCGCGCCTGGACCTCAACCCGCGGCGCACGACGTCGCAGCGCCGTGAGCGCTATCACGAGCGCATGGACGCCAAGGCCGAAGCGCGTGCCGAGCTCGAGGCGGAGCGCCTGGGCGCCGGCGGCGCCGGCTACGAGCTGGAGGACGACGAGGAGACGTGAGCGTGAGGGAACGGGCGGAGCTGGCGGGAGCGCGACGCATCGTCGTGAAGGTCGGCTCGTCGTCGATCAGCGGCGAGAACGCCCACAAGATCGCCACGATCGTCGACGGGCTCGCCGCCGCCCACGCGCGCGGCACCGAGGTGGTGCTGGTCTCGTCCGGCGCCATCGCGACCGGCATGCCGTACCTGTCGCTGGATGAGCGACCCGTCGACCTCGCGACGCAGCAGGCGGCCGCCGCGGTCGGGCAGAACGTGCTGATCTACCGCTACCAGGACGCGCTGCGCCCCTTCCAGATCGTCGCCGGCCAGGTGCTGTTGACCGCCGGCGACTTGGAGAACGCCACCCACCGCTCCAACGCCCGCCGGGCGATGGAGCGCCTGCTGGGCCTGCGCATCCTCCCCATCGTCAATGAGAACGACACCGTCGCCACCCACGAGATCCGCTTCGGCGACAACGACCGCCTGGCGGCCATGGTCGCCGAGCTCATCGGCGCGGACGCGCTCGTGCTGCTCAGCGACATCGAGGCGCTGTACACCCGGCCGCCGTCCGAGCCCGGTGCCCGGCCGATCGACACCGTCGCGCACGACGACGACCTCAGCGGGTTCGAGTTCGGCGCGACCGTCGTCAACAGCGTCGGCACCGGGGGAGCGGCGACGAAAGCCTCTGCCGCGCGGCTCGCGGCGGCATCCGGCATCGGCGTGCTCGTCACGAGCGCCGACCTCGTCGACGAGGCCCTCTCGGGGGCGTCGATCGGCACCTGGTTCGCGCCGAATCCCGCCGTGACGCCGTCGTCCGCCACGGCTCCCGTCCGCACCGGCGCCTGAGCGCTGCAACCGGGCGAGCGCACCCCGCTCGGTAGACTGACCGGATGACCACGACGATCGCCACGACCGTGCAGGAGCGCCTGGAGCGGGCGCACGACGCCGCTCGCGGAGTGGGGCTGCTGCCGGATGCCGCGAAGGCCGACGCTCTGCGCGCCATCGCCGATGCGATCGAGGCCGCGACGCCGCAGATCGTCGCCGCCAACGCCGACGATCTCGCCCGCGGCCGCGAGAACGGCCTGTCGGACGGGCTCCTCGATCGCCTGCGGCTCGACGCGGCACGCGTCGCGGCTCTCGCGTCGGCGGTGCGCGACGTCGCCGCCCTGCCCGATCCGGTCGGGCGCGTGCTCGAGGAGCGCACGCTCCCGAACGGCGTCGCGCTGCAGAAGGTATCGGTGCCGTTCGGCGTGGTCGGCTCGATCTACGAGGCCCGCCCCAACGTGACCGTCGACATCGCTGCGCTGGCGCTGCGCTCGGGCAACGCCGTGGTGCTGCGCGGTGGCACGGCGGCGCAGTCCACCAACGCCGCCCTGGTCGACGTCATGCGCGATGCGCTCGCGGAGTTCGGAGTGGACCCCGAAGCGATCCAGACCGTCGACGACTTCGGTCGCGACGGCGCGCACGCGCTCATGCAGGCGCGCGGCCTCGTCGACGTGCTCGTGCCCCGCGGCAGCGCCGAGCTCATCGAGACGGTCGTCACGCAATCGGCCGTCCCCGTCATCGAAACCGGCGCCGGCGTGGTCCACATCGTGCTCGACTCCTCCGCGCCGCTCGAGTGGGCCGAGCAGATCGTCGTGAACGCGAAGGTGCAGCGCCCGAGCGTCTGCAACGCGGTCGAGACGGTGCTGGTGCTGCGCGACGCCGCCGAGCGCCTCATCCCGCCGGTCGCGGCGGCCCTGCAGGATGCCGGGGTCACGATCCACGGCGATGACGAGGTGCGGGCGCTCGTGGCGGACGCCCTCCCCGCGACCGACGCCGACTGGGCCACCGAGCACATGAGCCTCGACCTGTCGATGCGCGTGGTCGACGACCTCGATGAGGCGCTTGCGCACATCCGCCGGTACTCCACGCATCACACCGAGTCGATCGTCACGGCCGATGACGCCCGCGCTGAGCGCTTCCTCGCCGAGGTCGACTCGGCCGTCGTCATGGCCAACGCCTCGACACGGTTCACCGACGGCGGTGAGTTCGGCTTCGGCGCCGAGGTCGGCATCTCGACGCAGAAGCTCCACGCGCGCGGCCCCATGGGCCTGCCGGAGCTGACCAGTACCAAGTGGCTCGCGCGCGGGTCCGGGCAGATCCGCGCCTGACCGCCTAAACTGAGACCACCCGAAAACGAACGGAGTCCGCATGACCTTCGCCACCATCCTCGCCTTCGCAGCGGAGGAGGCCGAGCACCACGGCAACGTGCAGGCGGAGACCTTCATCTTCGGCCTGATCGCGTTCATCGTCTTCATGGCGATCGGGCTCGTCACCATGTCGTACCGCAACGTGGCCAACCGCCACGCGCACAAGGCCGAGGCCTATGCGAAGGCTCACCCCGTCGACCAGGCGCAGGTGGGGCACGGCCACCACTGAGGCCGCGGTATGACAACGGCGCGCGCCCCGCGGATCGGGGTCATGGGCGGTACCTTCGACCCGATCCACCACGGCCACCTCGTCGCCGCGAGCGAAGTCGCGCAGTCCTTCGACCTCGACGAGGTCGTGTTCGTCCCCACGGGCATGCCGTGGCAGAAGGAGAAGGTCACCGCGGGGGAGCATCGCTACCTCATGACGGTGATCGCGACGGCATCCAACCCGCAGTTCACGGTCAGCCGGGTCGACATCGACCGCGACGGCCCGACCTACACGATCGATACGCTTCGCGACCTGAAGACGGCGCGTCCCGACGCGGAGCTGTTCTTCATCACCGGGGCCGACGCGATCGCACAGATCCTCGGATGGCGTGACCACGGCGAGCTGTGGGACCTCGCGCACTTCGTCGCGGTGTCGCGGCCCGGTCACATCCTGTCCACGGACGGACTGCCCGAAGAGGTGGTCAGCCGGCTCGAGATCCCGGCGCTGGCGATCTCGTCCACCGACTGCCGCGCCCGCGTGAAGAACGGACACCCGGTGTGGTACCTCGTTCCCGACGGGGTCGTCCAATACATTGCGAAGCACCACCTTTATCGGAGCGAGGCATGAGCACACCCGACCAGCCCGACACTCCGCAGCTGACGCGTCGTCAGCTGCGTGAGTTGCGCAACACCGCATCGACGCCGATCATCACGCCCGAAGACATCGAGCAGAGCCAGACCGCCGAGCCGGCACCAGCCGTTGTCGCGCCGCTGCCGCGCGCGGCGGAACCGATCATCGCCGAGGTCCCGGCCGCCGCCGCGGACGTCGACCTGGGCTCGCCCGCGCTGACCCGACGCGCCAAGCGACAGCAGGAGCGGCTGCGCACGGCATCCGTACCCGTCATCGGTGAGGACGAGGCCGATGCCCCGGCGGACGCGGACGGGCCGGCGGAGACGCCCGACGATGCCGCCGAGGCGCAGGACGCCGACGCGCCCGCCACCGACGACGCGCCGGTCATCGAGGAGGCGCCGGTCATCGAGGAGGCGCCGGTCATCGAGGAGGCGCCGGTCATCGAGGAGGCGCCGGTCATCGAGGAGGCACCCGCCGCCGAGGAGGCGCCGGTCATCGAGGAGACACCCGCCGCCGAGGAGACGATCGACGAGGAGGCGCCCGCCGCCGAGGAGCCGGTCGTCATCGATGAGGTGCCCGCGGCCGACGCCGAATCTGCGGCCGAACCCACTGTCGATGCCGAGCTCGTGTTCGATGCTCCTGCGGAGTCCGCCGTCGACGATGTCGCCGCCGACGAGGCCGATGACGCCGACGCGGATGCTGACGCCGGTCCCGCCTCCGACGAGAGCCCGGCCGACGACGCGCACGCCCTGTTCCGCCCGAAAGACGAGGCGGACGGTGAAGACGACCGCGAGACCGAGCGTCCCGTCGTCGCCCCCACCTTCGGCTCCGGCCTGCTGTCGGGAGAAGGCGTCGAGCTCGAACTCCCGGCATCCTTCGACCAGCTGCTGGGCCGGGGGAGCACGGCGACGGGCGCACTGTCGGCGCCGAATGCGCTGATCCTCTCGCAGACGCCGGAGACCGGTTCATTCACGTCGCCGATCGCGTCGACCGGTGAGGTGCTGATCACCGGCACCTTCTCGCTGCCCGACTCGTTCGGGGCGACGGGGACCATGCCCGGCGCCGCCGACAACAAGGAGACCGACGCGGTCCTCGTCGACGGCGAGCTGCCCGCATCGTCGTCGCCGACTCCCATCGCGGCGAGCTCGGCGATCAGCACCATCAAGAGCGCGGAAGACATCATCAAGCCGCCGGCGCCCGAGAAGGGCAGCCGCCTGATGCTCGCCCTCGTCATCACCGCCGGTGCCCTCGCGCTCGCGCTGACCGGCGTCTTGATCGTCGCGCTCGTGACGGGAGCCATCGGATGACCGCCGCAGCGCGCACACGCGAGCTCGTCCAGATCGCGGCCGCCGCCGCGGAGAGCAAGGGCGCCGAGGATCTGCTGGCGTTCGACGTCTCCGAGCCTCTGCCGCTCGTGGACGTCTTCCTCCTGGCGACCGGGTCGAGCGAGCGCAACGTGGCCGCCATCGCGGATGCCGTGGAGGAGGCGATGCTGGAGCAGGGCGTGAAGCGCCTGCGTCGCGAGGGTCGTCAAGAATCGCGCTGGGTGCTGCTGGACTTCGGCGACCTCGTCGTGCACGTCTTCCACGAGCAGGAGCGGGTGTTCTACGGCCTGGAGCGGCTGTGGAAGGACTGCCCGATCGTCCCGATCGAGAGCACCGCATCGGCCGCGACGGAGTAGCGGTTGGTCATGGCCTCTCCGGAGATGTAGTAGCATCGAAGGGTTGCCGCGACAGCGGTGACAACCCAGAGAATGGGCCTGTGGCGCAGCTGGTAGCGCACCTGCATGGCATGCAGGGGGTCAGGGGTTCGAGTCCCCTCAGGTCCACCACGAGAAAGCCCCCGGACACCCGGGGGCTTTTGCTTTTGCCGCCGCGCGATGCGCCGGGGACGCCCGGATCCGCCATTCCTGAGTGAATGCTGGGCGCGTCCGACATTCGGTAGTAGCGTCGGCCTATGGGCCGTCGATGACGACGGCACGTTCCTCAGGATGGAGTTCACCCATGAAGTTCTTCCAACGACTCGGCAGATCGATCATGCTGCCGGTCGCGGTCCTCCCGGTCGCGGCGATCCTCTCCGGCATCTCGTACTGGATCAGTTCGGCCGCCGGTGGCGCCAACATCGTCTCGGCGTTCCTGGGCGCGGCCGGTGGTGCGCTGCTGGACAACATGCCCCTGCTGTTCGCGGTCGGCATCTCGATCGGGATGGCGAACAAGACCGATGGCACGTCGGCTCTCGCGGGCCTCGTGTCATGGCTCACGATCACGACCCTGCTCTCGCCCGCCACGATGCAGAACCTGCTCGGCCTTGACGACGTCGCCGACGTGAACCCCGCCTTCGGCAAGGTGCAGAACGTGTTCGTCGGCATCCTCGCCGGTCTCATCGGCGCCTGGTGCTACAACAAGTTCAAAGACACCAAGCTCCCCGACGCGCTGTCGTTCTTCTCGGGCAAGCGCTCCGTCGCGATCCTCACCGCCGGGGTCTCGCTGGTCGCCGCGGTCGTGCTCATGTTCGTGTGGCCGGTCGTATACGGCGCGCTCGTCACGTTCGGTGAGTGGATCTCGACCATGGGACCGTTCGGCGCCGGGCTCTATGGCTTCATGAATCGCCTCCTCATCCCGACGGGGCTGCACCACGCGCTGAACTCTGTGTTCTGGTTCGACGTCGCCGGCATCAACGACCTCGTGAACTTCCTCAACGGCACCGGCACCTACGGTGTCACCGGACAGTACATGGCGGGCTTCTTCCCGATCATGATGTTCGGTCTGCCCGGCGCGGCGCTCGCGATGTACCTGACCGCCGACAGCAAGCGCAAGAAGGTCACCTACGGCATCATGCTCTCCGCGGCGATCGCCTCGTTCTTCGTCGGCGTGACCGAGCCGCTCGAGTTCTCCTTCATGTTCGTCGCGCCGTGGCTGTACCTCATCCACGCCGTCTTCACCGGAATCTCGGTCATGGTGGCGGCGATGCTGCCCACGCGCCTCGGATTCGGCTTCTCGGCCGGCTTCATCGACATGGTCCTGCAGTGGACGAACCCCATGACCCAGAACCCGTGGATCCTCCTGCTGCTGGGCGTCGGGTGGTTCTTCATCTACTTCGGCACGTTCTACTTCTTGATCAAGCGCTTCAACCTGAAGACGCCGGGTCGCGGTGATGAGCTCGACGAGCAGGATGCCGACAATGTCGGCACCAGCCTCACCGGCTACCACGGCACCGCCGAGAAGTTCATCGCCGCGCTCGGCGGCAAGGACAACATCATGGACGTCGACAACTGCGCGACGCGCCTGCGCATGGAGATCGCGGACACCTCGAAGGTCGACGAGCACGCCCTCAAGCGCGCCGGCGCGGCGGGCACGATCAAGCCCGGCGGCCACAGCGTGCAGGTGGTCTATGGCCTCAACGTGCAGTTCGTGAAGGATGCCATGGAGGACATCATCAACGACCGCACCGAGCGGATCGAGGCGTTCCGGGGGGCGAGCGCGGCAGAGACGGGCGCGGTAGCCGGGATGCTCGCGCCGGGCGTCGGCGGGGCCGCGATCGCCGCAGGCGCCGCCATCGAACAGCACGAGCGCGCAGCCACCGACACGCCCGCCATCGTCCGCCTCCGTCAGCCGGTGGCGGGGACGGTCGTTCCGCTGTCCGAGGTCCCCGATCCCATGTTCGCGCAGGGCACGATGGGCCCGGGCACCGCGATCGATCCCACCGGCGACACGATCGTCGCGCCCGCCGACGCGACCGTCGCCTCCGTGTTCCCGACCGGGCACGCGATCGGTCTGGCCCTCGCCGACGGCACGGAACTGCTGATCCACGTCGGCATCGACACCGTCGACATGAAGGGCGACGGGTTCGAGACCCTCGTGAAGGCGGGCGACATCGTGACCGCGGGCACGCCGCTGCTGCGGTTCGACGCGGCGAAGATCCGCGCCGCCGGTCACTCCGCCGTCACGCCGATCATCGTCCTGAACAACGAGAGCGCGACCGTCGAGCTCACCTGATCGACCGATCGCTGCGGCGGGGGCCGGAAGGCGCCCGCCGCAGCGGCGTGTCAGGAGACCGGCTCGATGAGCTCGGGCCCGTTGTTGCGCACGTTGCCGACGGCGCGGTCGACCTCCCGCATCGACAGCGAATCCACGAGTGCGGGTGCCGCGTCGATCGCCGCGTCCAGCAGGTCGCCGACGTTCTCGGTGGTCGGGTCGAGCCAGACATCCGCGTAGTCGCCGTCGATGAACAGCGGCATGCGGTCGTGCACCGAGCCGAGGGCGCCGATCGAGTCGCGCGTGAGGATCGTGAAACTCAGCAGCCAGCGCGTCGGATCGTCGTCGCTCTTCGCGGGATCCTTCCACCACTCGTAGAGGCCGGCGAAGAACAGCGGCCCGTCATCGATCGGGTGGATGTAGTACGGCGTCTTGACACCGTCTTCGGTCTTCCACTCGTAGTAGCCGGATGCCGGCACCACAGCGCGCCGCTTGATGAGCGCCTGCCG
Source organism: Microbacterium aurum (assembly GCF_016907815.1). Taxonomy (NCBI): domain Bacteria; kingdom Bacillati; phylum Actinomycetota; class Actinomycetes; order Micrococcales; family Microbacteriaceae; genus Microbacterium; species Microbacterium aurum. The sequence continues at coordinate 2,319,516 of NZ_JAFBCQ010000001.1, forward strand.
GAACATTGGCTTGTCCTCGACCTCTTCGGCACGGGCGTTGAAGGCCTTCGACCCGATGCCGGGATCCTTCGCCCAGGCGGGGACGAGACCCCATCGGGCCGCCTCGAGCCGGCGCGTGGGCGGCTCGGTCTTGGCGGAGTCGAGCACGATCGCCACGCGATCGGTCGGCGCGATGTTGTACGACGGGGCCGGCAGATCATCGCCCTCGATGTCGACCCGGAGCACCCCCACCAGCTCGGAACCGGCGTTTGCCACCACGAAGCGTCCGCACATGCGGCCAGCCTACGCGCCGCCTCCGACACCGTCGGCGTCGCGGTCCACCACGCCGATCTCACTCAGTCGGTCGAGCAGGCCCGCACCGTCATCGCCCGTCACCCACGGCACCCCGGCGGCGGAGTGGTCGTTGACGGCCGTGCGACCGCCGGCCAGCACGGCCTCGGTCGGCGACAACCGCCGGATCGCGACGGCGGTGACGTGGTCGGGGAACTCGCTCGTGAACGACGTGTACAGGTCGTCGTCGTGCTGGCCGTCGTCGCCGATCAGCATCCACTTCACGTGAGGGAACTCCCGCGCGAGGCGCCGGAGGTTCTCCTCCTTGTGCGCGCGACCGCTGCGGAACCACCGATCGTGCGTGGGGCCCCAGTCGGTCAGCAGCAGAGCACCGGGCGGGAACAGGTGCCGCCGGAGGAAGCGCTGCAGCGTCGGCGCGACGTTCCAGGCTCCCGTGGAGAGGTAGACCACGGGCGCGCCGGGGTGATCGCGCACGAGCCGCTCGAGCAGCACCGCCATCCCGGGGACCGGCTGGCGGGCGTGCTCGTTGAGCACGAACGAGTTCCACGCCGCGACCAAGGGGCGGGGGAGCGCGGTGACCATGACGGTGTCGTCGACATCGGAGACGACACCGAACCTCACGTCCGAGCCGACGATGAAGACGCGCGTCTCGAAGGGCTCCGACCCCTCGACGCTCATCGTCACCGGCTGCCAGCCGGGCTGGAGCGTCGCCGGCAGCACCGTGTCGATCACCCCGCCGCGGTCGGCGACCACCTCGTGGCTGACGCCGTCCACGATCACGGTGACCTGCGCGAAGCCCACGGGCACCGCGGCGAAGCTGCGCCAGCCCCGCACGCCGGCGTACTCGCCACCGGAGCGCGTTCGGACCGGCGGCACGATGAGCACCCGTCCGAGGACGCGGACCCAGTCCTCCCCGCCGTAGCCGGGGTAGCCGGCCACGGTCGCCCGTTGACCGCGGGCCCGCGCGCGGCGCTCGCGCCAGGCGTGGAAGCGGTATTCGAGACGAGCGAGCCAGAGGACCTTCGCGCGGGGTGCGGGTTCGGCGGGCATCGATTCAGTCTCCCATGCCGTCCTGGGAGTGCTCGCCGCCGGTCACGCTGTGCTCCGCGGCATCCGCTCTCATGTGGCGGGCCTCGCGGGCCACGATGATGCGCTTGGCGATGTACGCCAGCACGAGGAACACGACGATCACGCCGACGAACAGGTACCCCGCGAAATGCAGTCGGTCGGCCAGCTCGCGATACGTGCCGGCGGCGGCCGCCGCGACACTGGCGTACGCGATCGCCCACACCGTGCACGCCGGCGCGGTCCACGCGAGGAAGCGTCGGTAGGCGAAGCCGCTCATTCCCACCGTGAGCGGGACGAGCGAGTGCAGCACGGGGAGGAACCGCGACAGGAAGATGGCCGGCCCGCCGCGCCGGCGCAGGTACAGCTCCGCCCGCGCCCAGTTGTGCTCGCCGATGCGAGCGCCGAGCTTCGAGAAGCGGATGCGGGGGCCCAGCCACCGGCCGAGCCAGAACCCGATGCTCTCGCCGATGAGGGCGCCGACGATCACCACGAGGATGAGGATCAGCGCCTCGGGGACCGAGCCCACCGCCGTGGCAGCGACGATCACGACGGTGTCGCCGGGGACGACCAAGCCGATCAGCACGCTCGTCTCGAGAAGGATGGCGACTCCCGCGAGCACGGTGCGCAGCACGGGGTCCACGCTCTGCACGGCATCGAGCAGCCATGACAGGAACTCGTTCACGCTCCCAGCCTAGGTGCGCGGTCTAGCCTGAGTGAGTGCCGCCCCGCTCCGTCGCCGTCCCGTTGCCGTGGACGGATCCTGCCGTGCTGTTCGCCGCGGGTCCGGCGCGGCTGCCGCACGCGTTCTGGCTCGACGCCGGCCCGGATGCGGATTCGGGCTGGAGCTGGATCGGGACCGGATGCCCCGGTGAGGGCACCCCGCGGGGGATCGCGCTCGCGGCGGGGGCGGCGGGCGCGGCCGCTGTGGGAGGTCCGTTCCGCGGTGGTCACGTCGGCTGGCTCGGTTACGACGCCGGCGCAGCGGAGGCCAGCGCGCCGGCGACGGCTGACCCCGATGACGGCCCGCAGGAGGCGTGGCTGCGGGTCGAGCGCGTCGTCGCGTTCGACCACGCCGCGCGCTCGGCGTGGGTGATCGCGACCGAGACCGACATCGACGATGCCGTCGCCGAAGCAGCCGCATGGCGGGACGCCGCGACCACCGCCGCGCGGACCGCCGACGCTGCGGGCGGGGCCCCTGCGGGCGTTGCTGCCGGCGCCGGCGAGCGGGCCGCGGCATCCGCCCGCCACACTCCCGCTCAGTACCGCGACCTCATCGCGCGGTGCCGTGACGCCATCCGCGCCGGCGACGCCTATCAGCTGTGTCTGACGACACGGTTCACCGTGCCCGCCCCCGTCGATCCGGCCGACACCTACCTGCGGCTGCGCGCGGAGCTGCCCGCCCATCACGGCGCGTTCATCCGGATCGGGGAGCACGCGCTGCTCAGCGCGAGCCCGGAGCGGTTCCTCGAGGTGGCGGACGGCATCGTGCGCACACGCCCCATCAAGGGCACCCGGCCGCGGGGCGCCACCCCGGCATCCGACGCCGCACTGGCGCAGGAACTGCGGGGGAGCGTGAAGGAGCAGGCCGAGAACGTCATGATCGTCGACCTCATGCGCAACGACCTGCAGCGGGTGTGCCTGCCCGGCACCGTCGCCGCGGAGCGGCTGCTGGAGGTGGAGTCGTTCTCGGCGGTGCACCAGCTCGTCAGCACCGTCGCGGGGCGATTGCGGCCGGGCACGACTTTCGTCGACCTGCTGCAGGCGGCGTTTCCCGCCGGCAGCATGACGGGCGCCCCGAAGCTGTCGGCGATGACTCTGTTGCACGGGCTCGAGCAAGCCCCCCGCGGCATCTATGCGGGGTGCTTCGGCTGGGTCGGCGACGACGGGCGCGCCGACCTCGCGATGACGATCCGGTCGATCGTCACCCATCCCGGCGGTGCGTACGTGGGTGCCGGGGGCGGCATCACGTGGCTGTCCGACCCCGACGCCGAGGTCGCCGAGGTCGCGGTGAAGGCCCGCGGCCCGCTGGCCGCGCTCGGTGCGGCGCTGCCGGACGCGTGGGCGCCCGCGCACCAGCCGGCCTGAGGTGCTGCTCCCGCCGACGGCGGCGGGGCGGTCCGGTAACCTGGGAAGACGCGTTCGCGCGTTCCCGAACTCCACGAATAGGTGACCTGTGTCCACGACCCACACGACGGCAGAAACCGGCGCGGCCGACGCGTACGACCCGTACGCGATCCAGCAGAAGTGGCAGGAGCGCTGGCGCGACGCCGACCCGTTCCGTGCCGGTGGCGCGGACGACACGCGCCCGCGCAAGTACGTGCTCGGGATGTTCCCGTACCCGTCGGGCGACCTGCACATGGGTCACGCCGAGAACTACGCCTACGTCGACGTCGTCGCGCGCTTCTGGCGCCACCGTGGGTACAACGTGCTGAACCCGATCGGGTGGGACAGCTTCGGGCTGCCCGCCGAGAACGCCGCGATCAAGGGCGGCGCGGGCAGCGATCCGCGGGAGTGGACCTACCGCAACATCGACCAGCACAAGAAGAGCTTCCGTGAGTTCGGGTCGTCGTACGACTGGAGCCGCGTGCTGCACACCAGCGACCCGGAGTACAGCCGCTGGAACCAGTGGCTGTTCCTGCGGCTGTACGAGCGGGGCCTCGCCTACCGCAAGGAGAGCCCGGTCAACTGGTGCCCCAACGACCAGACGGTGCTCGCCAACGAGCAGGTCGTCGACGGTCACTGCGAGCGGTGCGGCGCCGAGGTCGTGAAGAAGAAGCTCACGCAGTGGTACTTCAAGATCACCGACTACGCCGACCGGCTGCTCGACGACCTCAACCAGCTCGAGGGCTTCTGGCCGCAGAAGGTCATCCGGATGCAGCGCAACTGGATCGGCCGCTCGGTCGGCGCCGACATCGACTTCGAGATCGAGGGTCGCGACGAGAAGATCACGGTGTTCTCGACCCGTCCCGACACGCTTTACGGCGCGACGTTCTTCGTGGTCGCCCCAGACAGCGACCTGGCCGCCGAGCTCGTCGCCGGCGCGGATGCCGACGTGCGCATGCGCTTCCAGGCGTACCTCGACGAGGTGCAGAAGCAGACCGACATCGAGCGTCAGAGCACCGACCGGCCCAAGACCGGCGTCTTCCTCGGCCGCTACGCGATCAACCCCGTGACCGGTGACCGGCTGCCGATCTGGGCGGCCGACTACGTGCTGGCCGACTACGGTCACGGCGCGGTCATGGCGGTGCCCGCCCACGACCAGCGCGACCTCGACTTCGCGCGTGCCTTCGACCTGCCGGTGAAGGTTGTCGTGGACACGACCGCACCGGTCACCGGAGCGATCCCGGTCATCGAACTGGACGACGACGGCGTCCCGATCGATCCGGGCGCCGACACGGCATCCCTCGACGAACTCGACCCCGCGCGCACGGGCGTCGCCCTCACGGGTGAGGGGCGCATGATCAACTCCGGCCCGCTCGACGGGCTGAGCAAGCGCAACGCGATCGTCCGCATCATCGAGCAGCTGCAGACCGCCGGCACCGGCCGCGCGGCGAAGTCGTACCGGCTGCGCGACTGGCTCATCTCCCGGCAGCGCTTCTGGGGGACGCCGATCCCCATGATCCACACCGCCGACGGCCGGGTCGTGCCCGTGCCGGAGGACCAGCTGCCGCTGACCCTGCCCGACGCGCGGGGCCTGGACCTCGCCCCCAAGGGCACATCTCCGCTGGGCGCGGCCACCGAGTGGATGCAGACCGTCGACCCCGACACCGGCGAGGCGGCGCTGCGCGACGCCGACACGATGGACACGTTCGTCGACAGCTCCTGGTACTACCTGCGTTTCCTCGACCCGAACGACGCGACCCAGCCGTTCTCGCCGGCGGAGGCCGACCGGTGGGCGCCAGTCGACTCGTACATCGGCGGCGTCGAGCACGCGATCCTGCACCTGCTGTACGCGCGCTTCATCACCAAGGTCCTCTTCGACATGGGCCTGGTGGAGTTCACCGAGCCCTTCTCCAGCCTGGTCAACCAGGGCATGGTGCTGCTCGGCGGGTCGAAGATGTCCAAGAGCAAGGGCAACCTCGTCGAGTTCGCCTCCAGCATGGTCGACCCCGGCGCCGATGCGGTCCGCGTCGCGATCGCGTTCGCCGGCCCCGTCGAGGACGACATCAACTGGGAGGACGTGTCGACCACCGGCGCGCAGAAGTTCCTCGCCCGTGCCTGGCGCGTCGCGCACGACGTGACCAGCGCGCCGGAGGTCACGTGGGCCGACGGCGACGAGAGCCTTCGCCGCGTCACGCACCGGCTCTGGGCCGACGCGCCGTCGCTCATCGAGCAGACGAAGTTCAACGTGGTGGTCGCGCGCCTGATGGAGCTCGTCAACGCCACGCGCAAGGCGATCGACGGCGCCCCCGGCCCGGCCGACCCCGCGGTGCGCGAAGCGGCCGAGGCGATCGCGATGATCCTCGACCTGTTCGCCCCGCACACGGCGGAGGAGATGTGGGAGGCGCTCGGCTATGAGCCGTTCGTCGGCGTGGTGCCGTGGCGCCAGCCCGATCCGACCCTGCTGGTGGAGGAATCGGTGACCGCGGTCGTGCAGATCGACGGCAAGGTCCGCGGCACCCTGACGGTGCCGGCGCGCATCTCCGCCGACGACCTCGAGGCGCTCGCGCGCGCCGACGAGAAGGTGCTCCGCTCGCTCGCCGGCCGTGAGATCGCCCGCGCGGTCGTGCGGGCGCCGAAGGTCGTGAGCTTCACCACCGCCTGAGTCCGCTCCGGGACCGCGCCCGCGGGCGCGGTCCCAGGGGCGTGGCGGGCGCGTGTCATCGCCTCCTCCCCAGGTGGCCGATCCGGCGATCCGTCCACCGATCCGGCTCGCGGGCTCCGCGGGCACGCACCACCCTGCCAGGGTGTCGGGGTGAGCTCTCCCACGGCGTCCCTCCCCGAGCGCACGCCCCGGCGCCGCTTGGGCGTGGGAGCCGTCGTCGTGCTCGTGGTGGCGATCGCTGCGGCATCCGTCGTCATCGGGATGATCCGCGGAGCGGCAGATGCCGCGGCACGGCCCGACGTCGACACCATCGCCGTCGACGAGGCGCAGGTGCCGACGGTCTACGTGCATGTGTTCGGTGCCGTCGCGAACCCGGGCCTGTACCGGCTCGATGAGGGGGCCCGGGTCGTCGACGTGATCGCCGCCGCCGGGGGACTCACGCCGGAGGCGGACGAGAACGCGATCAACCTCGCCCGACCGCTCAGCGACGGTGAGCAGCTGCAGGTGCCAGCGGTCGGCGAGAGCCCCGCTGAGGCCCCGGTCGACGCCGGTGACGGCCGGGTCAACCTCAACACCGCCGACGTCACCGCACTCGACACCCTGCCGCGGGTGGGGCCGGCGATCGCGCAGCGGATCATCGACTGGCGCGAGAGCAACGGCCGGTTCACCAGCGTCGACGACCTGCTGTCGGTGCCGGGCATCGGCGAGAAGATGCTGGCGGGGCTCCGCGACCTGGTGACGGTGTGAGGCTGTGGCGGTGAGCGGCAGGCGGGCGCGGCGGCGCGACGCCCGTCTCGTCCCGGTCGCCGCGGCGGCATGGATCGCCGCCGCGTGGTCGACGGCCCAACCCGCGCAGGCGGGGGCCGTCGCGCTGGTGTTGTGGATGGCGGCGGTGCTGGCCGTGGGGGTGGCCGTTGTCGCGGCGCGGGGGCGCCCCGGGATGGGAATGCGGCTGGCACCGGGCGTCGCGCCGGGCATCGCCGCCGTCGTGCTGGCGTGCGCGGCCGGGGTCTGTGCGCACGTCGCGGCGGCGGAGCCCGCACGCACCGCCGCCGCCGACCTGCCCACCGCCGGCGGCCGCGCGCTGACCATCGAGGCGACGGCGGTGGGCAAGATCGAGCGGAGCACCACCGGTTGGCGTTTCGATGCGCGTCTCGAGGACCTGCGGGTCGGCGACACCCGGTTCACGCAACCCGTGCCGCTCGTGATCCGCACCGCGGAGGTTCCCGCCGGACTGGATCTCGGCGGGCGCGTGCGCCTGAGCGCGACGGCCTGGCAACCCGACGCCGGATCCCGTGAGGTGCTCGTCGTAGACGCGACCGCCGTCCCGGAACTGCTCGCGCCACCCACGGGCATCCTGGGCGCCGCGGCGGCGTTGCGTCGCGGTCTCGTCGCGCTGACGGCCGATCTGCCGCCGCCCGGCGGCGGGCTCATCGCGGGACTGGCCGTGGGCGACACCGGCGCCGTGACGACGGAGCTGGATGCCGCCATGAAGGCGTCGTCGCTGTCCCACCTCACCGCCGTCAGCGGGGCGAACTGCGCGCTCGTCGTCGGAATCGCCTACGCCCTCGCCGCCCTGTGCGGCCTCCGTCGCGGCATCCGCGTGGCGGCGGGCCTCGGCGCACTGATCGCGTTCGTCGTGCTGGTCTCGCCGGAGCCGAGCGTCGTGCGCGCGGCGGCGATGGCGGCGATCGCGATGCTCGGCCTGCTGCTCGGCCGGACCGGCGCCGGCCTGTCGCTGCTGACCGCGTCGGTCGCGATCCTGCTGATCGCCGATCCGTGGCTGGCCGGCTCGCTCGGGTTCGCGCTCTCGGTGGCGGCCACCGGAGCGCTGCTCGTGCTCGCCGGCCCGCTCGCCGATGGACTCGGCCGATGGATGCCGGCACCGCTCGCCCTGCTCATCTCGGTGCCGCTGGCGGCACAGCTCGCGTGCGGACCGTTGATCGTGCTGATCACTCCGACCGTGTCGGTGCTGGGCGTGCTCGCGAACATCCTCGCGGCGCCCGCGGCGCCGCTCGGCACGGTGATCGGGCTCGCGGCGTGCCTGAGCGCCGGCATCCCGTACCTGGGATCGGGGCTGGCGGCCCTCGCGTGGCTGCCGGCCTCGTGGATCGCCGCCACCGCCGATGAGGTCACGCGGCTGCCGGGCGCCACCCTCGCCTGGCCGCAGGGTGAGATGGGGCTCGTCGCCCTCGGCGTCGTCGGCGCCGCCGTCGCGGTGCTCATCATCGGTGCCCGCCGGTGGGCACGGGTGACCGCGGTCCTGGTGCTCGCAGCATCCGTGACGACCGCACTCGCCACGGGTCCGGTCGCCGACGCCGTCGCCCGCGCCGCCGTCCCGCCCGACTGGGCGATCGCGGCGTGCGACGTGGGCCAGGGCGATGCGGTACTCGTGCGCTCAGGCGATGCGGTGCTGCTGATCGACACCGGCCCCGAGCCCGAGCCGCTCGCGCGCTGCCTGCGACAGCTGGGCGTCGAGCGGATCGACCTCCTCGTCCTCACGCACTTCGATCTGGACCATCGTGGCGGGGTGCGCGCCGTCCTCGGCCGCACCGCGGCCGTGCTGCACGGCCCCGTCGACGGCCCGGAGGACGAGCGCAGACTCCGGGATCTCGCCGAGGGCGGGGCGCGGGTGACCGCGGCGGTCCGCGGCATGAGCGGGACGATCGGCGCCGCGCGCTGGCGTGTGCTGTGGCCCCGGCCGGACACCCCGCCGGGCAACGACGCGAGCGTCGTCGTCGAGATCACCGGCGGCGGCCTGCCGAGCGGGATCTACCTCGGCGATCTGTCGGCCGCGGGACAGCAGGCGATGGCGGGCGGGGCGGTGCTGCGGTCCGGGTACGCCGTCGTCAAGGTCGCCCATCACGGCAGCGCTGACCAGGATCCGCGGTTGTACGAGCGGCTCGCGCCGGCGCTCGCGCTGGTGTCGGTGGGCGAGAACGATTACGGCCATCCCCGGCGGGAGACCCTCGACCTTCTTGCCGCGCTCGGCGTCCGTACGGCGCGCACCGACCAGGACGGTCTCGTCGTCGCGTGGGCCGATGCCGCCGGCATCCACTTCTGGCGGGAGCGGGCACCGGCCGCTGTCGCACCCGGTGGGTAGGCTGGCTGCATGCCACCCGCCGCTCGTCGCCCCGCCGCCCGCGGTGCGGGCGCACGCAGCGCGTCGGCCATCCCGCAGATCTCCTGGCGCGCACCGCAGCCGGCGCCCATCGTGCTCGTCTCGGGCCCGGAGGACGTCTGCGCCGAGCGGGCGATCGCCGGCATCCGCGACTTCCTGCGCGCGGAGGACGCGAGCCTGGAGGTCTCCGACCTCCGCGCCGACGACTACACGTCGGGGAGCCTGCTCACCCTCACCTCGCCGTCCCTGTTCGGCGAGCCGCGCCTGGTGCGCGTCGGGGGAGTGGAGAAGTGCTCCGACGCCTTCCTCACCGAGGCGCTGTCCTACCTCGAGAATCCGCAGGAGGGCGCGACGGTCGTGCTGCGTCACACCGGCGCGAGCGTGCGGGGCAAGAAGCTGCTCGACGCGATCCGCTCGGGAACCGGCGGCGGCGTGGAGATCGCGTGCCCGGCGGTCAAGCGCGACTCCGACCGGTTCGACTTCGCTGCCGGAGAGTTCCAGGCCGCGCAGAAGAAGATCGCCCCCGTGGCGCTGCGCGCTCTGGTCGGCGCGTTCGCGGACGACCTCACCGAGCTCGCCGCGGCGTGCCAGCAACTCATCGCCGACGTGCCGGGCGACATCTCCGAGCAGGTCGTGGAGCGCTACTACGGCGGTCGTGTGGAGACGAGCGCGTTCACGGTCGCCGACACGGCGATCGCGGGGCGCTACGGCGACGCGCTCGTCGCGCTGCGCCACGCCCTCGCCAGCGGCGCCGACCCGGTGCCGCTCGTCGCGGCGATCGCCTCGAAGCTGCGGACGATGGCGCGCGTGGCCGGCATCCGCGAGTCGTCGGCGTCACTGGCGGCGCGGCTCGGGATGAAGGACTGGCAGGTCGATCGCGCACGGCGCGATCTGACCGGGTGGAACGAGACGTCGCTCGGCATGGCCATTCAGGCCGCCGCGCGGGCGGATGCCGAGGTCAAGGGCGCGTCGCGTGACCCCGTCTTCGCGGTCGAGCGTCTCGTGACGGTCATCGCGACCCGCGCGCCGTACGGCGCCTGAGGCCGATCCGGCCCCGCCCGCTTCACGCGGCCGCTCAACCGACGCAAACTGCGGCTACACGGGCCCGTACCCGCAATTCGCGACGGACGAAGCCCACGCCCGCCTAACGCAGACGAGCCCGCCCCCAGCGGGGGACGGGCTCGTCGAGAGGATGCCGTGGCTCAGAGAGCGGCGACCTGCTTCGCGATCGCCGACTTGCGGTTCGCGGCCTGGTTCTCGTGGATGACGCCCTTGCTCACGGCCTTGTCGAGCTTGCGGGTCGCGGTGGCGAGAGCCTTCTCGGCTGCGGCCTTGTCGCCGGCGGCGATGGCCTCGCGGGTGCGACGCACCTGGGTCTTCAGCTCGCTCTTGACGGCCTTGTTGCGCTCGCGCGCCTTCTCGTTGGTCTTGTTGCGCTTGATCTGCGACTTGATGTTGGCCACGTTCGACGGCTCTTTCGTTCGGAGTTTTCGTTGGATGTACCGGAGCAGCGGTAGAGGGGCGCCTCCGGCGGCGTGCGGGGTGGGACCCACACGCAAGCCAAACACCGAGTCTACCAGGTCCGCGCGGCGCGCCCCGCAACGTCTCGGCGAGCCTCGGTCAGCTGCTGGGACCCCTCATCGGCGCAGGACTGGTGGCGTTCGTCGGCGGGTTCTGGCTGCTGTTCGCCGTCGGCGGGGTGCTGTCGATCCTGGGTGGCGTCATGACGCTGGCGGTGCGGCCTCGAGTGTCGCCAGCGCCAGATCCAGCACAGCGTTGAACACACGCGGCCGCATCGCCGTGACCAGATGGGACGTGCGCGGCACGACGATGAGTTCGGAGTGCGGCACGAGCGACGCGAACAAGCGCTCGTTCAGGCGCAACTGGTCGTACTGTCCGTTGACGAACCAGGTCGGCACCTCGATGCGGCGCAGCGCCGCGAGCAGGTCGAGCACCGACAGCGACCGCAGCGCCACATCCTGCGCGTCGTAGGCGTAACCGCCGGCGCCGAAGTCGGCCCGCGTCTCTGCGGGGAGGGTGCGGTCGAGCACCCACTCCGAGATCCGCGCGCCGCGGCCCGGCAGGCGATCGAACCCGAGCGCGAGCGTCCGGTAGGTGCGCAGCCCGAGGCCCCGCGGGATCGCGGTGCAGGATGCCGCGATGAAGCCGTCCACGGGCGGCCGCTCCTCGCCGCCGACGTACTCGATCGACAGCAGTCCGCCCATCGAGTGCCCGGCGAGGAGCACTCGCCCGCGCTCGGCGGCGCGGCGCACGGCGTCGTCGATCGTCGCGAACGCCGCCTCGAGGGTGAAGGTCTCCGCCATGCGGGTGCCGTGGCCGGGAAGGTCGACGGCGATGGACGGGACATCCCGCGCGGCGAGGTGCTCACGCTGCGCGCGCCACATGGTGGCGGACGTGCGGATGCCGTGCACCATTACCACCGTCGTCGTCATCGCCTCAGCCTATGCAGACGCCGACCCGTGACGCGAGGGCGGTGCGGGGGATGACCCTCGCACCGCCCTCGCCGCGTCAGTGCGTCAGAAGAGCACCCACACGCGGGCCGTGTCGCTGGTCGACGGGGCGGCGACCGCCGGGTCGGCCGGTTGGAACGAGGCGGTGTACGCGTGCACGCCGCGGCTCAGCCGGCCGAGTCGGTGCGTCGCGACACCGCCCTTGACCTCGACCGTCGCGACGACTTTCTCACCCTCGCGGAACACGACGACGCCCTCGGCGCGGGCGCCGTCCTCCTGCCGGACGGTCGCGATGAGCGTCGTCGGCAGGAGGCCGTTCAGGTGCACCGGCAGCAGCGCCGCCAGCCGTGTCGTCGTCGCGACCGGCTGCACCGCCGCCTCCACCGTCAGCGGGACGTGCACGACCGTGCCCGAGACCGGCGCTGTGAGCGTCAGCACGACGTCGCCGGAGGCCAGGTCCGCGGGGAGGGTGACGGTCACCTCGGCCGCGCCGTCCACGACGGCCGTCTCACCGAGGTCGGCGCCGTTCAGGCTCGCCCGCAGCGCCGTGTTCTGCGGTGCGCCGCGGCTCGTCAGGTCGAGGCCGCTCACGCGGAACGCCACGGCATCCCCGGCCGTCACCGTCTCCGGCACGCCCGTGACCTGCACCGCGTGCTTGGCATAGTCCGGCGCGAGCGGGGAGCCGTCGGCGATGTAGTCGACCCAGGCCTCGTAGTCCAGCAGGCCGGTGTCGACGTAGTCGGTGCCCTGGGTGAAGGCGCGGAAGTTGTCGCCGCCGCTGGCGAGGAACGAGAACGTCCCGATGCGGTAGGCGGCCTCCTCCTCGAGCGGCGCGCCGTCGATCGTGACCGACGTGATGCGCTCGCCCTCGGGGCGGGTCGCGTCGTACGTGTAAGACACGTTGTCGGACAGGCCGAGCTGCAGGTACGGGCGCGACGGCACCGTGCCGTCGGGGTTGCGCTGCCACTGCTGTTCGAGCATGGTCCGGAACTGCGCGCCGGTGAGCGTGATGAGCCCGAGCGTGTTGTTGAACGGCAGCACCGCGTTCGCCTGCGAGAACGAGATCGTCCCGTCGGCGAGGCCGGGCACCGCCGTCGACCCGAACTCGGCCTGGGTGTCCCACAGGTCCGACCGCAGACCGCCGGGGTTGGTGACGCCGATGTCAGCGCCGTTCGGCAGGGCGCTCAGCGAGTCGCGCAGCATGGTGGCCACGGCGTTGCCGAGTGTCGACTCGCTCGCCCGGTCATCCCGGGTTCCGCCGGTCCACACCCCGTTCTGGAACGATCCGCCGGCGAAGGCGGTGGTGATGTCGCCCGAGACCTCGCCCACTGCGGTGTTGCCGATCTCGGCGGCTGCGGCGAGGGCGGCGTCGACGATCGTCTTCACCTGCGCGACCCGCGGGTAGGTCGCCACGAGCGTCGCGGGGGCCGTCTTCGTGCGGGGGACGTTCTGCTCGGTGTGTGCTGCGACCTCGCCGCTGTCGGGGTCGATCGTCAGGACGATCTTGCCGATGTTGGCCCCGTACGAGCCCGTCTGTACGACGGGGCGGGTGCGGTCGGTGCCGGGGACGGCCGCGGACCAGGCGTACTCCTTGTGGGTGTGGCCGGTGAAGATGGCGTCGACGTCCGCCGAGGTGTCGTTGACGAGGGCGGCGAAGGCGCCCCCGGCGGCGAGCTCCTGCTCCAGGGTGGCGCCGTCGGGCGTTCCGGCCCCGGCGCCCTCGTGGTACAGCGCGACGAGCACGTCGGCCTCGCCGTTGGACTCGTCGCCATCGCTCAGCTGCGCCGCGACGCGGTTGACGGCGGCGACCGGGTCGCCGAACTCGATGTCGGCGATGCCCGCCGGCGACACTAGCGAGGGCGTCTCCTCTGTGACGGCGCCGATGACACCCACGGTGAGTCCACCCGCTTCCAGAAGCGCGTATTCGTCGAGGGCCGGCGTCTGCGTACCCTTCAGATACACGTTCGCGCCCAGCTGCGGATAGTCCGAGGCCTCGCTGACACGGCCCGCCAGATCGGCGAAGCCCCGGTCGAACTCGTGGTTGCCGACGGCGGACGCCTGCAGGCCGAGCGCGTTCAGCACGTCGATCGTCGGCTGATCCTTCGCGACCGACGAGGCGAACAGCGACGCGCCGATATTGTCACCGGCCGACAGGAACAGCACGGGACCGGATGCCGCGGCGCGCTGCTCCTCGACGGTTCCCGCGAACGCGACGGTGTTGGCGTCGATGCGACCGTGGAAGTCGTTGATGTCCAGCAGCGTGAGCTCGATCGGTGCGGCGTCGGCAGCGAGCCCGACCACGACCGGGTCATGGTCGCTCGATCGGTACACGTCGTCGGCGTAGAACTCGGTCGCGTGCGAACGGAACCGGCTGTACTCCAACGCGACAGACTCGCCCGAGTTGATGTTCCAGATGTCGGCGCCGGTCGCGCGGGCGGTCGCCGCCTCGTTCAGCAGCACGTGGTCGAGCGAGCCCGACAGCCCCTGGAAGCTGTAGGAGGCGGTGTCCACGCCGAACGCGGTCGCGGCGTCGGCGTAGCCGGCGTCGTAGAGCACCTGCAGCGGGTCCTCCTGCGTGTACGAGTTGAAGTCACCGACGAGCGCCACCGCGTCCACGTCGCCGCGGATCTGGGCCACCCAGTCGCGCAGGGCCTGGGCCTGGCGCACGCGCGACTCGTTCGACGCACCCTGACCGTCGCCGGTGTCGGCGTCGCCGGGCCACGGGCCGGCCGATCCTTTCGACTTGAAGTGGTTGACCACGAACAGCAGCGGCGCGCCGCCGGCCGCGGGCTCGAAGACCTGCGCGACGGGTTCGCGGGCGTTGTCGAACGCCTCGCCGGCGCCGCTCTGGTCGCCGAGCGCACGGGCGTCCCCGATACGCTGCACGGCGGCGGTGCGGTAGATGATGGCGTTGGTGATGACGTCCTGCTCGGATGCCGCCGGCAGCTCGTCCGAAGACGGCACGTACGCCCAGACGGGGGCGTCTGCGGCGGCGTTGAGCGCATCCACGAGGGTCGCCGTCGCCTCATCCGCGGTCTCCCCGAGGGCGGCGGAGTTCTCGATCTCCATGAGGCCGACGACGTCGGCATCCAGGGCCTCGATGGCCTTCACGATCTTCGCCTGCTGGCGCTGGAGGTCGTCCGCGTCCCACGCCCCTCGCTGGTCGCAGCCCTCGCGGACCGTGACGCCGTCGCCGAGGCGGTCGGTGTAGGCCACGCATCCGGGCGCGCCGGCGCCGAGGGTCGTGAAGTAGTTGAGCACGTTGAAGGACGCGAGTTTCAGGTCGCCGCCGACGGCCGCCGGGGCGGACGTGCGCGGGTTGGCGAAGACGACCTCGTCGGTGCCGGTGCCGTCGCCCACGAGCGAGGCGGTGGGGTTGAGCTTCCAGGTGGAGTTGCGCCAGTCGACGATCAGCGGGGCGGTGAACGAGACCTGAGCACCCACGACGACCGGCTCGGTGAGGGAGACGTAGGCCGGGGTGAGGGCGCTGCCGGTCGCGCTGAGGTAGTTCGTGCTCGATCCGTCGTCGAGGGCGACGGCGCGGGCGGCGTTGTCGGCCGCGATCGCCGCGGCCTCCGCCGAACCGGGGCGCGCGGCATCCGTCGGCTGGCGGAGCGGAGTCGCGCCGGACGCGAGGCCCACCTCGCCGTACTGGTTGGTCGCGTACGTGTTCGACACGGTGAACGCACCCTGCGGCGCGACGAGCATCGACTCCAGGCTCTCGCGCTGCGCGGCGTCGGCGGGCCAGGTGACGGATGCCGGGACCGGCGCCGGCTGCGCGTCGATGCGCACGGCACCGCCGGCGGCGACGGTCAGCTCGGTCAACCCGTTCCACTCCGAGACGACGCCGGTGACACGGACGGTGTCGCCGGGGCTCACCTCGCCGACGGCGCCGGGTGCATAGACGAAGACGGCGTCGGATGCCGTGTGGGCGGCCAGGTCGAGGGCCCCGCCGGTGCCGGCGGTCTGGATGACGTACCCGTCGAACCCGCCGGTGGGGTAGTGGGCGGTGACCACACCCTCCGTCGTCACCGTGCGTCCGGCCAGCGGCGACGCGTCGCCAGAGCCCTGGATTTCCGCGATCGTCACCGTGTCGGGCGTGCCGGGGTCGGTCGGGTCTGTCGGGTCGGTGGGGTCCGTCGGATCTGTCGGATCGGTGCCGCCGAGGCCGGTCGGGGTCGGCGGGCCGGCGGTGAAGTCGGCGGCGTTGTCGCCGGTGTTGGCGAAGTCGGCCGAGCGCGACACGCTCGTGCCGTTGGAGGTCGCCGGCGCGGGCGCCGTGCCGGCGAAGTGGGTGGCGCCGCCCCAGCCGACGAGGTCGACGACCTGGTCGAGGTTCGAGATGCCCGTGGCACCGCTGAGTGCGGTCTGCGTGGACACCAGGGCGACCTTGCCCTGCGAGCCGGACAGCGCGATGGCGCCCTCGACGTCGGCGACGAAGCCGGGGAGCGAGGCATCGGCGCCGGTCGCCTCGCCGATCAGCAGCTGCGCTCCGGCGGGGAGCACCCCGCTGAGCGCGGTGACCTGCCACGACGAGCCCGCCGCGGCGGCGTACTGCACGCTGTATCCAGAGAGGTCGATGTCGGCGCCGGAGACGTTGGCGAGTTCGATGAAGTCACGGTTGAACGCGCCGCCGGTGTTGCCGCCGCCGCCGTACACCTCGGAGATCACGATCGGCGCGTCGACCGAGACGGCCGCCTGCGCGGCCGGCGCCACGACCAACCCGGCGGCGGCGGTGGCGAAGGCCGTGGCGAGGGCGAGAGCCCCGCGCGCACGCGGGGATCGGCCGGCCGGAGGGCGGGGGGAGGGTGCGGCGTGCGTCACGGTCTTCACTCCAGTCATCGTGCAAGGTCCATCGGATCTTCGAGGCGCGGTGCGTCGGCGGCCGAGAGGACTGCGCTGTGGGGGGTGCCCCTATGTCCTCTGTCAAGCGGCGAGGGCGGGTTGGGCTGGTCGCGGTTGGTAGAGGGTGCCGTCGCGGAGCATGGCGTAGAGGACGTCGGAGCGGCGTCGAGCTAGGGCGATGAGGGCCTGGTTGTGGCGTTTGCCTTGGGCGATCTTGCGGTCGTAGTAGGCGCGTGATTCGGGGTCTCGGAGTGCGGCGAACGCGGAGAGGAACATGGTCCGTTTCAGGATCTTGTTCCCGCGCCGGGAGGGATGCTCGCCGCGGATCGAGGTGCCGGATCGTCGGGTCACGGGTGCGAGGCCGGCGTAGGCGGCGAGGTGCCCGGCAGTGGCGAAGGTCTTGGTGGTGACTTCGGTGAGGAGCCGGGCTGCGGTCCTGACGCCGACTCCGGGCATGCTCGTCAGGACCGGTTGAAGAGGGTGAGCGTCGACGATCTTCTCGACCTCGATGGCGATCTCATCACGCTGCCGTCGCAACGCCTGGAGCTGCTCTGCGAGCCTGGGGAGCACCAGCGCGGCGGCGTCGGTGCCGGTCACCACGACGGTCTGCTCGCCGAGCGCGGTCATGATCTCTGCCGCCCAGACACGACCTTTGCGGGGCGCGTTCTTCAGCAGCCGGTTCCCTAGCCGCTTCTCACCCGCAGTCTTCATCGCCGCCGGCGACGGGTAGCGCTGCAGCAGGTCCAGGATCGCGGGGTGATCCAGCCGCGGCCCGAGCACGCGTTCCAGCGCCGGGTGGATTTGGGTGAGCAGACCCCTGATCCGGTTGGAGACCTGGACGATCTGACCGGCGAGGTCGTCGTCGAACCCGCAGAGCATGCTCAGCTCCGCGACCTTCTCGTCGGCTACCTGGATCGACCGGAGCGTGTGCGGCATGGTGCGGGCCGTTTCGGCGATGATCGCCGCGTCTCTCGCGTCGGTCTTCGCCTCACCGGGATGCAGATCCGCGATGCACCGCATCGCCAACCCCGGCAGGTAACCAACGAGAGCACCTGCGGCTTGCGCGACCGCGACCGGGAGTGCACCGATCGTCGCGGGTTGATCTACGACCAGCAGCACCACGCCATGCGAGGCGAGCTGGTCGATCACCGCCCGCAATTGGCGCTCGTCGTTCGGGAGTGCTCGGTCGAATAGTCGCTTGGCTTCCCGGTCGAGCGCGACCGCGTGATGCTCGCCCTTGCCGACGTCGAGCCCAACGAACACGTCGACCTCGTCGTATCTGTCGATGCTGGTGACCACTTCGTCCTCCGCTTCACTCGTGACGGCGTCCGCGGCGGCGCGTCTCGGCATCCACGTTACGAACGGCCTCGAGCATGCTCGGGTCCAGCCCCTATCAGCGATCACACACCGCCAACCAGGCCCGGTGACAACACCCCCCAGATCATCAAGGGACAGGGGGCAGCAATCATGCCGGGCCCGGCAGGCCGTCACCGCCCAGCATGGCCGCCGAGCGGGTCACGAAGAAAGTAACGGGGTGCGCAGAAAGGAGCCGCCGCATTGAGCATTCTTGGCACCGGCACCGTTCGACAAGAGGCAGATCGGTTAACTCTTTCTCATCGACCGGTTCTCTGGCGTGTCCCGGTCGGCTCGGCTATGGTCCGGTCCCCGGTAGACTTCCCGGGACATGTCCCCGCGCGCCCTGAAGCCTCTCGAGCCGTCTGCGACCCCTCCAGAGCTGATCCGCAACTTCTGCATCATCGCCCACATCGACCACGGCAAATCGACCCTCGCCGACCGCATGCTGCAGATCACCGGCGTGGTCGCCGACCGCGACATGCGCGCGCAGTACCTGGACCGTATGGACATCGAGCGCGAGCGCGGCATCACGATCAAGAGCCAGGCCGTGCGGATGCCGTGGGCGGTCTCGACCGGCTCCGCACCCGACCAGGTGTACGCGCTCAACATGATCGACACGCCCGGCCACGTCGACTTTACCTACGAGGTTTCGCGCTCACTCGCCGCGTGCGAGGGGGCGATCCTCCTCGTCGACGCCGCGCAGGGCATCGAGGCGCAGACGCTCGCGAACCTGTACCTGGCGCTCGAGAACGACCTGCAGATCATCCCGGTGCTCAACAAGATCGACCTGCCCGCCGCCGACCCGGAGAAGTACGCGGCGGAACTCGCGAACCTCATCGGCGGCTCGCCCGAGGACGTGCTGCGGGTGTCGGGCAAGACGGGCATGGGCGTGGAGGAACTCCTCGACCGCATCGTCGCACAGATCCCCGCCCCGACCGGCGACGCGAGCGCACCCGCCCGCGCGATGATCTTCGACTCGGTCTACGACTCCTACCGCGGTGTCGTGACCTATGTCCGCATGGTCGACGGCAAGCTCGAGCCGCGCGAGCGCATCCAGATGATGTCGACGAAGGCGCAGCACGACCTCCTCGAGATCGGGGTCTCCAGTCCGGAGCCGGTCCCCACCCGAGGCCTCGGCGTGGGGGAGGTGGGCTACCTCATCACGGGCGTGAAGGACGTGCGCCAGTCCAAGGTCGGCGACACGATCACGAACCATCGCAAGCCGGCATCCGACCCGCTTCCCGGCTACACCGACCCCAAGCCCATGGTCTTCAGCGGCATCTACCCGATCGACGGCAGCGACTACGCCGACCTCCGCGAGGCCCTCGACAAGCTGAAGCTCTCCGATGCCTCGCTGCAGTACGAGCCGGAGACCTCGGTCGCCCTGGGCTTCGGCTTCCGCTGCGGGTTCCTGGGGCTGCTGCACCTCGAGATCATCACGGAGCGCCTCTCCCGCGAGTTCGGCCTCGACCTCATCACCACGGCCCCGAGCGTGACGTACGAGGTCACCACCGACACCGGCGAGTCGGTCACCGTCACCAACCCCAGCGAATACCCCGACGGACGGGTGGCGGAGGTCGCCGAGCCGGTCGTCAAGGTCGGCATCCTCCTGCCGAAGGACTACGTCGGCACCGTGATGGAGCTGTGCCAGCAGCGCCGCGGGACGCTCCTGGGCATGGACTACCTCAGCGAGGACCGCGTCGAGCTGCGCTACAACATGCCCCTCGGCGAGATCGTCTTCGACTTCTTCGATCAGCTGAAGTCCAAGACGCAGGGATACGCGAGCCTGGACTACGAGCCCGCCGGGTCGCAGACGGCCGATCTCGTGAAGGTCGACATCCTCCTGCAGGGCGAGAAGGTCGACGCCTTCAGCTCGATCGTCCACCGCGAGAAGGCGTACGCCTACGGCACGATGATGACCGAGCGGCTGCGCAAGCTCATCCCGCGCCAGCAGTTCGAGGTGCCCATTCAGGCCGCCATCGGCGCGCGCATCATCGCGCGCGAGAACATCCGCGCGATCCGCAAGGACGTGCTCGCCAAGTGCTACGGCGGTGACATCACCCGCAAGCGCAAGCTCCTCGAGAAGCAGAAAGAGGGCAAGAAGCGCATGAAGATGGTGGGTCGCGTCGAGGTCCCGCAGGAGGCGTTCATCGCCGCCCTGTCCGGCGACGTCGAGACCAAGAAGTAGCGACCGCCGCGGGTCACTCGAGCAGGTGCCGCAGATACCGGCGCGGCGAATCCAGGTAGGTGCGCCAGTGGTGGACGAGTTCGAGGTCTTCCCACCGCGTCTCGCCCCGTGACTCATCTCGTGGAACACGGGTTCCGGCCCGCTCGACGGGTTGTCCTCGCATCCTCGGATTCTCACATGAGCTGCCGACAGCATCCCGATCGCCGCCCGCGACCGGAGCGGCTGGGTAGGCTGGTGGCCATGCGCCGCGCGAACTTCCAAGAGGGCACGGTCGACTATGCCGCCGTGGGCGCCACGCAGGCGCACGACCTCATGGGCTACCCGCCCGAGCGGAGCATCCCGGCCGAGTCGTCGTGGCGCATCGGCAGCGGCCAGGCCCGGTTCGACAGCTCCGCCGAAGCGCTGCTGTCGTGGGCTCCGCTGCGGGGCGCGGGACTGCACATCAGCGATGTGCGCCCGGCATCCGGCCCCATGTACTCCGGCGTCGGATTCGACGCCGACGGCAACCCCCTCGTGGCGAGCCGCCTCGAGGCCGATCAGCGCTTCGACGCCGACGGGACCCCATTCGTCGCCTCGGGGACGACGATCCGGGTGCGCGGGCGCATCAAGGGGATGAGCGCCGACGGCGAGCTGCGGGTCATCTACGCCATCGAGGAGCCGCGGCGGGTCGGCTTCGGGCTCGGCACGGTCGGCGACTCCGTCGTCAGCGGCGAGGAGTCCTTCGTCGTGACGTGGGACGACAGCGACGAGGTGCGGTTCACGGTACGCGCGTTCGACCGCCCCGTGTCGCCGCTGTACCGCCTGCTGCCGCCGCTCGTGAAGCGCCGCCGCCGCGAACTGTTCCAGGGGTACCTGCGCGCCCTGTCGCCGCTGTACGCGACGCCGTCCTGATGGGCTCCGCCCTCCCGCTCGGCGACCCCGCGCCGCTCGACGGCGCTCTGCCGGACGATCTCGTCATCGACCCCCAGCGCGACTTCGGGGTGTATCTTCACGTCCCGTTCTGCCGCGTCCGGTGCGGGTACTGCGACTTCAACACCTACACCGCCGGCGAACTGCGCGGCGCCCGTCAGGACGCCTACGCCGACGAGGTGATCCGCGAGATCGCCCTGTCGCGCCGTGTGCTGGCCGACCGGGGGCCGCTGCGCCCGGCATCCACCGTCTTCTTCGGCGGCGGGACGCCGACGCTTCTCCCGGCGGGGGACCTCGGCAGGATGCTGGCGGGCGTGCGCGACGCGTTCGGTCTCGCTCCGGATGCTGAGGTCACCGTCGAGGCGAATCCCGACACCGTCACGGCGCCGATGGCGGCCGAACTCGCCGCGGCCGGCGTGACCCGGATGTCGATCGGCATGCAGTCGGCGGTGCCGCACGTCCTCGCCGCGCTCGACCGCACCCACGACCCCGCGGGAGTGGCGACCGCCGTCGCCGCGGCACGGAGCGCGGGGCTCGACGTCAGCGTCGACCTCATCTACGGCGCACCGGGGGAGTCGCTCGAGGACTGGCGCGCATCGGTCGAGACGGCTGTCGCGCTCGCCCCCGACCACGTCTCGGCGTACGCGCTGATCGTGGAGGAGGGCACGAAGCTCGCCCGACAGATCCGCCGCGGAGAGGTGCCCGAACCCGACGACGATCTGCAGGCCGACATGTACGAACTCGTCGATGAGACGCTCGCCGCGGCGGGATTCGACTGGTACGAGGTGTCGAACTGGGCGCGGACGCCGGCCCAGCGCTCCCGCCACAACCTGGCGTACTGGCGCGGCACCGACTGGTGGGGGTACGGTCCCGGAGCCCACAGCCACGTCGGCGGGCTGCGGTGGTGGAACGTGAAGCATCCCGCCGCGTACGCCCAGCGCCTGGCCGCGGCGCAGTCGCCCGCTGCCGGCCGGGAGCGACCGGATGCCGCCGCCCGACGCCTGGAGGATGTGCTGCTGCGCTCCCGCATCGCGGACGGGCTCGCCGTCTCGGAGCTCAGCGGCGAGGGGCGTCACGCCGTGGCATCCCTCATCGCCGACGGCCTCATCGACGGGGCCGCGGCCGTCCGCGGCCGCGTCGTGCTCACCCGGCGCGGACGCCTGCTGGCCGACGCCGTCGTCCGCGCCCTCACCGCCTGAGCACCACCGCGGTCCTCGCCTCGCGACCTCGCCGAGCGACCTCGCCGACCGGGCCCGTTCTCGCCGAGCGTGCCCCCTGCGCCCGCCCCAGAGCGGGCGCACTCGGCGAGAACGGGCGCACTCGGCATCCGGGGAAACGCGGGGGATCGCGGCGGTGTCGGGCCAGCACAGCAGTGCCGCCACAAGCGCGCCACCCGCCGACTCGCCGACGATCGTGATCCGCGCGGGGTCGCCCCCGAAGGCGGCGACCTCGCGCTGCACCCAGCGGAGGCCTGCAGCGGCGTCGGCGAGTCCCAGGTTGCGCGGAGCGCCCTCGAGCACCGAGAACCCCTCCGCGCCGACTCACCGTAGGGGCGGCGCGATAAGATTGGCACTCAGCAACCGTGAGTGCCAACAAGGAGGGCTGATGGTCTCGGAACGCGGACTTCAGGTCCTCCGCGCGATCGTGCAGGACTACGTCGACACGCATGAGCCGGTGGGCAGCAAGGCGATCGTCGAGCGTCATCAGTTCGGCGTGTCGGCGGCGACCATCCGCAACGACATGGCGCTGCTGGAGGACGAGGAGCTCATCGCGGCCCCCCACACGTCGTCGGGGCGCGTCCCGACCGACAAGGGGTACCGCGTCTTCGTCGACCATCTCGCGGAGCTCCGGCCCCTGTCCACGGCGCAGCGCTCGGCGATCTCGTCGTTCCTCGCCGACCCTGTGGACCTGGACGACCTCCTCGTGCGCACCGTCCGCGCGCTGACCCGGCTCACCGGTCAGGTCGCCATCGTGCAGTACCCCTCGTTCGCGCGCGCCAGCGTCTCGCACGTGGAGTTCGTGCACCTCGGCGGCACGCGCGTCGTGGTCATCGTCGTCACCGACACGGGCCGGGTCTCGCAGCGCGTCGCGTTCCTGCAGGCCGAGCTCACCGAGCAGGATGCCGCGGCCATCAAGCACGCCGTGGCGCGCCTGGTCACGGGCAAGCCCGTGGCGGAGGCCGCCTCGGCGATCGCGCAGCTGGCGGCATCCGAACCCTCCGGCGGACCCGTCGACGAGGCCGTGCGCACGGTCGCGCGGATCGTCGGGGAGGAGCTCGACGAGTTCCGTCAGGACCGCCTCGTGATGGCCGGCAGCGCCACCCTCGCGCGACGCGAGGGAGACTTCCGCGGCAGCATCTACCCCCTGCTGGAGGCCATCGAGGAGCAGGTGACGCTGCTCCGGCTCATGGGGGAGATGGTCGCCGACGATCAAGGCCTGGCGGCGAGCATCGGTCGCGAGAACGAGCCGTTCGGGCTGGCGGAGGCATCCGTCGTCACCGGCGACTACGACGCGACCGGATCCCGTGCCCGGGTGGGCGTGCTCGGTCCGACGCGCATGGACTACCCCACCAACCTCGCGGCGGTCCGCGCCGTCGCGCACTACCTGAGCAGGCTGCTCGACGAGGACGACCAGTCCCGCTGAGCGGCAGCCGACAGAACGAACCCCACCGCGCCCGGAAGGGCAGGAAAGGCGATTGTGGCCGACCACTACGAAGTCCTGGGCGTCTCGCGCGATGCGAGCCCCGAGGAGATCAAGAAGGCGTACCGGCGTCTCGCGCGCGAGCTCCACCCGGACGTCAACCCCGGCGAGGACGCATCCGAGCGCTTCAAGCTCGTGACGCACGCCTACGACGTCCTGAGCGACCCCGAGCAGCGCCAGCGCTACGACATGGGCGGCGACGGCTCGCCATTCGGCGGCGCCGGGGGCGGCTTCGGCGGGTTCGGCGACATCTTCGAGACGTTCTTCGGCGGCGGCGGTGGTCGCGCCGGACGCCCCCGGTCGCGCCGGGAGCGCGGCCAGGACGCGCTCGTGCGCGTCACCCTGGACCTCGGCGACGTCGTGTTCGGCACGCACCGCGACATCGAGGTCGACACCGCCGTGCTGTGCGAGACCTGCCAGGGCTCGTGCTGCCAGCCGGGCACCGGCGAGGCGACATGCGACATCTGCCACGGCTCGGGCCAGGTGCAGCGCACGGTGCGCAGTCTGCTCGGCAACGTCGTGACCTCGCAGCCCTGCACGGCGTGCCAGGGCTACGGCACCACGATCCCGTACCCGTGCGCCGGCTGCCAGGGCCAGGGACGCGTCCGCGCCCGCCGCACGGTCTCGGTCGACATCCCCGGCGGTGTGGAGACCGGTCTGCGGCTGCAGCTGCCCGGCTCCGGTGAGGTCGGCCCCGCGGGCGGCCCCCACGGCGACCTGTACCTCGAGGTGACGGTCGCCTCGCACGAGACCTTCAGCCGGGACGGCGACGACCTGCTCGCGACGCTCGACGTGTCGATGCCCGACGCCATCCTCGGCGCGCACACCACGATCACCTCCCTCGACGGCGACGTCGAGCTGGAGGTGCGCCCCGGGGTGCAGTCGGGCGACGTGCTCACGATCAAGGGACGCGGCATCACGCCGCTGCGCGGTGGCACCCGCGGCGACCTGCGGGTCGCGGTGCAGGTCGTCACGCCGACGCGTCTGGATGCCAAGGAGCGGGCGCTGATCGAGGACTTCGCGAAGAAGTCGAAGTCGCCGCCGCCCCGGCTCGCCCAGTTCCATCAGGGCATGTTCTCGAAGCTGCGCGACCGCTTCCGGGGCTGACATGGCGCTGCACTTCCTCGTCGACGACGTTCCCCTCGATGCGCCGGTGGGCGCGGAGATCGTCATCACCGGCGCCGAAGCGCACCACGCGGCCGCCGTCCGGCGGGTGCGGGTCGGCGAGGAGGTCACCGTCGGCGACGGCCGCGGACTGTGGCTGGAAGCGGTCGTGACCGACGTCGCGCCCAAGCGCGTGGTCGCCGCCGTGACGGCGCGGACCAGCCATCCCGCCGCCGCACCCCGGCTCGTCCTCGTGCAGGCCCTCGCCAAGGGCGACCGCGATGAACTCGCGATCCAGGCGGCGACCGAGCTCGGCGTCGACGAGATCGTGCCGTGGCAGGCCGCCCGCAGCGTCTCGCGGTGGGATCAGGCGAAGGCCGCGAAGGGCGTCGCCCGCTGGCAGACGATCGTCCGCGAGGCGGCGAAGCAGGCGCACCGCGCCTGGGTGCCCGTCGTCTCCGCGCCCGTCTCCACCGCGCAGCTGGCCGCACGCGCTGCGAGTCGGATGCTGGTGCTCGAGCCCACGGCATCCGTCCCGCTGTCAGGAGTCGCCCTCGCCCCCGATGACGCGCGCGATCTCGTGCTGGTCGTCGGCCCCGAGGGCGGGATCGCGCCGGAAGAGCTCGTGGCCCTGGCGGATGCCGGAGCCACCGCCGCGCGCCTGGGGGAGACCGTGCTGCGCACCTCGACCGCCGGCCCCGCCGCCCTCGCCGTCCTCAATGCCCGCCTCGGGCGCTGGTGAGGCGAGCTCCGCAGCGCGCGGCAGCGCCCCGGCCTGACGCGCCGGGCGCTGGCTAGACTCGGGGTATGAGCGAACCGTCGATCTTCACGCGCATCCTGCAGGGCGAGATCCCCGCGGAGATCATCGCCGAGACCGAGAACGCCTTCGCGATCCGCGACATCGCCCCGCAGGCGCCGGTGCACCTGCTCGTGATCCCGAAGTCGCAGGAGTACCGCAACGTCGTCGAGCTCGCCGCCGGCGACCCCGCCCTGCTGACCGAGCTGATCGGCTTGGCGAACACCCTGGCCGCCGAGCACGCCGACGGTGACTTCCGCCTCGTCTTCAACACCGGCGCCGGTGCCGGGCAGACCGTGTTCCACGTGCACGCGCACGTCCTCGCCGGCGGGCTGGCCGAAGGGAGCCTCGGTGGCTGACGACGCATCCGGATCGCCGGCCGAGCCGGTCACCGAGCACCTCTACGCCGACGGCGTCGCCATGGTGCAGCTGCTCGGCCCGCAGGACCGGCTGCTGCGCGTCGTCGAGCGCGAGCACCGCGATGTGCAGGTGCACGTCCGGGGCAACGAGATCACCCTGACCGGTCCGGCGGATGCTGTGGCGCGCGCTCGTGACCTCGTGGAGGAGCTCATGGCGCTCTCGCGCACCGGGCACGGACTCGACCCCTCGGACGTCGTCGCCAGCGACCGCATCCTCCGCACGGAGGGCGGGCCGCGCCCTTCCGAGGTGTTGGGCGAAGCCATCCTGTCCTCGCGCGGCCGCGTGATCCGCCCGAAGACCCTCGGTCAGAAGGCTTACGTCGACGCGATCGACGAGAACACCATCACGTTCGGCATCGGCCCGGCCGGCACCGGCAAGACCTACCTTGCGATGGCCAAGGCGGTGCAGGCGCTGCAGCGCAAGGAGGTCAGCCGCATCATCCTCAGCCGGCCCGCGATCGAGGCGGGGGAGCGGCTGGGGTTCCTTCCGGGGACTTTGACCGACAAGATCGACCCCTACCTGCGCCCCCTCTACGACGCCCTCAACGAGATGATGGATCCGGAGATCGTCCCGAAGCTCATGGCCTCCGGCACGATCGAAGTCGCGCCGCTGGCGTACATGCGCGGGCGCACGCTCAACGACTCGTTCGTCGTGCTCGACGAGGCGCAGAACACGACGCCCGAGCAGATGAAGATGTTCCTCACCCGCCTCGGCTTCGGCACGCGCATGGTCGTCACCGGCGACATCACGCAGATCGACCTGCCGCAGGGCGCGTCGGGGCTGCGCCTGGTCACCCGGGTGCTGAAGGACATCGACGACATCCACTTCACCTACCTGACGAGCGACGACGTCGTGCGCCACACGCTGGTGGGCCGCATCGTCGACGCATACACCGAGTACGACGAGCAGCGCCTCGCCTCGCGCCGCGAGCGCGACGAGGCGACGGAGTTCGCCAATCGCGCCGAGCGCCGGGCAGCTCAGGACCCGCGTCGATCCGGGCGCCCGAACGGTCCCCGAGACCATCTGAAAGGGCGTGGCCGCGCATGACCATCGAGATCACGAACGAGTCCGGCGTGGACATCGACGAGACGGTCCTGCTTCGGCTGACCGCGCACAACCTCGCCGAGGTGAACGTCAGCCCGGATGCCGATGTCGCGATCCTCCTCGTCGACGAGGGCGCGATGGAGGCACTGCACGTCCAGTGGATGGATGAGCCGGGGCCCACCGATGTTCTGAGCTTCCCGATGGACGAGCTGCGTCCCGGCACGCAGGAGCAGCCGACGCCGCCGGGTCTCCTCGGCGACATCGTGCTCTGCCCGCAGGTCGCCGAGACGCAGGCACAGGCGGCCGGGCACAGCACGCTCGACGAGCTGATCCTGCTCACCACGCACGGCCTGTTGCACCTGCTCGGCTTCGACCACGCGGAGCCCGACGAGGAGCGCGAGATGTTCGGGCTGCAGCGCGAGCTCATCGCCGCGTTCCACGCCTCGGAGCGCCGACGACGCGCATGACCGAGATTCTGCTGCTCGTCGCCGCCGTCCTGCTCGTCGCCCTCGGCGGTCTCATGGCGGCCCTCGACGCCGCCCTGGGCGTCACTTCGCGCGCCGACCTCGTCGAGATGTCGCTGACGGCCCGCCGCGGCAGCGCGCTCGCGCGCATCGCCGCCGACCCTGAGGCGCACGGCAACGCCGTCGTCTTCATCAGGATCCTCGCCGAGACGACCGCGGCGGTTCTCGTCACCGTCGCCTTCACCGTGCTGTTCGACAGCATCTGGTGGGCGATGCTCGCCGCCGCCATCCTCATGACGATCGTCTCGTTCGTGCTCGTGGGCGCCAGCCCGCGCGCGGTCGGGCGTCAGCACGCGCGAGGGCTCATCACCGCCTGCGCCCCGCTCATCCGCGGCGCGCGTATCGTCCTCGGCCCCCTCGCGCACCTCCTCGTCATCGTCGGCAATCGGGTGACCCCCGGCATCCAACGCGGCACATCGTTCGCCAGCGAGGAGCAACTGCTCAGCATGGTCGACGAGGCGGCCTCGCAGGATCTCATCGAAGAGGACGACCGCGAGCTCATCCACTCGGTCTTCGATTTCACCGACACATTCGTGCGCGAAGTCATGGTGCCGCGCACCGACATGGTGACGGTGGATGCCGCTGCGACGACCCAGGAGGCGATGCAGCTCTTCCTCGACAAGGGCGTTTCGCGCATTCCCGTCGCCGACGGCGAGGCCGACGACATCACGGGCGTCGTCTACCTGAAAGACCTCGTGCAGTTCGCGTTCCGCGACGAGTCGGCCTGGCGCGATGCGCCCGTCGCGCAGATCGCGCGCCCGGCGGTGTTCGTCCCGGAGTCCATGAAGGCCGAGACGCTGCTGCAGCAGATGAAACGGGATGCCGTGCACGTGTGCCTCGTCGTCGACGAGTACGGCGGGGTCTCGGGCCTCGTCACCCTCGAGGATCTGATCGAGGAGCTCGTCGGTGAGATCGCCGACGAGTACGATCCGCGCTCGAGTGAGGTCGTGGATCTCGGCGACGGGCGCTATCGGGTGAGCGCGCGCCTCGGGCTCGACGAGGTGGGGGAGCTGTTCGGCCTCGAACTCGAGGACGACGACGTCGACTCCATCGGCGGCCTGCTCGGCAAGCTGCTGGGGCGCGTTCCGTTGCCGGGTGCGTCCGCCGAGTACTCCGGGCTGCGCCTGACCGGCGGCACCTCGCGCGGCCGCGGCCGGGGACTGGCGACGGTGTTCGTCGAGCCGACCGAGCGCTTGGCCGCCGTCGACGCGGCGTTCGCGGAGAGGAACGAGGAACGATGACCGAGACGCGATCCGGGTTCGTGACGTTCGTGGGGCGCCCGAACGTCGGCAAGTCGACGCTGACCAACGCCCTCGTCGGCGAGAAGGTCGCGATCACCTCCGACAAGCCCCAGACGACCCGCCGCGCGATCCGCGGCATTCTGAACCGGCCTGCCGGGCAGCTCGTCATCGTCGACACGCCGGGCATCCACAAGCCTCGGACCCTCCTCGGTCAGCGGCTCAACGATCTCGTCGAGCAGGTGCTCGGCGACGTCGACGCCATCGGCTTCCTCGTGCCGGCCACCGAGAAGGTCGGTCCCGGCGACCGCCGGATCGCCGCCTCGCTCGACGGCTATCCGCGGGCGAAGAAGGTCGCCATCGTCACGAAGACTGACGTCGCCTCCCGGGAGGAGATCACCGAGCGACTGCTGGAGGTCGACTCCCTCCGCGAGGACTGGTCCGCGGTCATCCCGCTGTCCGCGGTCGCGGGCGAACAGCTCGACGTGCTCGCCGACGAGCTGCTCGCGCTCATGCCCGAAGGGCCGGCGCTCTACGAGGAGGGCGTCGTCACCGACGAGTCGCTGGAGGACCGGATCGCGGAGATCATCCGCGAGGCCGCGCTCGAGGGCGTCCGCGACGAGCTGCCGCACTCCATCGCCGTCACGATCGAGGACCTGGCCGAGCGTGAGGACGGGTCGATGACCGACATCCACGCGAACCTCGTCGTCGAGCGCGACAGCCAGAAGGCGATCATCATCGGGCACAAGGGCTCACGCCTGCGCGACGTCGGCACGCGTGCCCGCGCGCAGATCGAGCCCCTGGTGGGCACGAAGGTCTTCCTCAAGCTCCACGTCCGGGTCGCAAAGGAGTGGCAGCGCGACCCGAAGCAGCTGGGCCGACTGGGTTTCTGACCGGTGGCGGCGCCGGGTCCGTAGGCTGTCACCGTGGATCCGCTGTCCCTCGTCCTGATCGTCGCCGGTGTCGCGAGCGCCTTCTGCTGGATCGCGTCGCTCGTCACGAAGGACACGTCGTGGTCGACCGCCTGTGGTCGATCGTGCCGGCGATCTACGTGTGGATCTTCGCCATCGACGCGGTCGTCGTCGGGCGGCCCGACGCGCGCCTGTTCCTCATGGCAGTGCTCGTGACCCTGTGGGCGGCCCGGCTGACCTTCAACTTCGCCCGCAAAGGCGGCTACACGGGCATGGAGGACTACCGGTGGGCGATCCTGCTGTTCCGTTACAGCCGGCACCCCAACTTCTTCTTCGAACAGGCGCAGTGGTGGGCGTTCTACGGCCTGGGCACCGCGGCGGCGGTCTCCGCCGGCGCCGGCCTGTGGGGAGGGGCGCTCAACGGATTGATCGCCGGAGCAGCGCTGCTGACCGTCCTCTTCATCGGCTCGACGATCTTCACCGAGTCGATCTCGGCCTCGAAGTACCCGGCATACCGGGACTACCAGCGGACGACGTCGATGCTCGTGCCCTGGCCACCCCGTCGACGCGCGCCGCGACACTGACGAACGCCGCGGACGCCGCCGGATTTCCCTGCAACCGGGCCGCTTTTCGCTTCGGCCCCCGAGACGGGTGTACTCTGTCCCCATGCGCGCGTTCGGCCTCCTTCTTCTTAGCCGCCGCGACGAGACCTCGTTCTAGGGCCTTCCTCGTCGCGGAGCTCGTCATTGCTGACACCGGCCCGCATCATCTGGCGAAGAGAAGCGAACCATCATGAAGAACACGCAGCAGCCGTCCGGAATGCCGACCCACAAGTACCGCCCGTTCCACGAGCAGATCCGCGTCGACCTGCCCGACCGCACGTGGCCGGACAAGCGCATCACGACCGCGCCCCGCTGGTGCGCCGTCGACCTGCGCGACGGCAACCAGGCGCTCATCGACCCGATGAGCCCCGAGCGCAAGCGCATCATGTTCGAACTGCTCGTCGGCATGGGCTACAAGGAGATCGAGGTCGGCTTCCCCTCGGCATCCCAGACCGACTTCGACTTCGTGCGGCAGCTCATCGAGGAGAACCTCATCCCCGACGACGTCACGATCCAGGTGCTGACGCAGGCGCGCGAGCACCTCATCGAGCGGACGTATGAGGCGATCGCGGGTGCGAAGCAGGCGATCGTCCACCTGTACAACTCGACGAGCGTCCTGCAGCGCGAGGTCGTGTTCCGCACCGACAAGCAGGGCATCATCGACATCGCCCTTGAGGGCGCGCGGCTGTGCCGCGAGTTCGAGAAGCGCGTTCCCGAGACGAAGGTCTACTACGAGTACTCGCCGGAGAGCTACACCGGCACCGAACTCGAGTTCGCCGTCGACGTGTGCAACCAGGTCATCGAGATCTTCGAGCCGACGCCCGACCGCAAGGTCATCATCAACCTGCCGGCGACCGTCGAGATGGCCACGCCGAACGTCTACGCCGACTCGATCGAGTGGATGAGCCGCCGCCTCGCGCACCGTGAGAACGTGATCCTGTCACTGCACCCGCACAACGACCGCGGCACGGCGATCGCCGCCGCCGAACTCGGCTACCTGGCCGGCGCGGACCGCATCGAGGGATGTCTGTTCGGCAACGGGGAGCGCACCGGCAACGTCGACCTCGTCGCGCTCGGCGTCAACATGCTGACGCAGGGGATAGACCCGCAGATTGACTTCAGCGACATCGACCAGGTCAAGCGCACGGCGGAGTACTGCAACCAGCTGCCCGTGCACGAGCGCAGCCCCTGGGCCGGCGACCTCGTGTTCACGGCGTTCAGCGGATCGCACCAGGACGCCATCAAGAAGGGCTTCGAGGCGATGGAGGCCCGGGCCGCGGCATCCGGCGTCACGGTCGACGAGATCGAGTGGGCGGTTCCGTACCTGCCGATCGATCCGAAGGACCTCGGCCGGTCGTACGAGGCGGTCATCCGCGTCAACTCCCAGTCGGGCAAGGGCGGGGTCGCCTATCTGCTGAAGACCGACCACGCGCTGGATCTGCCGCGCAAACTCCAGATCGAGTTCTCCGGGGTCGTGCAGGCGAAGACGGATGCCGAGGGCGGCGAGGTCTCCAGCGACCAGATCTGGGCGATCTTCACCGACGAGTACCTGCCGGCATCCGTCGACGAGCACAAGTGGGGCCGCTTCGAACTGCTGTCCACGCGCACCCAGAGCGACATGTCGGGTGAAGTGTCGTTGGAGGTCACCCTCCGTGACGGCGACACCTCGATCGCGACGACTGGGATCGGCAACGGCCCGGTGTCGGCGTTCCTCGAGATCGTGCGGGCACAGGGCTTCGACGTCACGCTGTACGACTACGTCGAGCACACCCTGTCCGCCGGCGGCGACGCGCAGGCCGCGTCGTACGTCGAGCTGCAGGTCGACGACGTGCGGCTGTGGGGCGTCGGGATCGACGGCGACATCTCGACCGCGAGCCTGAAGGCGATCGTGTCGTGCGTGAACCGCGCCATCCGCACGCGGGAGCGCTCCGGCGAGCTCGCCGCCGTCTGATCGCGTGCGGCCGCCGCGGCGCGGCCGCTGATCGAGACCCCGCCTGCGCGCCGAGACCCCGCGTCGCAACGCGGGGTCTCGGCGCCGGGACGAGATCTCGGCGCCTGGACGACGCGCGCCGCACCACCCGGGTCAGGGCTTGATGATCCGGATCGCGCTCGTCTCGATCGCGACCTTCCGGCGGTGCAGGGCGCGCTGCTCGGGCAGGGAGATGTCGAACATCACCGCGAGCAGCCGGATGACGGTCGTGACGACGACGCAGGCGATGGCCGCCGCCACGAGCGGCGCCCCGAGGGCATGCGCGACGGCGAGGACGACGCACCCGGCGCCGGCGGCGACGGCGTACAGCGACCCGACGTGCATGATCGCGACCGGCAGACCCATGATGACGTCGCGGAGGATGCTGCCGCCCACCGCCGCGCACACGCCGACGAACACCGCGGGGACCGCCGGCATCCCGAGCCCCAGCGCCTTGGCGGTGCCGAACGCGGCGAACATGCCGATCACGAGCGCGTCGAGGGCGACGATCACGGCGTTCAGCCGCTGGAAGAGCCCCGCCAGGAGCATCCCGACCAGCGACGCGCCGAGAGCCGTCAGCAGGTACCAGTTGCTCTGCAGCGTCGCGAGTTCGGTGTTCAGCAGCAGATCGCGGATGAGACCGCCGCCCATGCCGACGAGGATGCCGATGATCGCGACCCCGAGGAAGTCCAGGCGTCGCTGGCCGACGAAGCCGGACGCGAACAGCGCCCCCTGCACCCCGCCCAGGCCCACGGCGGTCAGGTCGGCCCACAGCGGGATCACGAACAGCGGCTCCGTCACGCCTCCATTGTCCCCGGTGGCAGGGATAATCGATAAGTGCCCACCTACCGCGACGAAGTCGTGGTCCTGCGTACCCACAAGCTCGGGGAGGCGGACCGCATTGTGACGATGCTCAGCCGCCGTCACGGTAAGGTGCGTGCCGTCGCCAAGGGTGTGCGTCGCACCTCATCGCGGTTCGGCGCACGGCTCGAACCGTTCATGGTCGCCGACGTCCAGCTGTACCAGGGGCGAACGCTGGACATCGTGCAGCAGGCCGAGTCGCTCGGCGCGTACGGTGCGCAGATCGCCACGCACTACGACCGCTACACCGCCGCGCACGCCATGGTCGAGACGGCCGACCGGCTGAACGAGGCTGAGGCGACACCGCAGCAGTACCTGTTGCTGGTCGGTGGCCTCCGGACCCTCTCGCAAGGCGGTCACGCGCCGCGCTCCGTCCTGGACTCCTACCTGCTGCGCGCGATGGCGCTGTCGGGCTGGGCTCCCGCGCTCGACGAGTGCGCCCGCTGCGGCACCGTAGGTCCGCACGACTGGTTCGTCGCGCAGCTGGGCGGCGTCGTCTGCGGCGACTGCGCCCCGGCGGGCTCGGCCCGCATCCGCCCCGAGACCGGCGCGCTGCTGCGCGCCCTCATCGCCGGCGAGTGGGACGAGGTGGATGCCGCCGCCGAAGCGGCGACCGCCGCCGCATCCGGTCTCGTCGCCGCCTACACGCAGTGGCATCTGGAGCGCGGCATCCGCTCCCTGTCGCTGGTGGACCACCGAGCGGGGCCTGCCCGATGAGCCCCAAGCCGTATACCCACCGCGACGCCGTCGCCTACCGGCCGCTGGACTGGACCGGCATCCATCCGCCGGCCTTCCCGAAGGGCGGCGTGCCGAACCACGTCGCGATCGTGATGGACGGCAACGGCCGCTGGGCGAACCGTCGCGGGCTCACGCGCATCGAAGGACACCGGGCGGGCGAGGAGGTGCTGCTCGACGTCGTCGCGGGCGCCATCCAGGCCGGCGTTCGTCACCTCAGCGTGTACGCCTTCTCCACGGAGAACTGGGCGCGCTCGCCCGAGGAGGTGCGCTTCCTCATGGGCTACAACCGCGACGTGCTGCACCGTCGACGTGATCAGCTCAACGAGTGGGGGGTGCGGATCCGCTGGGCGGGACGCAAGCCGCGCCTGTGGGGATCGGTCATCAAGGAGCTGCAGTTCGCCGAGCAGCTGACGGCGGGCAACGACACGCTCACGCTCACGATGTGCATCAACTACGGCGGACGTCACGAGATCATCGACGCGATGCGCGCGATGGGGGAGCAGATCGCCGCCGGTCATCTGAAGCCCGCGGCGATCACCGAGAAGACGCTGCGGCGGCACCTGTACGTCCCGGACATGCCCGATGTCGACCTGTTCCTGCGCTCCAGCGGCGAGCAGCGCACATCGAACTTCTTGCTGTGGGAATCCGCCTATGCGGAGATGGTGTTCCTCGACACCCTGTGGCCCGACTTCTCGCGCACCGACCTGTGGGGCGCCATCGAGCTGTACCTCGGCCGCAACCGCCGCTTCGGCGGCGCCGTGGACGCGCCGACGGCCGCTGCGGAATAGAACCCGGCCCGCTCGCCGTTGCACCCGATGTGACGGAGAAGATCAAGATCGACGTGTGGAGCGACATCGCCTGCCCGTGGTGCTACATCGGCAAGCGGAACCTCGAGAACGGGCTGGCGCAGACAGCTGCCGACTCGGATGCCCCGCAGGTGGAGGTGACCTTCCACTCCTACGAGCTGTCGCCGGATACGCCGGTGGACTTCGAGGGCGATGAGATCGACTTCCTCGCGGGACACAAAGGGATGCCGCGGGAGCGCGTCAAGGAGATGCTCGACAACGTGACCGGGGTCGCCGCGAAGGCCGGCCTCGAGTACCGGTTCGACCTGCTGCAGCACACCAACACGGTGAAGGCGCATGAACTGCTGCATTTCGCGAAGGCGCAGGGCCGCCAGCACGAGATGGCCGAGCGCCTGATGTCGGCGTACTTCACCGAAGGACGCCACGTCGGCCGCATCGACGACCTCGTGGAACTCGCCACGGAGGCGGGGCTGGATGCCGACGCGGCGCGCGACGCGCTGCAGTCCGGACGCTACCTCGCCCACGTCCACGCCGATCAGGCGCAGGCGCAGGCATACGGCATCCAGGGCGTGCCGTTCTTCGTCATCGACGGCAAGTACGGCGTGTCGGGCGCCCAGCCGGCGGACGCCTTCGCGCAGATCGCCCGCCAGGTCTGGGCCGAGAAGCAGCAGACCGCGCCGCAGCAGGCGTAGCGGCTCAACGGTCGTCGGCGGCGCTGCGCAGCGACAGGGTGCGCAGCCGCCGATTGCCGAGCAGCAGGGCCACAATCGCGGTGAGGGCGACGCCGTAGACGGCGAACGGCACCCGGGGCGCGGGGCCGAGCGTCAGGACGCCAGGCTCGCCTCGATCGCGGCGACGATCTCCGGCGCGTCGGGCTTGGTCTGCGGGCGGAACCGGTGCACGGTGCCCTCGGGCGTCAGCAGGAACTTCTCGAAGTTCCACATGATCGGTCCCTTCGCACCCTCGGCGTTCTTCGCCTTCTTGAGCGCCTTGTACAGCGGAGCGGCGTGCGAGCCGTTCACGCGGACCTTCTCCATGATCGGGAAGCTCACACCCCAGGTGACCGCGCAGTACTCCAGGATCTCCTCCATCGAGCCGGGCTCCTGACCCATGAACTGGTTGCAGGGAAAGCCCACCACCTGGAATCCCCGGTCGCCGTAGGTGCGCTGCAGCTCTTCGAGCTGCTCGTACTGCGGCGTCAGCCCGCACTTGGAGGCGACGTTGACGACCAGGACGGTCTTGCCGGCGTACTCGGCGAGGGTGTGCTCGGTGCCGTCGGCGTCGACGAAGGGGATGTCGCGGATGTCCACAGTCTGGGTGTCGGGCATGTTGTCCACGATAGGCCCGGCATCCGCCTTCGTCGGCACCCGAGTCTGGGAGAATGGACAGGATGTCCACCCTCGTCACCCCCGCCGCGCTTCGCATCGGCCCCATCGCGCTGGATGCGCCGGTCGTGCTCGCGCCGATGGCGGGCATCACCAACACCGCTTTCCGGCGGCTGTGCCGAGAATACGGCGCGGGTTTGTACGTGTCGGAGATGATCACGACGCGCGCGCTGGTGGAACGCAACGCCACCACGATGCGGCTGATCACCCACCACGAGTCCGAGACGCCGCGGTCGATCCAGCTGTACGGTGTCGACCCCGCGACGACCGAGGCGGCCGTGCGGCTGCTGGTCGAGGAGGACCGCGCCGACCACATCGACCTCAACTTCGGCTGCCCGGTCCCGAAGGTCACCCGCAAGGGCGGGGGAGCGGCGCTGCCCTGGAAGCTCGGCCTGTTCCGCGAGATCGTCACGCGCGCGGCGCGCGCCGCGGGGGAGGTCCCGCTGACCGTCAAGATGCGCAAGGGCATCGACGGCGACCACCTCACCTACCTCGACGCCGGCCGCATCGCGGAGGATGCCGGGGTCGCCGCCGTCGCGCTGCACGCCCGCACCGCGGCGGAGTTCTACTCCGGAACGGCGGACTGGGACGCCATCACGCGTCTGAAAGAGGCGGTCACGAGCGTCCCGGTGCTCGGCAACGGCGACATCTGGTCGGCGGAGGACGCCGTCCGGATGATGGCGGAGACCGGCTGCGACGGTGTCGTCGTCGGCCGTGGGTGCCTCGGTCGCCCGTGGCTGTTCGGCGACCTCGCCCGGGCGCTGGGTGGGCCGGGGGCTGCGGCGGGCGCGCCGGTGGACGCGACGCTCGGCTTCGTCGCCCGCGCCTTCCGCCGCCACGCCGAGCTTCTCGTCGAGTTCTTCGAGGACGAAGACCGGGGATGCCGCGACATCCGCAAGCACGTCGCCTGGTACTTCAAGGGCTATCCCGTCGGCGGCGAGACGCGCGCGCAGCTCGCGACCGTGTCGAGCCTCGCCGAGATCGATGCGCTGCTGGCGACCCTCGACCTGGACGCGCCGTACCCGGGTGCCGCCGCGGAGGGCCAGCGCGGCCGTGCCGGTACGCCCAAACGTCCCGCGCTGCCGGATGGCTGGCTGGCCAGCCGCGACCTCGGCGCCGAGGCCAGCCGCACGCTCGCCGAAGCCGAAGTGGACAGCAGCGGTGGCTGATCCGGCCGGCATCGAGGTCGCCCCGGGGCGCCCTGCCGGGTACGACGCGCACGACGCGGAGCGGTTCGCACCGGAGCAGCACCGCTCTCAGCGCGACAGTTTCGCTCGTGACCGGGCCCGCGTCCTGCACTCCGCGGCGCTGCGACGCCTCGCGTCCAAGACGCAGGTGCTGAGCCCCGCCAGCCCCGCGGACTTCGCCCGCAACCGCCTGACGCATTCGCTCGAGGTCGCGCAGGTCGGTCGCGAACTCGCGATCGCGCTGGAATTGTCGCCCGACGTCGTCGACACCGCGTGCCTCAGCCACGACATCGGACACCCGCCGTTCGGCCACAACGGCGAGCGGGCGCTCAACGAGTGGGCCGAGGACATCGGCGGGTTCGAGGGCAACGCGCAGACCCTCCGCATCCTCTCCCGGCTCGAGCCCAAGGTCATCGCGGCGGACGGCCGCAGCGTCGGGCTGAACCTCACCCGCGCGAGCCTCGACGCGACGTGCAAGTATCCGTGGACGTCCGAGCACGCGGTTCCCGATCCCGGCGGACGCGACAAGTTCGGCGTCTACGCGGAAGACGAAGCCGTGTTCGCGTGGCTGCGCGAGGGGGCGCCGGGGCGGGTGCGCTGCATCGAAGCCGAGGTCATGGATCTGTCCGACGACATCGCCTACTCCGTGCACGACTTCGAGGACGCCGTGCTCAACGGCTACCTCGATCCGGCCCGACTGGCCGACGCCCGCGAGCACGAGGCGCTGCTGAGCGCCATCCAGACCTGGGTCGGCTACGGCTTCGGCCGCGACGAGCTCGCCGACGCCCTCTACCGCCTCACCCGGATGCCCGAGTGGCTGACCTCGTTCGACGGCTCGCGGGCCGCGGTGGCGGGCCTGAAGAACCTCACCTCCGATCTCATCGGACGCTTCGCGCGTGCCGCGACGGCGGCCACCCGCGAGCACTACGACGTACCGGTGCTCACGCGTTTCCGCGGCCGCGTCGTGGTGCCGCGGATCATCGAGGCCGAGATGGCGGTGCTGAAGGGCATCATCGGCGCCTTCGTCGTGACGATCGACGGCCGGCGCGGGCTCTACAAGGAGCAGCGTCGCGTGCTCAAGCGCCTCGCGACGGCGCTCTGGGAGCGGCCAGAACGGCTGGACCGCCTGCACGCGGAGGATTTCGCCGCGGCATCCACCGACGCGCAGCGAAAGCGCGTCGTCGTCGATCAGGTCGCGAGCCTCACCGATCGGTTCGCCATCGAGTGGCACGCGCGCCTCATCGGTCCGGTCGACCTGCGGGAACTCGGTCTGTGGTCCAGCGACGGCCGCGCCGTCGCGCACAGCGGCTTCGCGCTGCCCGAGCCCATCGAGGGGCTCTGATGGCCCGCATCCGGCAGGCCGATGTCGACGAGGTGAAGGCGCGCACCAACATCGGCGACATCATCGGCGAGCGGGTGGCGCTGAAGTCGGCGGGCGTGGGGTCGCTGAAAGGGCTGTGTCCCTTCCACGACGAGCGCAGCCCCAGCTTCCACGTCCGACCGCAGGTCGGCTACTACCACTGCTTCGGATGCGGCGAGTCGGGCGACGTGTACTCGTTCCTGCGCGCCATGGACCATCTGACCTTCACCGAGGCCGTCGAACGCCTCGCCGGTCGCATCGGCTACGCGCTGCACTACGAGGACGGCGGCGCGGCTCCGGAGACGAGCGGACGCACGCGGCTGTACCAGGCGAACGCGGCAGCTGCGGACTGGTTCCGCGCGCAGCTGTCGAGCCCCGAGGCCGACGCAGGGCGCCGCTTCCTGGGGGAGCGCGGCTTCGACGCGGGTGCCGCCGCGCACTTCGGCGTCGGCTACGCGCCGAAGGGCTGGGACGGGCTGCGTGACGCGCTGCGGGCGCAGGGGTTCAGCGACGAGGAGCTGTCGGCGGCGGGTCTCGTCTCGCAGGGGCAGCGCGGCGTGTACGACCGCTTCCGCGGACGGGTGGTCTGGCCCATCCGCGACGTCACCGGGCAGACGATCGGGTTCGGGGCGCGCCGGCTCTACGACGACGACAAGGGACCGAAGTACCTCAACACCCCCGAGACGACGATCTACAAGAAGGCGCAGGTGCTGTACGGCCTCGACCTGGCCAAGAAGGACGTCTCCCGTTCGCACCGCGTCGTCGTCGTCGAGGGGTACACCGACGTCATGGCCTGCCACCTCGCCGGCGTGACGACGGCTGTCGCGACCTGTGGCACGGCGTTCGGCGCCG
The DNA here is from genome assembly GCF_016907815.1 of Microbacterium aurum. Taxonomy (NCBI): domain Bacteria; kingdom Bacillati; phylum Actinomycetota; class Actinomycetes; order Micrococcales; family Microbacteriaceae; genus Microbacterium; species Microbacterium aurum. The sequence goes on from NZ_JAFBCQ010000001.1 coordinate 2,359,027, forward strand.
ACCACATCACGGTGCTCCGCCGCGTGATGGGCGACGACTCCACTGCCGGCGAAGTCGTGTTCACCTTCGATCCCGACGCCGCCGGGCAGAAGGCGGCGCTGCGCGCCTTCGCCGACGCGAAGCGCTTCAACGCGCAGACCTACGTCGCGACCGGCCCGGAGGGCCTGGATCCCTGCGACCTGCGCCTGGAACGCGGTGACGCGGCGGTACGGGGCATGCTCGATCGCAAGGTGCCGATGTTCGAGTTCGTCATCGATCAGCGCCTGGCCGGGTTCGACCTGGCCAGCGTCGAGGGCAGGGTCGGGGCGCTGCGGGCGGCGGCACCCGTCGTCGCGGAACTGCGCGATCCGCTGCTGCAGCCGGAGTACGTGCGCGTGCTCGCGCGCCGCCTCGGGATGGACACGGAGTCGGTGCGACGCGAAGTCGAGCGCGCAGGGCGGGAGGGTGCCCGCCGCGACACCGCGCCGGCGGCGACGGCAGCGACGGCTGGCCCGGATGCCGGTGAGCCCGCCGTCCGTGTCACCCTGCGCACGCTGCCGCGCACCGCCGACGTCGCGCTGGAACGCGACGCGCTGATGGGCATTCTGCAGTACGGTCATGTCGTCGACGCGGCCGAACTCGATGCCGCCCTCGCATTGCCGATGCGCACGCCGGCGCTGGATGCGGTGCGCCAGGCTGTCGCGGCGCAGCCGGATCGCACCCGCATCGGGTGGGCGTCGACGGCGGCCGAGTCCACGCGCGAGCCGTACCGGTCGCTGGCGGTGGAACTGCTCACGGCGGATTTCCCCGCCCTCACCGAGGCCGAGGCCGCCGCCTCGACGCGCTCGCTCGCGCGGCGCCTGCGCGTGCGCGCGGTGGATGCCGAGAAGAACGAGCTGCTGGGCGCGATCCAGCGCGTGCCGGCCGATTCGGAGGAGGGCCGGGCGGTGCGCGTCGCCCTGCGCGATCTCGACGCGCGCCGCCGCACGCTCACGGAAGAGCCGGCGTAACCCGGCGGACGGCGTCCTTCGGCACGGCGATGGGCAGGGCAGCGGCGCGGTCGCTGGCGTCGACGCGAGGATGAGGGCAGGATGAGCGCATGCCCCGTCGCTCCGCAACAGAGTTCGCCGTGCTCTGCGACGATCTGTCGATCGCCCGAGGCGGCGTGCGTGTGGTCGAGGGCGTGAGCTTCCGCCTGTCGCCCGGCCGCGCCCTCGCCGTGATGGGCGCGACCGGGTCGGGCAAGTCGACGCTGGCGGCGCTGCTGGCCGGCGGGGAGAGCGACGCGATCGCCATCGCGGGCGGCGACGCCCAGGTCGCGGGCATCCCCATCCGCAAGCGCGGCAGGGCCGGCAGGGTACGGGCGTACCACACCGGATATCTGGCTCAGGGAGCGGGGGCGACGCTGCCCGCCCGGATGACCGTCGGCGAGGTCATCGGCGAGCCGATCACGAGCCGCGACCGTCGCGTCAACCAGCGCGCCCTGGCCATCCGCGTCGCGGGGCTGCTCGATGAGTTCGAGCTGCCGCTGGGAGCGGCCGCCCGCTATCCGTACGAGCTCAGCTCCGGCATGCGCCAGCGCGTCGCACTGGCCCGCGCCCTCGTGCTGCAGCCGCGGGTGTTCGTGGGGGACGACCCGTACGCCAACCTCGACCTCGAGGTGCGTCGCACCGCCCGTGACGCGCTCGTGCGACGGCGTGATGAGACCGGGATGGCGATCGTCATGGTCACCAACGACGCCGACGCGGTGCGGGAGATCGACGCCGACGTGCTGGTGCTGCGCGCCGGCAGACCCGTCGCCTACGGTCACGGCACGGCGGATCTGCTCTGGACGCCTGACGGCGGAACACGCATCGCCTCCTGACCGCCGAGCGTCACGAGCACCCTCGCGGCTTTGCTAATATGGACGGGTTGCCCGCTCGCGGGTGACTGATCCTCGGTAGCTCAATTGGCAGAGCAGCCGGCTGTTAACCGGCAGGTTCTTGGTTCGAGTCCAAGCCGGGGAGCGAACGCCCCAGGGCTCCACCCCTGGGGCGTTCTTCATTGGTTCCGCGTCAGCGGTCGCGGGAGCCGGTCCCCGGCCACAGCACGACGATCGCCCCGAGCACCAGTGCGAGTGCGACCAGCAGCGTGACGATGCCGGCTTCACCCCACGCCAGGCCTCCGGCGATGACCGCGGCGGCCGCGACGACGAGCGTCGCGGCGACGGCGCCGAGCACCGGCATCCGCAGCGCACGCACCACCGCGCCGTCCACGGCCGCCCACGGGCGCCCGGTCGCCAGCAGCGACGCGCAGAGGTGCCATCCGAGCAGCGCGAGCGCGAGGGGGACCAGTTCGAGAACCGGCAGCGCGGCCAGCGCCGCCTGCACGACGATCACCGCCGCCGTCAGCAGCGGCACGACCCCGCGGGCGAACACCGCGCCGGCGACGATGGCGATCGACGCGACCACGGCCCACGGCGATGCGCCCGCGACGAGCAGCAGCCAGATCTCCGCGGCGGCCCCGCACAGAACGAGCAGGCCGCGCAGCGCCCAGCGCGACGGCGGGCGCCGCCGCATCCGATCGAGGAGCTCGACGATCGACTCCGACAGCGCGTTCATCGCGGGGCACCGCCCGCGCGTGCGGTCGGTCGCTGGGCGGCGAGGGCGGCCGCGAGCGTCGCGACCCCGCCGACGCCCTGCCAGGGCGCGACGGGAATGCCGACCTCGCGCAGCCGTGCGACGTCGGCATCGCGCTGCAGCCGGCGCAGCACCCAGGCTTCCTCCCAGAACGAGCCCGGCGCCGGATCGAGAAGATGTGCCAGCGGCCCCGACCGATCGGCGGGGCCGCGTTCGAGCCGGCCGATCCGATCCGGCAGCGTGTCGACGACGAGCACGGCGGCGCCGCGGCGCGCCAGCACCGCGATCTCGGTGAGGACATCGTCGTCGAGGAGCGGCGAGCACACGACGGCGAAGGTGCCCGGGCGCAGTCGCTGCACCCGGCGCAGATCCCGCCGTCCCACGTCGGCACGGCTCACGCGCGCCAGTCGCGTCGTGAGCGCCGAGAACTGGCGGATGCCGCTGCGCGGCGGCAGGTCGCCCACCACGCCGCCGAGGTCGTGCACCCCGACGCGGTCGCCCAGCCGCAGGTAGTGCTCGGCCAGCGACGCCGCCGCCACGACGGTGGCGTCGAGGCTCGACGCGAACGGCCCGGACAGCTCGGCCGTCGTGACGTCGGCCAGCGTGTCCATCACGATGAGCACGTCGGTGTCGCGGTCGGCGGTCGTCGCGTTGGTGTGCAGGATGCCGGTGCGCGAGGTCACCCGCCAGTTGATGCGACTCAGCCGATCGCCCGGGAGGTAGCGGCGGATGTCGGCGAGGGCGCTTCCGTCCCCGGCACGCCGGGACGGGTGGATGCCGGCGGTGCCGATGGGATGAGGGATGGCGTCGCCGCGTCCGGGGACGATCGCCGACGGCGACACCTCGATCGGGCCGAGACGCAGCCGCACGTCGCGATGCCACAGCCCCACCTCGTCGCTCTCCCGGACGACGGCGTCGACGAGGTCCAGTCGTCCCCACCGCTGGGGGCGCACTCGAACGCTCGCCGTCTCCACGCCGCAGACCGCGCCCCACGGGGGCGCGAGATCCGCGCCGGCGTGCGGTGGCAGCGCGAGGTCGATGACCCGATCCGCCGCCGTCGCCCGCACGGTCGCGTCGACGGCGTCGCCGGCCGCGATCGCCCGTGCCGACAGCTCAGCGACGGGCGGGGGACTGTCGACGGGCGGCCGACGGAGCATGCCGAGGACGCTCCACACGACGAACGGCGCGGCGAGCACGGCAAGGGCCGGCTGGGAGCTCAACAGGGCGAGGACCCCCGTCCCCGCGGCCAGCACGACGGCGCGCACGAGCGCCGCCGTGGGGCGGAAGGTCTGCCCGGCGCTGCTCACCCGGCATCCGGGAGGTACTCGGCCGGCACCGGGACGCTGTCGACGGCGGCGCGGACGACCTGCTCGCCGGACACGCCGCTGAGCCAGAGCTCCGGACGGATCGTGACCCGGTGAGCGAGGGCGGCCGGCGCCAGCGCCTTGATGTCGTCGGGCGTGACGAAGTCACGACCTTCGATGAGCGCACGAGCGCGCCCACAGGTGAGGAGGGCCAGGCTGCCGCGCGGCGACGCGCCCACCGATGCGGCCGCGTCGCTCCGTGTCGCGGCGGTCACCGCGACCGCATACCGGCCCACCGCAGGATGGACGAAGACGTCCTCCGCCGCGCGCTGCACCGCCATCAGGGTCTCGGCGTCGAGCACCTGGGCCGTCTCGATGTCATCGGTGCGCCGCGCGATGCGGCGGGAGAGGATCTCCCACTCGTCGGCTTCGTCCGGGTAGCCGAAACGCAGCCGCAGCAGGAAGCGGTCCAGCTGCGCCTCGGGGAGCGGGTACGTCCCCTCCGTCTCGACCGGGTTGGCCGTCGCCATGACGTGGAAGGGACGGGGGAGCGGATGCGTACGCCCTTCGACGGTGACCTGATGCTCCTGCATCGCCTCGAGGAGGGCGGCCTGGGTCTTCGGCGGCGTGCGATTGATCTCGTCGGCGAGGAGGAACCCGGCGAACAGCGGACCGGCGCGGAAGGTGAACTCGCCCCGCGACTGGTCGTACACGTAGCTGCCGGTGAGGTCTGCGGGCAGCTGGTCGGGGGTGAACTGGGCACGCTGGAAGTCGAGCCCGAGAGCGCGGGCGAAACTGCGCGCCGCGAGCGTCTTGCCGAGGCCCGGGTAGTCCTCCAGCAGCACGTGACAGCCTGCGACGACGGCGGTGAGAACGAGTTCGAGCGCCTGTCGCTTGCCGACGACGGCGCGCTCGACCTCGTCGATGACGCGCCGGCAGGCATCGCCCGCGTCGGTGAGGCTCAGGGTGGTCTCGCGGTCGGGTGAGGTGGTCACGGTCTGGTCAGCTCCCGGAGGATCGTGCGCAGCTGAGCCCGGCCCAGCGATCGCGGTTCGGAACGGAGGTAGGTCTTCAGCCCCTCCGGCAGCGGGGCCGTGGAGGAGCGCGCCGCGACGAGCTCGGCGATGGTGTCGTGGAGCGCACCCGCGGTGGTGGACCGGCCGCCCTGCGCGCCGCGCAGGCGTGTCTCCAGCACGCGGGTGCGCCGATCGACGCCCGTCGACCAGTGCTGGGGTGGATGCTGCGGTTCGGGCACGGTCTCGGACTCGATCTCCGGCAGCAGCTGGCGCAGCCCCCACCACGCCGCCGCGACGACCATCCCGCCGAGCGTCCACAGCGGGAGCGGGAGACCGAACCCCAGCACGAGCCCGACGACGGCTGCGGCCGTGCCGATGGCAGCGCCGGCGATGACCGCGACGACCAGGCCGCGCTCCGGGCGGTGCGTCACGGCGCGGCCCCCGGTGCCGGCGCGGGCGTCGACGCGCGGGCCGCGAGCGCCGCCTCCAGCCGTGCCAGATCGGCCTGGGCTTCGGCGGCCGCGGCGGAGGGCAGTCGCTCCGCGGAGAACAGTGCCCGCGTGTAGAGGCCGGAGAGCCGCGTGGCCGCGTCGGCGGGCACGGCGAAGGCGGTGAGGATGCCGAGGACGTACTCCGCCGCCGTGTCGCTGTCGCACCGGGGCGCGCCGGCGGCCGCGCCGAGCGCTTCCAGCGACTCCCAGCAGCGGATGACCGCCAGATCGGCGTCCTCCTCGAGCGCGATCTGCTCGCGGGCGCGCCGCAGCACGTCGCGCACCTCGTCGGCATCCACGGCACTCTCGCGCACGGCGTCGCCGATCTCCGGGGGAGCGTGGCGGGCCGCGACGGCGCGTGCCACGCGGACCGCGAGGAGGATCACGATGACCCCGACGGCGACCGCGAGCAGAGCACCCAGCACGTTCATCACCGCGCTGAGGTCGACGCCGGAGCTCGGCGGCGGAAGCGTCGGCAACGGTCCCATCTCGGCCGCGCCGGGGCTCTCGGTCACGACGGGACGGTCGATCTCGCGCGGCTCCGCCGTCGGGATGGAGGTGATGAGCGCCGGTGGGGTGAAGGCGCTGGCGAACGCGAGGGCGATGCCCACCCCGCCGCCGGCCACGGCGGCGGTCACGGCGGCGCGGCGGTGCGCTCTCGTGCTCATCTCAGCGCGCCGGGGCTACGCGTCGATCTCGTCCACGCCCGGCGTCCACGCGGCGCCGGGGCGGCCCCACCCGCGCTTGCGCGCGAGCTTCTGCACCGTCTTCCAGTCGCCGTCGTCCAGCCGGTCGATGTAGAGGATGCCGTCGAGATGGTCGAACTCGTGCTGCATGATCCGCGCGCGCCAGCCGTCCACCTGGATGCGGACCGGCTCCCCATCGAGGTCGATCCCGGTCACCAGCACTTCGTCGGAGCGGCGCAGCGGGAACCGCTCGCCGGGGAAGGACAGGCATCCTTCCGACTCGTCGTCGGGGTCGGGCGCACCGGGCACGAGCGGGCGCATCCACAGTTCCGGGTTGACGATGACACCCCGCCACGGCTGGCCGTCATCGTCCTGATAGCTGTAGGTGTAGATGCGCAGCCCGACGCCGACCTGCGGGGCGGCGAGCCCGACACCGGGAGCTGCGTCCATCGTCTCGAACATGTCGGCGACCAGCTGGCGGACCTCGTCGGTGATCTCGGCCACGGGCTCGGCGGGGGAGTGCAGGACGGGGTCGCCCATGATGCGAATCGGAAGAACAGCCACGTCCTGAGCCTATCGAGCGCGCCCGGCGGTTAGTGTCGAGGGGTGGATGCCGCCCCCTCGCTCGACGACGTCGCCGACCAGCTGGTCGGCGTGTTCGCTGACCCCGGCATCCTCATCGGCATTCCGCTGGCGCTGCTGGGCGCAGTCTTCATGTCGTTCGGCGCGCAGTACCAGCACCGCGGTGTACAGAAAGTCGAGCGGCTCACCGCCACCGACGGCGGCGCGGGCCTCACCGGCGGCCAGCTGTGGAACCTGCTGCGGCGGCCGTCATGGGTGGTCGGCACCGTCATGCTGGGTCTGGCGATCGTCTGCCAGCTGTCTGCGCTGTCGTTCGCTCCGCTCATCCTCGTCCAGCCCCTGGGGGCGATCTCGCTCGTCATCACGACGCTGCTGAACGCCCGCATCAGCGGCCACCGGCCCACCCGACGCTCGCTGAGCGCGATCGCGCTGTGCGTGGCGGGCATTTTCGTGTTCGTGACGATCGCCGCGCTCTACGCCACCGAGACGCCGATCAGCGACGGCCAGCTCATCACCGTGCTGGTCATCCTGCTCGTCGTGGCGATCGTGCTGACGTCGACCTGGCTGTGGCTGCGGTCCCGCGTGGGCGCCCTGTTCTACATCGTCGCCGCCGGCATCATGTACGGCTTCGTAGCGACCCTCGCGAAGGTCGTGATCAGCCGCATCCAGACCGGTGACTTCGAGTGGCTCACCGTCGTCTGCGTCGTCGGTCTCATCGCCGGCACCGCGATCGGCGCCTACTTCGTGCAGACGGCGTATTCGTCGGGGCCGCCCGATCTCGTGATCGCCGGCCTCACGGTGATCGACCCCATCGTCGCGATCGTCATCGGGCTGGCGGTGCTGCGCGAGGCCGAGCACGCCCCGTGGGGCGCGTACGTCGGCTTCGTCATCGCCGGCGCCCTCGCGATCGCCGGCGTCTTCCAGCTGGCGCGTTACCACCCGCAGGTGGTGAGCGACAGCCAGGAGATCCCGATCACACGCGGGAGCGGCGGCGCGCCGGGCGGCGCCCCACCCAAGAACGGATCGGTGCGGATCACCGAGGCGGTCGCGAAGGTGTGGCCCGAACCTCCGATCCGCGACAAGGACGACCCCGCCGCCCGGTAGGCTCGATGCCGCAGGGGGCGGTGGCCAAGCTGGTCAAGGCAGCGGGCTCATAACCCGACGATCGTGGGTTCAAGTCCCACCCGCCCTACAACACGCGCACGCTCTCGATGCCCCTGCGCCGCGATCGTGCACGCCTCAGCGTTCGCGCGCGGCGAGGGTGCGGCGCAGGCGGGTCGCGACGGCGTGCTCGTCCGCGGTGAGCAGCGTGCCCGCGCGCACGACGGGCCGGCCGGCGACGAACACGTCGCGGGGGCGTCGACCGGGGGAGGCCCACAGCAGTCCGGCCACCGGATCCGCCACGCCCGCGTCCGCGGCGCCCGAGACGTCCCAGACGCACACGTCGGCGGCAGCCCCCACCCGCAGATGGCCGAGCTCGTCACGTCCGAGACCCCGCGCCGAGCCCTCCGTCGCGAGTGCCAGCACGGTGCGGGCCGGCAGCGCCGGGCCGACCAGGCCCGACACCTGCATCGCCAGTCGCGCGTCGGCGAGCAGATGGCCGGCGTCGTTGGAGCCGCCGCCGCTCGTGCCCAGCCCCACCGCGAGGCCCGCCGCGAGCAGATCCGCCACGGGCGCGACGCCCCAGCCCATGGGGACATCGCACCCGGGCGCGTGCGTCGCAGAGACGCCGGCGGCCGCGAGACGGGCGATCTCCGCGTCGGTGACGGCGCACAGGTGCGCGAGCGTGACGTCGGGCGCCAGCCAGCCCCACTCATCGAGCAGATCGATCGGCCGCAGCCCGTAGCGCTCCCGCGCGATGTCGACGTCGACCTGTTCGTTGGCCTGCGTGCGCCGGCGCAGGCCGTGCCGCGCGGCGACCTCGCCCAGCAGCTCGAACGTCTCGCGCGGGTCGGAGTGCACGCCGGCAGGCCCGACGGCCAGCTGCAGCATCCCGTCCCGCGCGAGGCCGGCGGCCTCGCCGTCCGCCGACCACGCCGCCGCGATCGCCTCGGCCCCGGCGGCTGCGGCCTGCGGGTCGTCGCGCGCCGCACCGCGGACGAACACGAGGCGTCCTCCGAGCGCCCCGGCGGCATCGGCGACGGCCGTTGAGATCGCGACATCGTCCGCTCCCGCGGGCCAGGTCAGGTGATGGTCGGCGACCGTCGTGACACCGCACAGGAGCCCCTCGGCGACGCCGACGGATGCCGCGGCGGCGGCCAGCTCGGCATCCACCCCCACCCGCGCATAGGCGGCCGCCATCGTCGGCAGCCAGGTCGCCATGGGCACGCCGCGCGTCCCGGGCAGCGTGCGGAACGCGCTCTGCAGCAGGTGATGATGGGCGTTCACGAGGCCCGGGGTCAGCACGCACCCGGTCGCGTCGATCTCGATCTCGTCGCCGCGCGCGTCCGACTGCACGACGCCGTCGCGGATCACGAGCTCCCGCGCCTCGTCGCCGTCGCCGCCGACCTCGGCGCGGCCGTCGGCGACGATCGCGACGGCCCCCGTGAAGCGGTATCCGCGTTCGGTCACAGCTCGTCCTCCAGTCGTCGTGCGATCTCGGCGAGGTCGCGTGCGTGCTCCACTTCGCGCCCGGGTGCCGCACCGCCGGACAGGTCGATCCCGACGACGCCGTCGAGGGCGAGCATCGCGCGCGACAGCTCGACGGCGGCGACGATGCCCGCTGCGCGCGGGTCGGCGGCACGCAGGATGCCGTCGAGGTAGCCCGGCGGCAGCACGAGCGTCGTGAAGGTGCGCAGCAGGTGGGCCGAGCCCTCGTCGAGCACGATCGGGATGCAGGGGATGAAGCCCGACGTCGAGCCGAGCGCACGCGCTTCGGCGATGAACCGCGCGACCGGCTGCGCGCCCCCGCAGTGGTTGACGAAGCAGAGGTCGGCGCCGGCCTTCTCCTTCTCGCGCAGTCGCGCCGCGCGCTGCCCGACCGGCGGGGTCGTGGGCGACTCGCCGACCGACACCAGATGTCCCGCGGCGCGGGCGAGCGCGGCCAGCTGCGTGGAGTCGATGTCGAACACGGGCTTCGCGTCGGGGCGCGAGCCGGTCTCGGTGTGGTCGCCGGTCACGCAGTGCACGACGCCGGCGCCCGCGTGGGCGAGGCCCGCCAGCTCGCCCTCGAGCGCGACGCGGTTGCGGTCCCGGCAGTTGACGCCGATGAACGGCAGCATGCCCTCATCGGCGATGAGCCGGGCGCGGTAGCTCGGTGCGAACTGCACGCGCGCGGGGCCGGCATCGCCCGACAGTACGGCGTCGACGGGGCCCGACATCGCGGCCACGCACGCCGCGAGGGAACGCGCGTCGAGGGCGCGCGCGGGGAAGTCTGCGACGACGATGCGCCGTGTCGCGAGGAGGTCCCGTACGCGTGCCGCTCCCGGGGAGGGCGTGGGGTCCGGGAGCGGATCGGCCCCGCGGGAGGGCCCGCCGCCTGTCTCGGCGACGACTCCGTGCCAGGCGATCGCGGCGCCATCGACGAACGGGCAGCGCAGCGCCTCGTCGATCTCGCAGGAGCCGTCGAACCCCACGCCGCCGCAGGGCCCGTACTCCATGTGCTTGGGGCACGCCGTCCGCGCCGCGCGCACGTCAGCCGGCAAGGATCCGACGCTCCCATCCCTCACCGCGGCGCGTGTACTCCAGCCGCCGGCTGGCCGTGTCGGCGCTGCCGAACCAGAAGGTCAGGCGGTCCGGGCGCACGAGATACCCGACCCACGTGGCCGGCGGCGTCAGAGCGTCCGGGCGCGCGTCGGCGAACTTCCGCCAGGCTGACACCCGCTCGTGCTGCGGCAGCGCCGCGAACCCGGGGGTGTTCTGCCAGGCCAGCTGCTGCAGGTACGGCGGACGCGCCGCGTAGGCGCGTCGCTGCTCGAGGTCGGATGCCGGTTCGGCGCGCCCCTGGACGACGAGCTGGTGCCGCACGTCGGGGGACGGGATGCCGAGCAGGGGCACGCACAGCGCAACGGCGGGTCGCCGCGTCACCTGGGCGATCTTCCGCGAGCGGGAGTCCGTGTGCCAGTAGAAGCCGTCGGCATCCCACTCCGACAGCAGCAGCGACCGGGCATCCGGAGCCCCGTCCTCGTCCAGTGTGGCGAGCGTCATGAGGGGCCGCTGGGGATCGTCGTTGCCCGGGAGCCAGCGCTCGAGCAGCGCCGTCGGGTCGTCGGGGATCTCGGCCCACTCGTCGGGCTCGATCGTCACGGGCGTGCTCACACGTGCCTCGCACCGAGCGGCCACCGCGCGATCTCCTCGATCGTGGCGACCCCGTCGGCGACGAGCTGCGCCGCCAGCGCGGCGCCCTCGGCCGCCGTCGCCGCCGTCGGATCGCCGATGACCCCGCCGGTGCCGAAGTCGTCGGAGCACCAGCCGAACTGCACGGGGCGTCCCGCGAAGCCGATGCGCGCGAACTCCGCGATCGCATCCGGCACGGCCCGCGTGAACGCGGCCTCGTCGACCAGTTCCGGCCGCAGGTGCAGGAGCAGCGAGGTCTCGCCCTGGCCGCCGTGGATGCCGAACCCGCGCTCGGTCGCACCGGGCGGCACCTGCACGCCGTCGAGGAACGTCCGCAGGCCGAAGCGGCGCCGCAGCTCGCGCAGCGCGACCGTGAGCGGGGCGATGTTTCCGCCGTGCCCGTTGTAGAACAGGACGGTGCGCGCGGGTGTCGCGGCGATGGAGCGCCCGAGGTCGGCCAGGACCCGCGCGAACGTGTCCGCCGAGATCCACAGCGTGCCGGGCGCCCACGCGTGCTCGTCGGACTTCGTCACGCCGAGGGCGGGCAGCAGCCACACGTCGTGGCCCGCCGCGACGGCGGCATCCACGATCCGCGCGGAGATCTCCTGCGCCATCACGAGGTCGGTGCCCAGCGGCAGGTGCGGGCCGTGGTGCTCCACGGCGCCCACCGGGACGACGAGGATGGATGCCTCGGTCAGCGCGGATGCGAGGGCCGGGCCCGGCTGGTCGGCCCAGCGGCGGGAGGCGGGGGCGCTCACATCTGGCTCCCGGTCTGGAAGGTGCCCGGTGCCACGAGCTTCCCGGGGTTCATGAGGCCCTGGGGGTCGGTGTCGCGCGCGAGGGCGATCGTCTCGGCCGGCTCGTAGTCGACGTACCACTGGTGCGGGTTGTGCCAGCCGACGCCGAGCGCCTCGATCTTCGGCAGGCCCGCGTACACGGCATCCGCCCCCCGGTAGACGCCCGCGAGCATGCCGATCGGGCGCCCCTGCTGCGCCTCGATGTGCAGCATGCCGCCCTCGTATACGTCGTGCAGCTCGTCGATGCGGTCGATGATCGCGTCGCCCCAGACCTCGACGTGGAAGTAGGTGTCCGGGTAGGCCTTCTGCAGCCACTCGATGGGGTGGTTGTAGCTCGTCATCGACAGCTTGATGCAGGCCTGCGCACCCTCGCGGATCTCGTCGACGCGCCCTCCGGCGGCCTCGATGAGCGCGGTGGCGGCATCGATGCTCGCGACGTCCAGGATCGCCCGCAGGCTCGCCCGGCCGGGCTGGATCGCCGGATCGGCGGGCAGCGCCTCGGCGAGGGTCGGCAGATCGCCGGACACCAGGCGCGGTGTGGGCTCGATCTCGGGGAAGGCGCGGATGACCTTCAGCAGGTCGTGGAAGTCGTCGAAGCTCGCGAAGAACGCGCGCCACTCCTGCAGCGGCTCGAGCCGTACCGTGACCGTGGCGATCACGCCGACGGTGCCGTACTTGTGCAGGTAGGGCTCGGTGTCCGCGCCCTCGATGTGGACGAGCGTCGCGTCCGGCACCGCGTGCACGACCTCGAGCTCGGTCACGAACCCGGAGTGGATCATGCCGTGCGCGATCGATCCGGTGCCGCCGGAGCCGCCCGACACGAACCCGCCGACGGTGGACTGCGCCGTGGACGGATACTGCAGCACCTGCTGGCCGGCCCGGTTGGCCGCCTGCTCGATCGCGATCATGGTCGCCCCGGCCTCGGCGCGCAGCCAGCCTTCGCCGACCTCCAGGATGCGCCGGGCCTTGGAGGTGTCGAGGACCAGTCCGCCCGCCATCGGCAGCGTCTGCCCGTAGTTGGCGGTGCCCTTGCCGCGCGGGGTGATCGGCACGCCGTGCCGCACGGCGGCGGCCACGGTCGTCGCGATGTCCTCGGCCGATGCGGGGTAGGCCACCAGCTGCGCCCGTCCGAGCGGGAGCTGCTCGGCGATGACGGGGGACAGGTGCGATCCGTCGATCGACGCGCGATCCAGCGCCGCGGACTCGTCGCTGACGGCGTCGGGTCCGAGCAGTTCGCGCAGCTCGGCGGCGAGCGCCTCGATCGTGTCCTGGTCGACGACCTCGTGGGACATGGGGTTCCTCTCTGGGGGTGGATGGGGTGCCGGCGGCGGTCAGTGCATGACCATGCCGCCGGTGACGTTGAGTGCCTGCCCGGTCACGTAGGCGCCGTCGGTCGCCAGGTAGGCGACGAGCCCGGCGACGTCGTCGGGCTGTCCGAGACGTCCAAGCGGCGAGCGGGCGGTCCACTGCGCGACCTGCTCCTCGGAGCGCGTCGCGGCGCCCATGTCGGTGAGCACGTAGCCGGGGCAGATCGCGTTGACGGTGATGCCGAACGGGCCCCATTCGATGGCCGCGGCCCGTGTGAGGGCGACGACGGCCGACTTGGATGCCGCGTAGTGCGCCTCCATGGCGCCGCCGGACTTGGCGGCCATGCTGGCGAGGTTGACGATGCGGCCGCCGCCCCGGGCCATCATGGCCGGGGCGACCGCCTGCATCGCGGTGAGGGTGCCGCGCGCGTTGATGTCCATCACGCGATCCCACTCGGCCGCGTCGATCTCCAGCAACGGGACGAGCCGGAACACGCCGGCGCAGTTGACCAGGACGTCCACGCCGCCGAGCGCCGCGGTCGCGTCGGCGATCGCCGCGCGGGTCTGGTCGGGGTCGGCCAGATCGAGCGGCAGGAAGCGCGCGCCGAGGTCGGCGGCGCGCTCCTGCGCGCCGTCGACGGGGAGGTCGAGGACGACGGCCTCGGCCCCCTCGTCGACCAGGCGCCGCACGATCGCCGCGCCGATCCCGCCGATCCCTCCGGTGACGATGGCCGTGATGCCGGTGAGGCGGGCGGGGGATGTCGTCATCGGAGGGACCTCGGGGTTCTCAGGGAGCGGTGATCAGAAGGAGATGGACGAGTCCAGGAACTGGTCCGTCCAGATGTCGTCGACGGTCACGCCGTCCTTCACCGGCAGGCCCTGCTCGGTGTAGATCGGGGTGACGAGCTCGAACAGGTCGCTCATGCGGGTGTCGTCGACGGTGCCCATGGCGCCGTCCGCGTCGTTGCCCGCGATGCCGTCCTTCAGCATCGTGTCGACGGAGTACTCGGCCACGCCCTGGCTGTAGACCCAGCCCGTGTCGTACGCGTCGACGAGCTCGAGGATCAGGTCGATGGTCGCCTGCGGGGCGGCGTAGAAGTCGACCGTCGCCTGCTGCAGCACCGGGACGAGGGCCGTGAGGCACTCGCTGTAGGTGTCGATGTTCTCCGGGATGACGCTCATGACAGCCGCGTACTTCGGGTATCCGGCGTCGTTGATGAGCTGGTAGCCGACCGGCTTGCCCCACTCCGACACCTCGTTCTCGTAGATGTACGGCTCGGCCGAGGCGAAGCCCTGCTGGGCGATCTTGCCGCCCTCCGAGACGAACACGGCGGGCGTGCCGTCGTAGGTGGAGTCGATCTGGTCGGCCGAGAGGATGCCCTGGCCGACGAACGCGTCGATGTAGGTGCCGCCCGGGAAGACGCGGATGGTCACGTCCTCGGCACCCAGGTCGGCGATCCCCTCGACGTCCGGGTAGGTCTCCGGGTCCCACATGATCATCTGCGGGTCCTTCTGCAACGGCGCGAAGACGCCGACGGTGGGGAGGTCGTCCGAGTGAGCGATGGCCTCGTCCGTCCCGACGTACGCGAGGAAGATCGACGGGTCGTTGTACATCTGGGCGTTCGGCTGCGTGAAGCCGGTCGCCGGTCCGCCGGACAGCACCGTCACGTCGACGCCGGTGTACTCGCCAGATGCCATGAGCGGGCCCGTCACGGACTTCTCGTCCGAGTCGACCGTGTAGCCGGGGCCGACGAGCTCGTACAGGTGTCCGTGCTCGGACTCCGGGTTCCAGTCGGTCTGGATGCGGATGTCGGCGGGGCAGCCGGCCGCGGCCAGATCGATCGACCCGATCTCGAGGGCGTCCGACGAGGAGGCCTCGGGCGAGGACGAGGACGAGGACGAGGACGAGGACGAGCAGCCGGCGAGCGTCAGGGCGCCGACGACGACGAGGCCGGCCGCGGCGTAGCCGCTCTTGCGTGCAATTCGCATGGTTCTCCTAGTGATGTGGGTGGTGCGGACGGGACTGTGGTGCGTGACGGACGAACCCCGGCGGATCAGCCGAAGTCGTACCACTTGCCGACGGCTCGTCGGGCGAGCCAGCCGAAGAACAGGAAGATGACGACGCCGAACAGCGACGCCACGAGGATCGAGGCGAACAGCTCGGGGCTCTGCAGTCGCGACTGGTACTTCGCGATGAGGGCGCCGATGCCGGGGGTGCCGCGCTGGAAGAAGAAGTCGCCCACGATCGCGCCGACGATCGACAGGCCGGCCGAGATGCGCATGCCTGCGAACATCGCCGGCAGCGCCGTCGGCAGCTCGAGCTTGCGCAGCACGATCCAGCGCGTCGCCTTCTGCAGCTGGAACAGTTCGCGCGCCCCGCGGTCGACGGACTGCAGCCCGAACAGCGTGTTGGAGACGATCGGGAACAGCGCGATCAGCACGCACACGATCGTGCGGGCGATGAAGTCGTAGCCGAACCAGAAGCCGATGAGCGGCACGACGGCCAGGATCGGGATCGACTGCAGGATCACGGCGTAGGGGAACGTCGTGCGCTCCACCCACTTCGCGAGGTTCATGGCGACGGCCCACACCACGCCGATCACGATCGCGATGATCAGACCGACGAGGGCGACCTGGGCGGTGTTCCACAGCGCCTCGAAGATCTCCGGGCCGTTCTTCGGGTCGAAGTAGACGGCGAGGATCACGTGCGGCTGCGGCATGAGGTAGCCGCGCGTTCCCAGCAGCACGTTGACGAGGTAGACCACGCCGACGATGAGCGCGAGCAGCAGGATCGGCGGCACCCAGTAGGTCGGCTTCATCCACAGGGGGCGGCGCCGACGGGGCACGGTCGCCTGCTCCTGCGCGATCTCGGCCGGATCGGCCACCGTGTGCACGGGCGGAGCGGACGCAGCGGGCGCGTCGCGGACGGTCTCGGACATCAGTGGTGCCCCTCTCTCAGTGCGTGCGAGACCTTGCCGACGAGTTCGGCGAAGGCTCCCGTGTAGCGGATCTCGGGGTCGCGGGGCATGTCGAAGGGGACCTCGAAGGTGTCGACGATGTGGCCGGGGCGACCGGACATCACGACGACCTTCGTCGACAGGTAGACCGCTTCGGACACCGAGTGGGTGATGAACAGGCCGGCGAACTGCGTCTCGACGAACAGGCGCAGCAGTTCGTCGTTGAGGTGCTCGCGCGTGATCTCGTCGAGCGCTCCGAACGGCTCGTCGAAGAGGAACAGCTCGGGGTCGAGCGTGAGCGAACGCGCGAGCGATGTGCGCATGCGCATGCCGCCGGACAGCTGGCGGGGCAGATGCTTCTCGAACCCCGACAGCCCGACGAGCTCGATCGTCTCGGCCGCCTTCTTGGACCGCACCGCCTTCGTCTGCCAGTTCAGCTCGGCGAGCAGCTCGACGTTCGCCTGCACGTCGCGCCACGGCAGCAGCGTCGCGTCCTGGAACACGTAGCCGATCCGCGAGGTGCTGACGGTGGCCGTGCCGTCGCTCGCGGTCTCCAGACCGGAGGCGATGCGCAGCAGCGTCGATTTGCCGCAGCCGGAGGGGCCGACGACGGTCACGAACTCGCCGCGGTCGACGACGAGGTCCACGCCGCGCAGGGCGACGGTCCCGTCCGGGAAGGTCATCTCGACGTTTCGGAAGTCGAGGAGGGTCTCCGTCACGCGGACACCTGCCTTTCAGTGATCCGCGACCAGGAAGCGGTGGTCACGGTGGCATCGGTCGAGGACACCAGGCGCCCCCGGTGGATGACCCGGCGGTTCGGGTCGGCGGTGGCGGCCACATCGGCCGGGCTCGTGCCCTTCACCGCCAGGAACTCGGCGCGGGCGCCCGCGACGGGGCCGGCGGGTTCCAGGCGCATGACGGATCGCGCGCCGTGGGAGACGAGCGCGAGCGCCTCGTCGATCGTGACGTGTGCGGCCGTGACCAGCAGCGCGACCGTCTCGAGCGGATCGCAGCGGCCGAGCGGGTTGAACGGGTCGCGCACGTTGTCGGCGCCGGCACCGAGCCGCACGCCGGCGTCGAGCAGGGCGCGCACGGCCGTGATGCCGCGCGGCGTCGCGACCGGTGCGTCCCAACCCTGCAGGTAGAGGTTGGTGATGGGGAGCGTGATGATCCCGAGATCCGCGGCGCGGACCGCCTCGACGACGGGCGCCAGGTCGGCCGGGGGCAGGGTGCCCAGGCGCGAGCAGTGGCCGGCGGATGCTGAGGCATCCGTCCACCCCGCCGTGCGCCGAGCCAGCTCGACGATCGTCAGGGGGCCGTCGAGGGCCTCGTCGGTGTGCATGTCGACGCTGCAGCCCAGCCGCTCGGCCAGGCGCAGGAGCCGGTCGAGCTCGCCGAGGGGGTCTGCCGCCAGGTGCGGCGCACCGCCGATCAGGTCGACGCCGCGCCGGACGGCCTCCTCGTGGAGCTCGTCGGCAACGGTGTCGTCGCCCAGCGTGCACAGCTCGATCTCCATGAGGTCGCGCAGCTCCTCGCGCACCTGGAGCAGGGCGTCGACGCCGCGCAGCGGGTCGGGGCCGGGGAGGAAGTTGACGTGCGAGCGCACCGCCGTCACGCCGTGGGCGAGCATCTCCAGCGCCGTCGTGCGCGACCGGTCGGCGATCGACTCCCGCGTCTCCGCGTCCGCGTAGGCGGCGTACTGGGCGATGGCGGACGGCAGATCGCCGAACACGGGGGAGATGCGCTCCCACGTCCGCGACTTGTCGAGGTGGGCGTGCGGGTCGGCCGCGGCCGCCAGCAGCACGAAGCCGGTCAGGTCGAGCACCTCGTCCGCGGCGGCGGCCGGTGCCGTTCCGGCCGGCCGGACGCGCGCCACGACCTCGCCGTCCAGCACCACGTCAGCGCGTGTGCCGTCGGGCAGCGTGGCGTTGCGCAGGAGGCGCAGGGGGCGCGGAAGGTGCACGGGACTCCTTGGTGACGTCGCGTTCTGTCGGGTGTGCTGACGCGGTGCGATGTTGATAGCCTCAACATCGGTGACGCTACGGGGGCCGTGTTTCCAACGAGTGACACGATCGTGTCTCTCTGTTAATCACGGCGTCCGTCGCTTGCGCCGGGCCGTGCGGGCGTCCTTCCGGCGCCCGCACACGACACACCGTCCGCACGCGCGGGAGACCAGGCAGGAGGAACCCATGGCTGCAGAGCCGAGCACCGGCGTGGACTGGCTGGGTCCGCGGGTGCGCGCGCTGCGCACGCAGCGCGGCCTGACCCTCGTGCAGCTGGCCGCCCTGTCGGACCTCTCGCATCCGTTCCTGAGTCAGCTCGAGCGTGGCCTCGCCCGCCCCTCGATGGCGTCGCTGGAGAAGATCGCCGCGGCCCTGGCCACGAGCGTGGTCGAGCTGCTCACCGACGATCGCCTCGACGCCGCGAGCCCCTCGGTCGGCATCGTCCGCGCCGCCGACGGCGTCGTCGGACCGTTCGGCAGCGGCCTCGGACGTGCGCTCGTCGTGGGCGGCCGGCACCCCTTCCTGCCCATCGAGTACACGGGCGACACGGCCGTGTGGGGGGAGGTCGTCGTGCACGCGGAGGACGAGTTCCTCCACGTCATCGACGGCCGCATCGAACTCGAGCTCGACGGCGTCGTGCACACGCTCGGCCCCCGCGACTCGGCCTACACCTCGGGCGGAGCGGGCCATCGCTGGCGCTCGCCCGACGGCCGCCCCTACCGCCTGATCCTCGTGAAGGAGTCGAACGTATGAGCGCACCCCAGGGAGAACTCGAGCTCGAGGTCCTCGCCGTCCGGGCCGCGGCCGCAGACGTCGTCGAGATCGAGCTCGCACGCAGATCGGGACCGCCCCTGCCGGCGTGGGAGCCCGGCGCCCACATCGATCTGATCCTGCCGGACGGCCTCGTGCGGCAGTACTCCCTGGCGGGGGACCCCGCCGCAGCGACGTGGCGGCTCGGCGTGCTGCGGGAGGCCGAGGGACGCGGCGGCTCGCGGTGGATCGCCGACCGGCTGACGGCGGGGGCGGTCCTGCGCGCCGCCGGCCCGCGCAACCACTTCGCGCTTCCGCCCGGCCGCGCCGGCGACGGCGCCGCCGCGGCTCCGCTCGTGTTCGTCGCCGGGGGCATCGGCATCACGCCGGTCCTGCCGCTCGCCGCCGCCGCGGCGGCGAGCGGGCGTGACGTGACGGTGCACTACTGCGGGCACGAGGAGCGCATGCCCTTCCTCGGCGAGTTGGCGCGCACGCACGGCGACCGCCTCCGCCTCCACGTCAGCGAACGCGGTGAGCGGCTCGACGTCGACGCGCTCATCGAGGATGCCGCCGCCGCGGGCGCGGAGATCGTCACGTGCGGGCCCGCACGCCTGCTGGACGCCCTGCAGATCGCGGGCGCGGCGCGCGGGGTGGGCGTGCACCTGGAACGCTTCGAGGCGGAGCCGCTCGCCGCGCCCGTCTGGGAGGGGGCGTTCGAGGTCGAGCTGTCGCTGACGGGCGTCACGGTCGAGGTGCCGCCGGACCGCTCGATCCTGCAGGTCGCGGAGGAGGCGGGGGCGCTCGTCCTCTCCAGCTGCACCGAGGGCACGTGCGGGACGTGCGAGACCCCCGTCCTGGAGGGGGCCGTGGACCATCGCGACTCGATCCTCACGCCCGCCCAGCGCGCGCGCAACGACACGATGTTCGTGTGCGTCTCGCGGGCGGCATGCCCGCGCCTCGTGCTCGAGCTGTGACAGGCCGGCGCGCCCGGAATCACACGCTTGTCATTCCGGGGGCGCATCGGCGATAATGGGCGCATAACTGCAGAGCCCGCCATGCTCCGGCACTCAGGTCGTAGGGGAAGACGTACCTGAAGAAACGGAGAATGCGATGGCGACCACGTCGACCCTGGCGCGCGGAGTGATCTACATCCACTCCGCGCCGCGCGCGCTGTGTCCCCACCTCGAGTGGGCGGTCGGTCGCGCCCTGGGGCGTGCGGTGAGCTTCGACTGGGCCGATCAGCCCGTCCTCGCCGGCAGCCGCCGGGCGGAGTTCTACTGGGAAGGTCCCGCCGGCACCGGCGCGGCCCTCGCGACCGCGATCCGCGGCTGGGAGCACCTGCGCTTCGAAGTGAGCGAGGATCCGACTCCCCGCAGCGACGGCGGCCGGTGGATGCACACCCCTGACCTCGGCATCCACTTCGCGCAGACCGACACCGCCGGCAACGTCGTCATCGGCGAGGATCGCATCCGCTACGCCCTCGAGATCGCCGCGGGCGACGCGTTCGACCTGCAGCGTGAACTGCAGGTCGCGCTCGGATCGGCGTGGGACGAAGAGCTGGAGCCCTTCCGCCACGCGAGCGACGACGCCCCGGTGGTCTGGCTGCACAAGGTCGGCTGACACAACTTCACAGACCAGGCGGCGCGGAAGCGCTCGTACCGGCCTCGGACGGCTTCCCGGGGACTGGGATCGCGTGTCGGCCGCCTCACCCGAGAGAACCCCCTCCGCGTGGCGGAGGGGGTTCTTCGCGTCGTGGTCGGCCGTCGGAAACCCGAGACCCGCTGGTCGCGCGGCCGGTCAGGCCGAGGCGAACGCAGCGACGGCGTTGTGTCCGCCGAAGCCGAACGAGTTGCTGATCGCCAGCTGCGGACCGTCGCCCAGCGGCTGCGCGGAGCCGGAGATGCGGAAAGGGACCGCCGGGTCCTGCTCGGTGATGTTGATCGTCGGCGGCGCGACGCGGTCGCGGATGGCGAGCACCGTGAAGATGGCCTCCAGCGCGCCCGTCCCGCCGAGCAGGTGGCCGGTCGAAGCCTTCGTGGCGGATACCGGGATCTCGTCGATCCGGTCCCCGAAGACGCTCTTCAGCGCGACGTACTCGTTGGGGTCGCCCACCGGGGTGGACGTCGCGTGGGCGTTGACGTGCGTCACGTCGTCGGGGGAGGCATCCGCCATCGCCAGCGCCATCGAGACCGCGCGCGCCGCGCCCGTGCCCTCGGGGTCGTTGGCGGTGATGTGGTACGAGTCGGCGGTGACCCCGCCGCCCACCACGACGGCGTAGATCTTCGCGCCGCGAGCCTTCGCGTGCTCCTCGGTCTCGAGGATGAGCACGCCGGCTCCCTCGCCCATGACGAACCCGTCACGGTCGATGCTGCCGGGGCGCGACGCCGTCTCGGGGGAGTCGTTGCGCTTGGACAGCGCCTGCATCGAGGCGAACGACGCGATCGTGATCGGGTGGATCGCCGATTCGGTACCGCCGGCGATGACCACGTCGGCCAGGCCGTCGCGCAGGTGCTCGACGGCGTTGACGATCGACTCGGTGCTCGAGGCGCACGCGCTGGCGACGGTCCGCGCATACGCGCGGGCACCGAAGTGCAGCGAGAGGTTGCCGGCCGCGGCGTTGGGCATGAGCATCGGCACCGTCATCGGCATGACCCGACGCGGTCCCTTCTCGCGCAGCGTGTCCCACGCGTCCAGCAGTGTCCACACACCCCCGATGCCGGTCGCGAAGTCGACACCGAGACGTTCGGGGTCGACCTCGGGGCTCCCGGCGTCCGCCCACGCCTCCATGGCCGCGACGAGCGCGAACTGCGACGAGGGGTCCAGGCGCTTGGCGATCGGGCGCTCCAGGACGGTGTCGGGACGCACCGCGGCCTGCGCCGCGAAGGTCACCGGCAGCTGGTACTGCTCGACCCAGTCGTACTCGAGCGTGCGGGCGCCGGAGGCACCGTCCAGCAACGCGGACCAGCTCTCGGGCGCGGTCCCCCCGATGGGGCTGGAGGCGCCGATGCCGGTGACGACGATTCGGGGAATGCTCATGGTCTCCTCAGATGCTCCGGTGGGGGCGTGGGCCCCCACCGGGGTGCAGGTGGCCGACCCGTGTCAGGCCTGGTTGGTCGTGATGAAGGTGACGGCGTCGCCGACGGTCTTGAGGTTCTTGACCTCTTCGTCGGGGATCGTGACGCCGAACTTCTCCTCGGCGTTGACGACGATCGTCATCATCGAGATGGAGTCGATGTCGAGGTCGTCGGTGAACGACTTCTCGAGAGCGACCTCGTCGGCCGAGATGCCGGTCTCGTCGGTGATGAGCTCGGCGAGCCCTGCGAGGACCTCGTCGTTGCTGAATGCCATGGGATTCTCCTTGTTTATCGGGGTTTCACCGGCCCTGCGGGGCCGACGTTCAGTCTAGGTGCGGCGACCGCCGCGCCAGGGTATCTCGGGCCGTCAGGGGAGGACGACCACCTGAGCGCCGAAGACGAGCCCGGCGCCGAAGCCGATCTGCAGCGCGAGTCCGCCCGACAGCTCCGGATGCTCGGCGAGCAGGCGGTGCGTGGCAAGGGGGATGGATGCCGCGGACGTGTTGCCCGTGGTCTCGATGTCACGGCCGATCACGACGGTGTCGGGCAGCTTCAGCTGCTTGGCGAACTCGTCGATGATGCGCATGTTGGCCTGATGCGGAACGAAGGCGGCGAGGTCTTCCGGCTGCACGCCGGCCTCTTCGAGCGCTTGCCGGGCGACCTTCACCATCTCCCACACGGCCCACCGGAAGACAGTGGGTCCCTCCTGGCGCAACGTCGGCCACGGCGCCTCGCCGTCGCGGAACTCCACGAGCGTGTGGTTCATGCCAACG
The DNA here is from genome assembly GCF_016907815.1 of Microbacterium aurum. Lineage (NCBI taxonomy): Bacteria > Bacillati > Actinomycetota > Actinomycetes > Micrococcales > Microbacteriaceae > Microbacterium > Microbacterium aurum. Next base: position 2,381,639 of record NZ_JAFBCQ010000001.1, read on the forward strand.
GCGTCGGCTTTCGACCCGTCCGAGCCCCACACCGTCGGTCCGATGCCGGGGAAGTCACTCGGTCCGATCACGACGGCGCCGGCGCCGTCGCCGAGGAGGAAGGAGATCGACCGGTCGGTGGGGTCCACGACGTCGCTGAGCTTCTCGGTGCCCACGACGACCGCATAGTGCGCGGCACCGGCGCGGATGAGCGCATCGGCCTGCGCCACGCCGTACGCGAAGCCGGCGCAGGCGGCGTTGACGTCGTACGCGGCGGCGGGATTCGCGCCCACCCGGTCGGCGACGATGGCCGACACAGAGGGCGTCTGCTTGGGGTTGGAGATCGTGGCGACGATCACGGCGTCGACCTGCGACGCGTCCACGCCGGAGCGGGCGATCGCCTCCGCCGCGGCGTCGGCGGCCAGATCGATCGCCGTGGTCTGCTTGTCCGCGCGGGATCGCGTGACGATGCCGGTGCGCTGCCGGATCCACTCGTCGCTGGAATCGATCGGGCCGACGAGGTCGTCGTTGGGGACGGCGTTCTCGCCGCGCGCCGCGCCGTACGCGTAGATGCGCGTGTGGGCGGGTCCGGTGGGCTGGGTGAGTGTGGGGCGCCGGGTCGGCGCGGCGTTGGTGGGCGCGTCGGTCACGCGTCGCCTCCTGTCAGCAGGGCGGCCGCGGCCGCGAGGTCGTCGGGGGTCTTCACCGCGACGGTGGGGATGCCGCGCAGCGCGCGCTTGGCGAGGCCGACGAGCGTGCCCGCCGGGGAGAGTTCGATGATGCCGGTGACCCCCGCCGCGGCGAAGGAGTCCATGCACAGGTCCCAGCGCACCGGCGACGACACCTGGTCGACCAGCAGGTCGAGGGCCGTGCGACCGTCGGTCACGAGTGATCCGTCGCGGTTGGTCCACAGCGACACCGCGGGGTCGGATGCCGTCACCTCCGCCGCGGCGACGCGCAGCGTCTCGACGGCGGGCGCCATGTAGGAGGTGTGGAAGGCTCCGGCGACCTGCAGCGGGAGGACCCGGCTGGCGGGCACCGGATGCGCGGCGAGTTCGGCGAGGGCGTCGAGGGCGCCCGCGGCGACGATCTGACCGGCGCCGTTGTGGTTCGCCGGGGTGAGCGCCAGTTCGTCGAGCAGCGCGAGCACCGCATCGCGGTCGCCGCCGAGCACGGCGGCCATGCCCGTGTCCTTGCGGGAAGCGGCCTCGGCCATCGCGCGTCCGCGCAGTCCGACCAGCCGCATCCCGTCCTCCGCGGTGACGACACCGGCGGCGACGAGCGCGGCGATCTCGCCGACCGAATGACCGGCGACGCCGCCGGGGCGGACGCCCGCGGCATCCGTCAGCGCGTCGTACGAGACGAGGCTCGCCGCGACGATCAGTGGCTGAGCCACGCTCGTGTCGCGGATCTCGTCAGCATCCGCCACGGTGCCGGCGGCGACGAGGTCCACGCCGGCGGCCGCGGAGAACTCCTCGAGTCGCTCGCGGACGCCGGGAAGGTCCAGCCAGGGGGAGAGGAAACCGGGCGTCTGCGAGCCCTGTCCAGGGAAGACGGTGATGATCACCTGCCTATCCTCCCAACTTCTGCGCGTCGACGGTGGCGAACCCGTCACAACAAACGTGGATTGCTTTGTGCGTGCCCTACAGGACGGCGTGGGTCGTCAGGCGTTCCCCGGTCGACGCATCCCCGCGTTGCGGCGGCGCGTCACTTCCGTGCCGATCGAGCCGATGATGAGCGCCGTCTGCAGGATCAGCGCCTCACGCGGACCCGTCGCATCCCAGCCGATGACATCCGACACGCGCTTGAGGCGGTACCTCACCGTGTTCGGGTGCACGAACAGCTCACGCGCGGTCGCCTCCAGCGACCGGCCGTTGTCGAGGTAGCTCCACAGCGTCGTCACGAGATCCGCGGAGTGGGCCTGCAGCGGGCGGTAGATGCGCTCCACGAGCGTGGCCTTGGCGACGGTGTCGCCGGCCAGGGCGCGCTCGGGCAGCAGATCGTCCGCTTCGACCGGGCGCGGGGCGTTGCGCCACGCGCCGGCGACGGAGAACCCGGCGAGGGCGGCCCGGGCGCTCAGACCGGCATCCACCAGGGCGGGGACGGTCGGGCCGACCACCAGGTGCCCCGCGCCGAACCCGGGCTCCAGCCGGCGGGCGATCTCCGGGAACGGCAGCTCCTCGGCGGTCGTGTCGCGACCGGGCAGTTCGGCGCGGCCGATCACGACCACGAGGCGCGACCCCTGCACCCCGATGAGCACGTCGACGCCGAGCTTGCGGGCGAGACGCCGCAACTGGTCGACGTCGAACTGGGGCGGCGTCGTGCCGACGAGCACCGCGACCTCGCCGTGACCGTGCCAGCCGAGGGCCGCGATCCGGCTCGGCAGCTCCTCGTCGGCCTCTCCGGTGAGGATCGAGTCGACGACGAGCGCCTCCAGGCGCGCGTCCCACAGTCCCCGCGCCTCGGCGGCCCGGGCGTACACGTCCGCCGACGCGAAGGCCACTTCCCGGGAGAACAGCAGGATGCTCTCGCGAAGGTCCTCCGCGCGGCCGGCGACCCGCTCCTCGGTCACAGCGACGGTGACCCGGATCAGCTGCAGCGTCTGGGTGAGACTGACGCTGCGCAGCAGCTCGCGGGGAGCCGCGGCGAAGATGTCGGCCGCGATCCACGGCGTCGACTGCGGGTCCTCGTACCACTGGATGAACGACGCGATGCCCGCCTGCGCCACCAGGCCCACCGCGGAGCGGCGGGCCGGTGGCATGTCGGCGTACCACGGCAGCGACTCCTCGAGCCTCTTGATCGTGGCCGTCGCCAGGTCGCCGGAGATGCGGCGGAGCCACGCGAGCGTCTCCGCCTTCTCCTGCGGCGTGGGCCGGGCCGGCATCGAGCGGATCAGCTTTCGCCGCCGGCGTTGCCGGTCGTCCCCGCCGTCACGTCGTGCAGACGGTAGCGCTCGATCGCCTGCGCCGAAAGGGCCCGGTCGACGAGCCCCTCCTCGGCCAGCGCCTGGAGCGTGCGCACCACGATCGACGGGCCGTCGATCTTGAAGAAGCGGCGCGCGGCGGCGCGGGTGTCGGAGAACCCGAAGCCGTCGGCGCCCAGGGTCGCGTAGCGACGCGGGATCCACGGGCGGATCTGGTCCTGCACGGCGTGCATGTAATCGCTGACGGCGATGACCGGACCGGCGGTGTCCTGCAGCTTGTGCGTGACGTACGCGGTGCGCGGCTCGGCGAGCGGGTTGAGGAAGTTGTGCTCGTCGGCGGCGAGGCCGTCGCGGCGGAGCTCTGTCCAGCTCGTCACCGACCAGACATCCGCGACGATGCCCCAGTCGTCCTTGAGGAGCTGCTGGGCCTCGAGGGCCCACGGCACACCCACGCCGGAGGCGAGCAGCTGCGCGCGGTGCCCGTCGCCGGAGCCCTCCGAGATGCGGTGGATGCCGCGGACGATGCCGTCCACATCCACGTTCTCCGGCTCCGCGGGCTGCACGAGCGGCTCGTTGTAGAGCGTGATGTAGTACATGACGTTCGGGTCGGGGTGGTTGCCGCCGTACATCCGCTCCAGGCCCGAGCGCACGATGTGCGCGATCTCGTACCCGTAGGCGGGATCGTAGGAGACGGTGGCCGGGTTGGTCGAGGCCAGCAGGTGCGAGTGGCCGTCGGCGTGCTGCAGGCCCTCACCGGTCAGCGTCGTGCGACCGGCCGTGGCGCCCATGATGAAGCCGCGCGCCATCTGGTCGCCCGCCGCCCACTGGGCGTCGCCGGTGCGCTGGAAGCCGAACATCGAGTAGAAGATGTAGACCGGGATCAGCGGCTCGCCGTGCGTGGAGTACGACGTGGCGGTGCCGGTGAAGGCGGCGACGGCACCGGCCTCGTTGATGCCGACGTGCATGATCTGGCCCTGCGGGCTCTCCTTGTAGGCCAGGAGCAGCTCGCGGTCGACGGACGTGTAGTTCTGTCCGTTCGGGTTGTAGATCTTCGCGGTCGGGAAGAACGCGTCCAGGCCGAAGGTGCGCGCCTCGTCGGGGATGATCGGCACGATGCGGTGCCCGAAGTCCTTCGAGCGCAGCAGGTCCTTCAGCAGTCGCACGAACGCCATCGTGGTGGCGACCTCCTGCGTGCCCGACCCCTTCTTCGGCAGCGCGTAGGCGCTGTCGTCGGGGAGGGTGATCGGCAAGTGGTGAGTACGGCGCTCCGGAAGGAACCCGCCGAGCGCGCGGCGGCGCTCGACCATGTACTGGATCGTCTCGTCCTCGAGTCCCGGGTTGTAGTACGGCGGCAGGTACGGGTTCTCCTCGAGCTGCGCGTCGGTGATCGGAATGCGCATCGAGTCGCGGAAGTGCTTCAGGTCGTCGAGCGTCATCTTCTTCATCTGGTGGGTCGCGTTGCGGCCCTCGAAGTGGTGCCCGAGTCCATAGCCCTTGATGGTCTTGGCGAGGATGACCGTCGGCTGGCCCTTGTGCTCGGTCGCCGCCTTGTAGGCCGCGTAGAGCTTCTGGTAGTCCAGGCCGCCGCGGCGCAGGCCGCCCCAGATGTAGTCGTCCGAGAGGTCTTTGACCATCGCGGCGGTGCGCTCGTCGCGACCGAAGAAGTGGTCGCGGATGAACTTTCCGTCCTCGGCGCGGTAGGTCTGGAAGTCGCCGTCGGGCGTCGTGTTCATGAGCTTCACGAGCGCGCCGTCCACGTCGACCTTCAGCAGGTCGTCCCAGCCGCGACCCCACACGACCTTGATGACGTTCCAGCCCGCACCGCGGAAGAACGCCTCGAGCTCCTGGATGATCTTGCCGTTGCCGCGCACCGGACCGTCAAGACGCTGCAGGTTGCAGTTGACGACGAAAGTCAGGTTGTCCAGTCCCTCGTTGGCGGCGACCTGCAGCTGACCGCGCGATTCGACCTCGTCCATCTCGCCGTCGCCGAGGAACGCCCACACCCGCGAGTTCGAGAGGTCCTTGATCCCACGGTTGGTGAGGTACTTGTTGGTCATGGCCTGGTAGATCGCGTTGATCGGTCCGAGGCCCATCGACACGGTCGGGAACTGCCAGTACTCCGGCATCAGGCGCGGGTGCGGGTAGGAGGGGATGCCGAGGGGAGCCCGCGACTTCTCCTGGCGGAACCCGTCGAGCTGGTCGGCCGAGAGGCGTCCCTCGAGGAACGAGCGGGCGTAGATGCCGGGGGAGGCGTGACCCTGGATGAAGATCTGGTCGCCGCCACTCGGGTCGTCGAGGCCCCGGAAGAAGTGGTTGAAGCCGACTTCGTAGAGGGACGCCGACGACGCGTAGGTGGAGATGTGTCCGCCGACGCCGATGCCGGGGCGCTGCGCCCGGTGCACCGTGAGCGCGGCGTTCCAGCGGATCCAGCGGCGGTAGCGGCGCTCGAGCTCCTCGTCACCGGGGAACTCGGGCTCGTTCTCCGGCGCGATGGTGTTGATGTAGTCGGTGACCGGCACCTGCGGCACGTTCAGCTGCAGCTCGTGCGACTTGTTCAGCAGGCTCAGCATGATCTCGCGGCCACGGCCGGCGCCCTTCGCGTCGACCAGCTGCTGCAGCGACTCCGCCCACTCACTGGTCTCTTCAGGATCGCTGTCCTGCGGGCCCTGCGAGTACGGATCCTGATCGTTGACAGTCACGGGAGACCTTTCTTCATCTGGCAGATCGTGCCAGGACGGGGCTTCGGATGCGGTCGGCTTTTGTTCAGCAGCGACAACGCACCATCGATCAGCCTAGTCACATCCGGACGGCTCGGAGCTCGCAGACGGTGGGCCCTGCCGGGATCGAACCGACGACATCCACGGTGTAAACGTGGCGCTCTACCAGCTGAGCTAAAGGCCCTGGAGCCTCCAGTCTAGGAGTCTCGCCCCACGACCTTCGGCTCGGCGGGGTTGAGATAGGTGCCGGCATCCTTCCCCAGCCGGGAGTGACGCCGGGAGTAGGCGAAGTAGATCACGAAGCCGACGACCAGCCACACGAGGAACCGCAGCCACGTCTCCACCGTCAGGTTCAGCATGAGGTACACGCAGATGAGGGCCGAGAGGATGGGCAGCACCGGGCTCCACGGCACGCGGAAGCCGCGCTTGAGGTCGGGGCGCGAGCGCCGCAGCACGACAACCCCTACCGACACGAGCACGAATGCCGAGAGCGTGCCGATGTTGACCATCTCCTCCAGCACGCCGATCGGCGTGAGCCCGGCGACCACGGCGACGATGACGGTGACGACGATGGAGATGACCCACGGCGTCCGCCACGTCGGGTGCACCTTCGCCAGTCGGTGCGGCAGCAGGGCGTCACGCGACATGGCGAAGATGATGCGCGTCGCCCCGATCATCAGCGTCAGGACGACGGTCGTCAGCCCCGCCACGGCGCCGGCGGAGATGACCGTCGCCATCCACGCCTGCCCGTGATAGGCGAAGGCGTTCGCGAGCGCCGCCGCCGGGTCGAGTTCGTCGTAGCGGACCATTCCCGTGACGACGAACGCCACCGCGCAGTAGAGGACGGTGCAGATGATGAGCGAGGCGATGATGCCGATGGGCAGATCCCGCTGCGGGTTCTTCGTCTCCTCCGCGGTCGTGGCCACGACGTCGAACCCGATGTAGGCGAAGAACACCAGCGCCGCCCCCGCGAAGATGCCGCCGACGCCGAACGCCATCGGCGCTGAGCCCGACAGGAACTGCAGCAGCGGCTGCGTGAGCCCGGTCGCAGCCTCGCGCGGCGCGGCATCCGGAACGAACGGCGAGTAGTTGGCGGGGTTGATGAAGAGGATGCCGGCGACGATGACGAACAGCACGATGAAGAGCTTCACGCCGACGAGCACAAGGTTCACGCGCATCGACTCGCGGATGCCGAGGGTCATGAGGCCCCCGAGGACGACGACGAGCAGGATCGCCATGAGATCGACCGTGCCGCCGTAGCCGATCGCGGCGGGGATCGGCATGCCGAGCTGCTCCAGCAGCACGCCGAGGTACGCGCTCCACCCCTGCGCGACCACGCTCGCGCCGAGGAACATCTCCAGGATGAGATCCCACCCGATGATCCAGGCGAACAGCTCGCCCAGCGACGCGTATGAGAAGGTGTAGGCCGATCCCGACACCGGCACCGTGGAGGCGAACTCGGCGTAGCACATCGCGGCCAGCCCGCACGCGATGGCGGCCACGACGAAGCTCATCACGACGGCCGGGCCGGCCACGTCGTGCGCGGCGCGTCCCGTGAGCGTGAAGATGCCGGCGCCGATGACGACGCCCACGCCGAAGACGGTGAGATCCAGCGCCGACAACGACTTGCGCAGCCGGAACTCCGGCTCCTCGGTGTCGGCGATCGACTGTTCGACGGACTTCGTTCGCATGACGCTCATGACAGCTCCTTCGCGGTCCACCGGAGCGAGACGCCCGGCGTCAGGCACCACATGGTAGCGGCGTCGCGAGCCCGCCGGGAGTGGTCGGCGCCGCACCGCGGTAGGTTGGGAGCGTGAAGTCCCGACCCGCCGATCAGCTGCTCCTGCTCGAACTCGCGAGCCTCGACGCCACCATCCGCCACGCCGACAACGCCCGCCGTCACCCCGAGCAGACCGCGCGCGTGCAGGAGCTGATCGCGCAGCGGCAGGCGCAGTCGGCCGAGCTCACGACACTCCTGGGAGTGCGTGACGATGCCCGCGCGGAACTGGCGCGCCTCGAGTCCGATGTCGCTCTGGTCGATGCCCGAGCCGCCCGAGACACCGAGCGGCTCGCCGCGACGTCGAACGTCAAGGAGGCGCAGGGGCTGGAGCACGAGCTCGCCTCGCTCGCCAAGCGCAAGAGCGATCTGGAAGACGCGGAACTGCAGATCATGGAGCGCCTGGAGGACGCCGACGCCGCCGTCGCCGCGCAGGAGGCACTCATCGCCGCCACCAACGCCGAGGGCGCCCGCCTGAGCGCGGAGGGCAAGGAGGCCGTGGCCGCCGCCACCGCGACGTGGGAGGCCGCGACGCGCGACCGCGCCGCCGTCGCAGGCCGTGTGCCCGCCGATCTGCTGGGGCTGTACGAACGGCTGGCCGCGCGCGGCGTCGGCGCAGGTCTCCTCCGCCGCCGCACGTGCGAAGGTTGCCACATGGTCCTCTCCGGCACGGACCTCGGGGCGCTCCGCCAAGCGGCTGAGGACGACGTCGTGATGTGCCCGGAGTGCGGCTGCATCCTCGTGCGCACCGACGAATCCGGGCTGTGACCGCACCCGGCGCGGCGCCCTCGGGTCCGTCGCGCTGGCGGCTGCTGGCCCGTGACCCCAGCCAATCAGATACGGCTGTCGTCCTGACGTTGACAGATGATGCCGCCGTGCTCGCGCGCGACCGCTGCGCGATCGACGACGTGCCACGGATCGTCGCGGATGCCGGGGCGAGCGCTCGCTGGGTGTGGAGTGACACGACCCGCTGGTACCCGGCGATCCTCGCGGCCGGTCACGTGGTCGCCCGATGCCGTGACCTGCGGCTCAGCCACGCCATCCTCCGCCGCAGCGAACTCGTCGCCGGTCCTGACGCCACGGCCCTACGCGACGCCGCGCCCTGGGACGCCGCGGTCGCCGACCCCGCCCCGGCATCCGCCCCCGCCCTATTCGACCTCGAGGCCGCACCGGCCGGGGTGCCCGACGACGTCGACGCGGTCCTCGCCGAGTTCACCCGGCAGCAGCGCGCCGTCGCCACCGCTGCCGAAGGCAGCCGTCTCCGACTGCTGCTGGCCGCGGAGTCGGCCGGTGCGCTGCTCGCGGTGGAGTTGCACGCGGCAGGGCTGCCGTGGAACCGCGGCGTCCATGAGGCGCTGCTCGAGGAGGCTCTCGGCCCGCGGCCGGCGCCCGGCACGGCGCCGGCGCGCGTGCAGGAGCTCGCCGGCATCGTCCGCACCGCGCTCGGAGACCCCGCCGCGAGCCTGGACTCGCAGCCGAAGCTGCTGCGCAGCCTGCACCGGGTGGGCGTGCTCGCCCGCTCCACCAGCCGATGGGAACTGGCCGAGTACGACCACCCCGCCATCGCGCCGCTGCTGGCGTACAAGAAGCTGACCCGGCTGCTGAGCGCCAACGGCTGGGCATGGCTCGACGAATGGGCACCCGACGGGCGGTTCCGCCCGGTCTACGTGCCGGGCGGCGTCGTCACCGGGCGGTGGGCATCTTCGGGCGGCGGCGCGCTGCAGCTGCCCCGGCAGCTGCGCCCCGCCGTGCGCGCGGACGACGGGTGGATGCTGGTCGTCGCCGACGTCGCCCAGCTCGAGCCCCGCGTGCTCGCCGCCATGTCCGGGGACGCCGCACTTGCGCAGGCCGCCCGCGGCCGCGACCTCTACGAGGGGATCGTCGACAGCGGGGTCGTCGCGACACGACAGGAGGCCAAGATCGCGCTCCTGGGCGCGATGTACGGCGCCACCACCGGTGACAGCGGACGTCTCGTCCCGGCGCTGCGGCGCGCCTATCCGCGGGCGATGGCCCTCGTCGACGAGGCCGCGACCGTCGGGGAGCAGGGCGGTGTCGTCACGACCTGGCTCGGGCGGTCCAGCCCCGCGGCCGGTGCCGGCTGGCGCGACGTGCAGGGCGTGGCGGCCGCGCCGGAGGCGGCAGAGGCCGACCGCGCCCATGCGCGCCGATCGGCGCGGGATCGCGGGCGGTTCACCCGAAACTTCGTCGTGCAGGGGACGGCCGCGGAGTGGGCGCTGGCATGGCTGGCGGACCTCCGCGGTGAGCTCGCGGCGCTGCCGTCGGTCGACCCGGTCGCCGGCGCACCGGCATCCGGGCCGGTGTTCGGGCGTCGCGCGCATCTCGCGTTCTTCCTGCACGACGAGATCATCGTGCACACCCCGGCGGTCCACGCCGACGCCGTCGCGGCCGCCGTCCGCCGCAGCGCCGACCGCGCCACGCGGCTGCTGTTCGGCGCGTTCCCGATCGACTTCCCCCTGGATCTGCGCATCACCGCCGACGCGGGCAAGGCCTGAGCCGGCGTCAACCGCACACGCCGGAATCGACGGTGATCCCCGGCGCGTTCAGCATCGGCGTCGTCACGATCACCGGTGAGATCGCACCGGGCGCGGCCATCGTGAAATGGAAGTCGACGACGTTGACCTCGCCCGGCGACAGGTTGACGCGCACCAGGCTCACGAATCGGCCGTCGTCCGCCACGTCGACCGAGAGCGCGGGGGCGCCGTCCTTGGTGACACCACCCGCGAAGCTGCCCGGCGGGGCCGACACCGACACGCTCGTGCCGATGTCGCCGACTCCGGTGCCGAACAGGCCACGGCCGGTCACGTCGCCGGGGAGGGCGTCGGCGGCATCCGCCGGAGCGTCGCTGCGCATCGTCAGGCTGACGACGACGTCGGACCTGCCGTCGGCGCGGCAGACGGTCGAGGTCGTCCGGATGTCGACGTGCAGGAACGGGTCCATCTTGCCGCCGGTCGCGTCGTTGAAGAACACGCCGAAGGTGTCCGGGGCCGCGGCCAGTCGCGCCGCCGGGCCGCCCAGCAACGAGTCCGCGAGTGCGGCCTGCACCGTCGGCTCCGCGCTCCAGACCGAGACGCGACCGTCGCCGATGGGCGTCGCGAGTGCGACGAGCAGCCGCAGCGGATCCAGCGGCGCCGCCGTGAGCTCGGCCGCGGCGGCCGTCACCGCGGACTGCATGAACTGGGTCTGCGCGGCGCTGTCGAGGCTCAGGTAGGGGTCGATGAGCAGCCTCTGCGTGATGTTCTCGCTCGTCAGCTGCGAGCCGTCGGGCAGGTCGATCGGCCCCGTCACCTGCAGCAGCGCGCCGATCGTCGGGACATCGAGCGAGATCACCGCGTCCGGGGGAGCATGGCCGATGTGCTGCCACCACGCCGAGGCGAGGGCAGCAGTCTGGGCGAAGTCGGTCGCCATCGACGCGTTCTGGACGTACCTGCCCAGCACGCCGCCGTACAGCGCCTGCTGCGCCGGGGTCTCGGGGAGGATCGGTGTCGACAGGTGCGGGAAGACGGACGAATCGGCCTGCGCTCCCAGGCTCACCCGCCCGTCGGTGACCTGCAGCTCGATGAACGAACCGGTGATGCCGCCGCCGGTGCGAAGCTCCGCCCCGTTCTGCATGGCCACGAGCACGCGCACGTCGCCGGTCCCGACCGATGACCAGAACGCGGCGGCTCCGCGAGCGGCCGCCATCGCCGGAGCCGCCTGATCCAGCGCGTCACGCGCCTGCGTCACGGCCTGGGCGACCGGCGCCACCAGCCGCGACGTGTCGATCGCGTCCAGCTCGGCCTGCGCCGAGCGGATGCCGGTCACCGCCTCGTCCAGCACGGGCGCCAGCCGGGTCAGGTCACCGACGCCGTCGCCGTCCGCCGCCAGCGCACGCGTCGCCGGGTCGCCCACGGCGGTCCCGAGCGTCGCCGCGGCGCGTGCGACGGTCCCGATCGCAGCGATGTCGTCGCCGAAGAAGGGGAGGGATGCCGCAACCGACCAGGTCGGGTCGGCGGCGGCCCCGCCCGCGCGCTCGCCCGCGGTCCCCAGCCGCGCCAGGCTCGCGCTCACCTCGGGCAGCGCCCCGCCGGCGGCCGCCGCGACGGCGGCGCGCGCATCGCCGGCCGCCGCCTGAAGCGCGGTCGCGGCCACCCACACCCGCGACGCGGCCCAGCCGAGCGCGACGAGCAGCGCCACGCCCAGCAGCACAGCGGCCAGGACGACGGTGGAGAGGGTGCGATCGGTGCGGGGAGCCGTCCGGGTCACGACCGCCGGCGGCGCACGACGAGCGCACCGCCCATGGCGATCAGTCCGGCCCCGGCGACCCCGACGCCTGCGGCCAGCGCGATGTCGCCACCGGTCGCCGGCAGTGCGGCTCCGGCCGCGGCGGCGCGGATCTCCGCCGGTGCGGTGCGGCAGGCCGGCGACGACGGCGGATACGACAGCGCGACCGCCAGCGAGGGGTTCACCTCGACCGTGGCGGTGATGGCGCCGCGCGTCCACCCGAAGTTGTCGTCGGAGGCGGTCCACTGCCCTCCGGCGTACGTCCAGCCCGGCCACCCGTTGCCGCGCCCGTCCGCGCCCACCGATGCCCCGGGCCACAGCACGCGACCGGTCAGCGGCACGCCGGCCGTCACCGTGCCGAGCGTGAGCGTGGTCGAGTGCGTGCCGTCGCTGAGGACGAGCGTCGCGGTGTGACCGGAGGAGAGGTTCTGCGGATCCACCAGGAGCACGGAGTACTCGATCCACGGGGCGTCGGCCGAGCACGACGGCGCGACCGTCGTCCCCGCCAGCGTCGGCTGCTGCGGCGTGCGCGGCGTGTAGCCGAGCGCGTCGTCGCCGGTGCCGGCGGAATCGGTCGCACCCGGTGGCTCGTCGACGGCGGATGCCGCCAGTGGCGCCCCCACGACGAGGACAGCTGCGGCAATGAACGACAGAATCATGTTGCGCATGATGCGGGCCCCCCAGCCCCTACCGGGCCTCTTCCCCAAGGGGCCCGTTGCGCACACGGTACCACGGGCCGCGGCTCCGCACCCCCGATTGGTACGATTGCGTTGCGAATGGGTCGGCTGGACGGTCGCGTGGCGGGTTCACCCGCACCGAGGAACGTCCGGGCTCCACAGGGCAGGGCGGTGGGTAACACCCACCCGGAGTGATCCGCGAGACAGTGCCACAGAGAGCAGACCGCCTCGGCGTCAGCCGGGGTAAGGGTGAAAGGGTGGCGTAAGAGACCACCGGGGTCGTGGTGACACGGCCCGCACGGTAAACCTCGCCCGGAGCAAGGTCAGACAGGGGATGTGGACGCGGCCCGCCGAGTCCCCGGGTAGACCGCTGGAGCGGCACGGCAACGTGTCGCCGAGAGAGATGACCGTCCACGGAGCTTCCGCTCCCGGACAGAACCCGGCGTACAGGCCGGCCCATTCGCCTGCTCGACCGCCGACACGACCGGGCGACCGGTCAGGTCGTGGTGTCGACGAGGTTCTGTGCGGCCCCCTGCGCGTCGGTGCCGGTCTCCTGCGCGAGGGCGAGCGCCGCGGCGCCGATGATCCCCGCGTTGTTGCGGTGCACGGCGGGGACGATCGGGGTCTTCAGCGTCAGCAGCGGCAGGAACTCGTCGGCGTACTTGGACACACCACCGCCCACGATGAACAGGTCGGGGCTGAGCAGGAACTCCAGGTAGTCGTAGTACCACTGCAGGCGCTTGGCCCACCTCTTCCAGCTGAGCTGCTCGCGCTCCATCGCCGAGTAGGCGGCCCACGCCTCGGCATCCGATTCGTGATTCGCACGCTGCAGGTGCCCGAGTTCAGAGTTGGGGATGAGGACGCCGTTGTGCAGCATGGCGGTGCCGATGCCCGTGCCGAGCGTCGTCAGCAGCGCGAGTCCCTTCACGCCGCGCGCGGCGCCGTAGCGCGCCTCGGCGACGCCGGCGACGTCGGCGTCGTTGGCGAAGTGGATCTCGCGACCGAGGCCGTCCTCGAAGAAGCGCTCGGCATCGAATCCGATCCACGTGTCGGCGACGTTCGCCGCCGACATGGTGCGTCCGTTCTTGACGATCGCGGGGAAGGCGACGCCGAGCGGGATGTCGGCGTCGGTCACGCCGAGGGTGTCGAGGACGCTGCGGACGGCCGCGAGCACGTCGTCGGGCTCCGCGCCGGCCGGGGTCGCGACCTTCACGCGGTCGCTGAGAAGCTGCCCGGCTTCGAGGTCGACGAGCGCCCCCTTGATGCCGGTGCCGCCGATGTCCACTCCGACCGCACGGGTCGCCTTCGTCGTCATGCTCCCAGCCTATCCAGCGCGGCAGCCCGGCTCGCTAGGATCGGACCGACCGCTCTGGAAAGGAGCACGCGATGTCCCGTGGCGAAGACAAGTACTGGTACAACCTCAAAACCGGTGAGGTCGAGCGCGGATTCGAGTCGCCCGCGCCGGACCGCGCCGGACCGTTCGACACCGCGGAGGAGGCCGCCAAGGCGCCGCAGGTGATCGCCGAACGGTCGCGCGCGTGGGCGGAAGAGGAAGCCGAAGAGGACCGATAGTCTGGCCTTCGGCCCGGCCGCGCCCGCGCGGTCGCTTGTGAGAGGACGCGATGGACAAGCAGCGTGACTTCGTACTGCGCACGATCGAAGAGCGGGGCGTGAAGTTCGTCCGCCTCTGGTTCACCGACGTCATCGGCACGCTCAAGTCGGTCGCCATCGCGCCCGCCGAAGTCGAGGGCGCCTTCACGGAGGGACTCGGCTTCGACGGCTCGGCCATCGAAGGCCTCACCCGCTCTTACGAGTCGGACCTGCTGGCACACCCCGACCCCACGACGTTCCAGACGCTGCCCTGGCGCGGAGAGATCGACCCGACCGGTCGGATGTTCTGCGACATCACCACGCCCGACGGACAGCCCGCCGTGGCCGATCCGCGGCACGTGCTCAAGCGCACCTTGGCGAAGGCGGCCGATGCCGGTTTCACGTTCTACACGCACCCTGAAATCGAGTTCTACCTGCTGAAGTCCTCGTCGTTCGGCCCCGACGGTCCCGAACCGGTCGACTCGGCCGGCTACTTCGACAACGTGCCGGGCGGGACGGCGCACGACTTCCGTCGCCGCAGTGTGCGGATGCTGGAAGACCTCGGCATCTCGGTCGAGTACAGCCATCACGAGGGCGGCCCCGGTCAGAACGAGATCGACCTGCGCTACGCCGACGCCCTCGCCACGGCGGACAACATCATGACGTTCCGCACCGTCGTCAAGGAGGTGGCGATCGAGCAGGGCGTGTACGCGACGTTCATGCCGAAGCCCCTGTCGGGCAAGCCGGGCAGCGGCATGCACACGCACATGTCGCTGTTCGAGGGCGACCGGAACGCCTTCTACGAGGAGGGCGCGCAGTACCAGCTGTCCCAGACGGGACGCCAGTTCATCGCGGGGCTGCTGACGCACGCCAACGAGATCGCCGCCGTGACGAACCAGTTCGTGAACTCCTACAAGCGGCTGTGGGGCGGCGATGAGGCGCCGAGCTTCATCTGCTGGGGTCACAACAACCGTTCCGCGCTCGTCCGGGTTCCGATGTACAAGCCCAACAAAGGCCAGTCCACCCGCGTCGAGTACCGCGCGCTGGATTCGGCGGCCAACCCCTATCTCGCGTTCGCGCTCATGCTCGCGGCGGGCCTGAAGGGGATCGAGGAGGGCTACGAGCTGCCCCCGGAGGCCGAGGACAACGTCTGGTCGCTCACCGACTCCGAGCGCCGCGCGCTCGGCTACGCGCAGCTGCCGGCGAGCCTCGATCACGCCCTGGAGTACATGGAGGACTCGGAGCTCGTCGCCGAGACGCTGGGGGAGCAGGTCTTCAACTACGTGCTGCTGAACAAGCGCCGCGAATGGCAGGAGTACCGCGCCCAGGTCACCCCGTTCGAGCTGAAGAGCAACCTGGAGATGCTCTAGCCCGATGAGCTCCAGCGAGCGCACCTCGGTACGGACGCTGCTGGCGCGCGACGGCTTCAGTGAGCTCGGCGACGCCGACCGGCTGCTCACCGAGCTCGCCGACCTCGTCGGCATCGCCCGCGAGGACCTGCTCGTCGGAGCCGACCGCGCCGCCGACCCCGATGCGGCACTGGAGTCGCTGGTGCGCGTCGCGCGACGCGATCCGGCGGCGGTGGGGTCGGCACTGCGACGCGTCGGCGCCACGCTCTGGCTGCTGCTCGGAGCCTCGAGCGGGTTCGGTGACTTCTACCTGCGGCATCCCGCCGAACTCGCCCACGTCCGCGCCGGGGAGGCGCTCCCCACCGCCGACGAGTTGCGCGCGGAGCTTCTCGAGGCCGTCGAGGCGGATGCCGAGGGTTTCGCCGCCACCGGCGAGGAGCGGGCCTGGGTCGCGCTCCGCGTGCGCTACCGGCGCCTGCTGGCGCGCATCGCGGCCTACGACCTGGGCGCGACCGACGCCGTCGCGGTGCTCGCCGACGTCGCGGCCGCCCTGGCGGATGCCGCCGGCGCGGCGCTGGAGGCGTCGCTGTGCGTCGCCCGCACCCGCGTCGCGTCCGGGGGAGCCGGCACCGGTCTGTTCCCGCGGGACCAGGTGGCGCAAGCGCGTCTCGCGATCATCGGCATGGGCAAGACCGGCGCCCGAGAGCTCAACTACGTCAGCGACGTCGACGTCATCTTCGTCGGCGGCGGCACCGACGCGCTCGTCGATGAGATCGGCGAGAGCCGCGTCATCGACATCGCCACGCGACTCGCCGTCCAGACGATGCGCGGGATCTCGGGGATGGAGATCGAGCCGCCCCTGTGGGAGGTGGACGCGAATCTGCGCCCCGAGGGCAAGCAGGGCGCCCTCGTGCGAAGCCTGGACTCGCACCTGTCGTACTACGAGCGCTGGGCGAAGAGCTGGGAGTTCCAGGCGTTGCTGAAGGCTCGGCCGCTCGCCGGCGACCGCATGCTCGGTGAGGCATATGTCGCGGCGGTGCAGCCGAAGGTGTGGACGAGCGGTGCGCGCGAGAACTTCGTCGATAGCGTGCAGCGGATGCGGGAGCGGGTCACCGAGCATATTCCCGCCGCCGACGTCCCGTACCAGCTGAAGCTCGGTCCCGGCGGCATCCGCGATATCGAGTTCACCGTGCAGCTGCTGCAGCTCGTCCACGGGCTGAGCGACGACGCGATCCGCCAGCCGGGGACCCTCGACGCGCTCGACGCGCTCGTCGCCGAGGGCTACATCGGTCGCGGCGACGCCGCCACGTTCGCGCACGACTACCGCGTGCTGCGCGTGCTCGAGCATCGCGTGCAGCTGCGGGATCTGCGCCGCACGCACCTCATGCCGTCCCAGCCCGACGGTCTCCGTGTCCTCGCGCGCGCCTCGGGGCTCGCCGACAGCGGGCCGGGCGTGTGGGAGCTGTGGGAGGGGATCAAACGGGAGGTCCGCGAGATCCACGTCCGGCTGTTCTACCGGCCGCTGCTCTCGGCAGTCGCGTCGCTGTCGTCCGACGAGCACCAGCTGTCCACCGAGCAGGCGCACGACCGGCTCGCGGCGATCGGGTTCCGCGACCCGGCCGGCGCTTTGCGCCACATCGGCGCGCTGACCGGCGGCCTCAGCCGCAAGGCGACGATCCAGCGCCACCTCATGCCGGTGATGATCCGATGGTTCGCCGACGGCGTCGACCCCGACTACGGGCTGCTCGCCTTCCGTCGCATCAGCGAACGGCTGGGGGACACGCCGTGGTTCCTGAGGATGCTGCGGGACTCCTCGGGCGCGGCGGAACGGCTGACCCGCGTGCTCTCCGGTTCGCGCTACATCGGTGAGCTCATGGAGTGGATCCCCGAGTCGGTCGCGTGGCTCGACTCCGATGAGCTGCTGCGTCCGCGCGGCGGGGTGCTGCTGCAGGAGGAGGCCCGCGCAATCCAGGCGCGTCACGGCACCGTCGTGGAGGCGATGCGCGCCGTGCGAGCGCTGCGTCGGCGCGAACTGCTGCGCCTCGCGTTCGGGGCGGTGGTCGGCACCCTCACGATCGACGAGCTCGCCGCGGGGCTGACGACGGTCAGCGAGGTCACCATCCAGGCGACGCTGCGCGCCGTGCGCCGCGAGATCGTGCCGCCCGAGGATGCGGCGCTGGACTTCTCGGTGATCGCGATGGGGCGCTTCGGCGGTGGCGAGCTCGGCTTCGGCTCCGACGCCGACGTGCTCTACGTCTACGAACCCAACGGCGTGGACCCGCAGCGCGCCCACGAACTCGCCCTGCAGCTGGTCGCCGGCATCCGGACCTACTCCGAGGATCACCGTGTGCCGTTCGACCTCGACGCCGACCTCCGGCCCGAGGGGCGCAACGGTCCGCTCGTGCGGTCGCTGGATTCGTACGCGGAGTACTACCGCCGCTGGTCACTGTCGTGGGAGGCGCAGGCGCTGCTGCGTGCGCGGGGCGTCGCGGGCAGCGTGAAGCTGATCGATCGCTTCATCGCCCTCGCCGACGACGTGCGCTACCCCGCCGAGGTGAAGCTGCAGGATCTTCGCGAGATCAAGCGCATCAAGGCGCGCGTCGAGAACGAGCGGCTGCCGCAGGGCGCCGACCGCACGCGGCATCTGAAGCTCGGGCCGGGCGGTCTCAGCGACGTCGAATGGCTGGTGCAGCTGCTGCAGCACGCACATGCGCACCGCATCCCCGCGCTGCGGACGACATCCACCCTTGACGCGCTCGAGGCGGCACGGGAGGCGGGCCTGGTTCCGGATGCCGCGGCCGAGCGTCTCCGCGACGCGTGGCGTCTGGCGAGCCGGCTGCGCTCGGCCAACACGCTGCTGTCCGGGAAGACGAGCGACGTGCTGCCGGTCGATCGGGGCAAGCTCGACGGGATCGGCCGTCTGCTGGAGTACCCGCCGCGGTCGGCGACGCTCGTCGAGGAGGAGTGGCTGCGCACGGCCCGCCGCGCCCGCCGGGCGTTCGAGAAGCTCTTCTACGGCTGACCCCGGCATCCGTCCCGCCGGATATCACCGGCACAGGAGAAATCACGCACACAGGACGTGGTGACGTCACCACGTCCTGTCTCGGTGATTTTTCCTGTCTCCGTGAGGCACACACGGCGAAGCCCCGGCATCCGATGCAGGATGCCGGGGCTTCGAACCGTGGGCCGGGTGCTCAGACGCCGAAGTAGAGCTCGTACTCGAAGGGGTGCGGGCGCGCCGCGAGCGGCTTGATCTCGTTCTCGATCTTGTACTCGATCCAGGTCTCGATCAGCTCGGGCGTGAACACGCCACCGGCGAGCAGGAACTCGTGGTCGGCGCGCAGCGCCTCGAGCGAGTCGAGCAACGAGTTCGGCACCTGCGGGATGTTCTTGGCCTCCTCGGGCGGCAGCTCGTAGAGGTCCTTGTCGACCGGCTCGTGCGGCTCGATGCGGTTCTTGATGCCGTCCAGGCCCGCCATCATCTGCGCCGCGAAGGCGAGGTACGGGTTGCCCGAAGCGTCCGGCGCGCGGAACTCGATGCGCTTGGCCTTGGGGTTCGAGCCCGTGATCGGGATGCGGATGGCCGCGGAGCGGTTGCCCGCCGAGTAGACCAGGTTGACGGGCGCCTCGTAGCCCTTGACCAGGCGCTTGTACGAGTTCAGCGTCGGGTTGGTGAAGGCGAGCACCGCCGGGGCGTGCGCGAGCAGACCGCCGATGTACCAGCGGGCGACGTCCGACAGGCCGCCGTAGCCCTTCTCGTCGTAGAAGAGGGGCTTGCCCTCGAGCCACAGCGACTGGTGCGTGTGCATGCCCGAGCCGTTGTCACCGAAGAGGGGCTTGGGCATGAAGGTCGCGACCTTGCCCCACTGCTCGGCGACGTTCTTGACGATGTACTTGAACTTCAGGATGTCGTCGGCCGCGTGCACCATGGTGTCGAAGCGGTAGTTGATCTCCTGCTGACCGCCGGTGCCCACCTCGTGGTGCGCGCGCTCGAGGATGAGACCGGCCTCGATCAGGTGCAGCGAGATGTCGTCGCGGAGGTCGGCCGTCTTGTCGACGGGGGAGACGGGGAAGTAGCCGCCCTTGAAGGGAGTCTTGTTGGCGAGGTTTCCGCCCTCTTCGACGCGGCCGGTGTTCCAGGCGCCCTCCTCGGAGTCGACCGAGTAGAACGAGGAGTTCTGCTTCACCTCGTAGCGCACGTCGTCGAAGATGTAGAACTCCGCCTCGGGGGCGAAGAACGCGGTGTCGGCGATGCCGGTGGAGGCGAGGTACTTCTCGGCCTTCTTGGCGACCTGGCGCGGGTCCTTGGCGTAGATCTCGCCGTTGCGCGGGTTGTAGATGTCGAACAGCATGACCAGCGTCTTCGCCTCGCGGAACGGGTCGAGGTAGGCGGTGGAGACATCCGGGATGAGCTGCATGTCGGACTCGTGGATGTTCGCGAAGCCGCGGATCGACGAACCGTCGAACAGCTGACCGACCGTGAAGAACTCCTCGTCGACCGTCGAGGCGGGGATGTTGAAGTGCTGCTGCACACCAGGCAGATCCGTGAAACGGATGTCGAGGAACTTGATGTCCTCGTCCTTGATGTACTTGAGCACCTCGGATGAATCTTTGAACATGGAGTCTCCAAGATCGGGTGTGGAACACGCCTGACGGGATCAGGCTCGCCTCGACGCTATCCGGAGCCGGTTGCCCGGCAGTATCACCCATGTTTCGGGGATGTTACGGCGGCCCGGATAGGCTGATTCGGTGACGGCGGACCCTCTCGACAATAGCTATCCCGGCGAGCGTCTGGGGATGCCGGCTGTCGGATCCGGCAGCGTCGCGCGGCCCGGCCGCCGCATCGCGGCGCTGGCGATCGACTGGGCCGCGGCCGTGATCATCTCCATCGCGTTCTTCGCCTACGACTCGTTCGCCACGCTCGTGGTGTTCGCCGCCGTGCAGATCCTGTTTCTGCCGACGCTCGGCGGCAGCCCGGGGCACCGCCTCGTCGGGCTGCGCCTGCAGCTGGTCGGCGGGGGATGGGTGGGGCTGTGGCGCCCGATCGTGCGCACCGCGCTGCTGGTGCTCGTCATCCCCGCCGTCATCTGGGACGCCGATCAGCGCGGCCTCCACGACAAGGCCGCCGGAACGGTGCTCGTCCGCAGCTGAGCGGATGCGGGGGACTCCGGCAGCGGATGCGGGGACCCGGCAGCGGATGCGGGGGATTACCGCGGGCGCGGGGCGCGGGCGCGCAGCGGGTCGATCCCCTTCGGGATCGGCAACGAGGTCACCGACTGGGACACCGAATCGACACGCTTCACGACGGCGGCCATCGTGGTGCGGTCCACCTTCTTGGGGAGCGCCTTGATGGTGGCGGAGAGCTTGGAGATCGGCACGTCGCCCTCGCCATGCCCGATGTAGAGCACGGTGATGGGCACGCCCGACGCGACGCGCTGCACCTTCATCTTCTCGTCGTTGATGAGGCGGGTCAGGCGCCCGCGGGCCCCCTCGCCCACGACGACGACACCCCCGCGACCGATGACGCGGTAGACGGCGTCCTGCGACTTCGGGTTCACCCCGACCGGCATGTCCGAGGCGACCCAGTTGCGGCCGAGCGACGTCGAGAGCACGTGTCCCGCGGCGCCGGGCACGCCATCGAGCTTGATGTACATCGCGCGTGTCGACAGGCGCGTGAGCAAGATCATCGCGCCCAGCAGACCGAACATCAGACCCGTGACGCCCCACAGGATGATGCTCCACACCGCGACCGGCGGAATGAGGAACCCGACGAGCACGCCGATGCCGATGCCGACGACCAGCACGGCGATGAGCACCCACGGCAGCCAGCCGAACTCGGCCTTCGTGAAGGTGAACAGGGAACGAAGCTGCGAGAAGAAGCCGGGACGCTTCTCGGTGGCGGGACCGCGGGAGGACATGGCATCCAGCCTACCGGCGTACGCGCGGCGCCATGCGTCGGCATCCATCGCCTCCTGCACAACCGACCGGTCGGCGGGACTGTCCACAGATCGGGGGATCGACGCACCGTGCCGCGCTCCGGGGCGCCACACTCGGGGCATGACCCCGCTCCCGCTGCTCGACCCGCCGCCCGCACTGCGCCGGCTGCGCGCCGACGAGGCGCCGTACCCCGGAACGCTGCGCGCCGACGACCCGCCGTCCGTCTGGGTGGAGATCGGGGACCTTCCCGAGGAGATCTGGCGCGCCGAGCCGGACGGGCACGTGCTCGCGCCACGCGACATCGCGCGGACCGCGGACGGCCACGTCGCGATCCTGCCGCACTGCGTCGAGACCCTCGCCCGCCGCCTGGACGAGCGGAGCCTGTCGGCGGGCGAAGTCGTCACCGTCGCGGTCAGCCTGCTGCGGGGAGCCGTGCAGGCGCGCGCTCTCGCGATCGACGCGGGGCGGTGGTGGGTGGATGCCGAGGGCAGACCCGTTCTCGCCGCGGGCGGCCACGGCGGCTGGCTCGACGACACGGTCGCGCTTCTGGAGCGCATGGCGGCGTCGTCGTCCGGACCGTTGCGGCGGGCCGTCGACGCCACGAGCGCCGCGCTCTGCGCGGCCGAGCTCACACCGAGGGACGCCGAGGCCTGCGAAGACGGACTCTTCGACGCCGCCGACCCCGCCCCGCTCGCCGTGCGCACGCCGCTGCGCGGTCCCGGTGCGCTGAGCGTCGCGACCGTCGAACCTGCCCCGTTGCGGGCGGCGACGCTGCGACGAGACACGTCCGAGGCGCACGAGGCCGCCGCTTCGTGGCTCGCGAGGTTCACCGGCGATGACGTCGCGGAGCGGGTGGGCGCCGGCATCCGCACGCTCACGGCGCTCCCCGGCCACGTCGCGAGGTCGGTGGCGCACCGGCGGACGACCGTGAAGGAGCGCCGCCCCCGCACACCGACCCGAGCGGATGTGGCGACGGACGCGGCGGCGCGACCGCCTCGGCGGCGGGCTCCGCTGCTGGTCGCTGCGGCGGTGGGAGCCGTCGTCGTCGCGGGCGGGATGGCGTGGCCGCAGGAGGAGTCGCCGGCCGAGGCGGTGATCGCCTCCGGCACTCCGGCATCGGCCACGCCCACAGCGGTTCCGGCCGCGACGGCCGAAACGCCGGCGGCGGAGTCTGCGCCCAGCGGCGCCGCGGACCCCGTCGCCGACGTTCTGACCGCCCTCTCCGCCTGCGCAGAGAATCCCTCGTCCGCCTGCCCGATCCTGGAGGATCCCGCGGCCGAGGTCCCCGTCGGCGTCGTCAGCGACGGCACCGCCGACCGCACCGTCACACTCCTCGACGAGTACGGCGGCGTCGCGGTCTACCGGGTGGACGGCCCCGGCCGTCCCTCACAGGTGCTCGTCATCGTCTCCGTGAACGGGCAAGGGCTGGTCCGCGACGTCTATGACGTCGCAGACCAGCCCTGAGACCGGGTGGACCGGTGCAGCTCAGATGCCGAGGTTGCCCTCGAAGTCAGCCGTCTCCAGGCGCGACTTCACCGCACCCAGGAACCGAGCCGCGTCCGCCCCGTCGACGATGCGGTGATCGTACGACAGCGCCAGGTACACGTAGGAGCGGATGCCGATGGCTTCCACACCGTCGACCTTCACCACGCCCGGCTCCTTGACGACCGCGCCGGTGCCGAGGATCGCCGACTGGGGCAGGAAGACCACCGGCGTGTCGAAGAGGGCACCGCGCGAACCGGTGTTGGTCACCGTGAAGGTGCCGCCGGCGAGCTCGTCGGGCTTCAGCTTGTTGTCGCGCGTCCGCGCGGCGAGGTCGGCGATCTCGGTGGAGATGTCGGCCAGCGTCTTGCCGCCCGCGTCGCGCAGCACCGGCGTCAGCAGACCGCGCTCGGTGTCCACGGCGATGGAGATGTTCTCCGTCGGCGGGTAGACGATGTCCGTGCCGTTGACGGTCGCGTTGATGACGGGGTAGGCCTGCAGCGCCTCGGCGGCCGCAAGGACGAAGAACGGCAGGAACGAGAGCTTGCCACCGGTCTTGGCGACGAAGTCCGCCTGGACGGCACTGCGGTAGGCGGCGACCTTCGTGACGTCGACCTTCACCACCGTCGTCAACTGCGCGGTCTGCTGCATCGACGCGACGGCCCGCTCGGCGAGCACCTTGCGCAGGCGCGACATCGGCTGCGTGGTGCCGCGCAGCGGGGACACCTCGACCGGTGCCGGTGCGGCGGCGGCCGGTGCGGCCGCGGGCGTCGCGCCACCCTGCGCCGCCTCGGCGGCCTTCAGGACGTCTTCCTTGCGGATGCGCCCACCGACGCCAGTGCCCGTGACCGACGCGAGGTCGACGCCCTGCTGCTGAGCGAGGCGCCGCACGAGCGGAGTCACGTAGGTCGTGACGTCGTCATCTGCCGCAGCCGCGGCGGGCGCCTCCGCCGCCGGGGCAGGCGCTGCGGCCGGGGCCGGAGCAGCGGCCGGAGCCGGAGCGGGAGTGGGGGCAGGCGCCTCAGCAGCGGCAGGAGCCTCCGCGGGAGCAGGCGCCTCAGCAGCCGCAGGAGCCTCAGCGGGAGCGGGCGCCTCAGCGGGAGCGGGCGCCTCCGCCGCCGGGGCCGGAGCGGCGGGCGCCGCCGCGGCGGGAGCGCCCGAGCCGATGCGAGCCAGGGTCGCACCGACGGCGACGGTCTCGTCCTCGGCCACCAGGATCTCCTGGAGCGTGCCGGCGACGGGCGAGGGGATCTCGGTGTCGACCTTGTCGGTGGAGATCTCCAGCAGCGGCTCGTCGACGGCGACGTCGTCGCCGACCTGCTTGAGCCAGCGGGTGACCGTTCCCTCGGTGACGCTCTCACCGAGTTCGGGGAGCACGACGTCCTTGGCATCGCCGGAGGCAGCCGGCACGGCATCCTGAGCCGGAGCGGCTTCCTGAGCCGGCGCCGCGGGGGCCTCGGCCGGAGCGGCCTCCTGAGCCGGGGCCGCCTCCTGCGTCGGAGCGGCGGGGGCCTCGGCGGGCGCGGCCTGCTCCGCGGCGGGAGCCTCGTCGCCCGTGGGCTGGCCCGATCCGTCGCCGATCTTGGCGAGGACGGCGCCGACCTCGACGGTCTCGTCCTCCTGGACGAGGATCTCTTCGATGACGCCGCTGACGGGGGAGGGGATCTCCGTGTCGACCTTGTCGGTCGAGATCTCGAGCAGGCCCTCGTCGGCCTGGATCGTGTCACCGACCTTCTTGAGCCAGCGGGTGACCGTTCCCTCGGTGACGCTCTCGCCGAGCGCGGGGAGGACCACGGATGTGCTCATGACTGTGTCTCCTTCAGAAGTTCGATGTCCTGATCTAGCTTAGTGACCCTCCGGACCGCCGGTGGCGGCACGCGGAGCGCACGGTTCACAGTGCGTGCAGCGGCTTGCCCGCCAGCGCCAGGAATGCCTCGCCGAGCGCCTCGCTCTGCGTTGGGTGGGCGTGCAGCAGCGGGGCGATGTCCTCCGGGTGCGCTTCCCAGGCGACGGCCAGCTGCCCTTCGGTGATGAGCTCGCCGACCCGATCGCCCACCAGATGGACCCCGAGCACCGGCCCGTCCGCGACGCGGACGACTTTCGCGATGCCGGAGGTGCCAATGATCTCGCTGCGCCCGTTGCCGGCGAGGTTGTACTCGTATGCGACGACGGCATCGCCGTGCTCGGCGCGGGCCGCCTCCTCGGTCACGCCGACCGAGGCGACCTCCGGGTGCGAGTACGTGATGCGCGGGATCGTGTGCTCGGCCACCGCCACCGGGTTCAATCCGGCGATCTCCTCCGCGACGAAGATGCCCTGCTGGAATCCGCGATGCGCGAGCTGGAGGCCGGGGACGATGTCGCCGGCGGCCCAGACATGCGGCACGCTGGTCTGCAGCCGCGCGTCCACGGTGACGAAGCCGCGGTCGAGGGCGATGCCCGCTTCCTCGAACCCCATTCCGGCGGTCGCGGGACCGCGTCCGACCGCGACCAGCAGGTAGTCCGCCGACAGCTGTCCACCGTCTTCCAGCGTGACCGTGACCCCGGCATCCGTCTGCGACACCGAGGCGAACCGCGCGCCGAGCCGCGCCGTGATGCCGCGCTTGCGGAAGGCGCGTTCGAGCGCCTTGCTGGCGGCCACATCCTCCACGGGCACGAGGTGGTCGAGGGCTTCGAGGATCGTGACCTCGGCGCCCAGCGAGCGCCACGCGCTGGCGAACTCGACGCCGATGACCCCGCCGCCGAGCACGATGACGGATGCCGGGACCTCCCGCAACGCGAGGGCCTGCTCGCTGCCGATGACGCGACCGGCGAGCTCGAGGCCCGGCAGGGTGCGGGTGTACGAGCCGGTCGCGAGCAGGACGTCGGCGCCGCGGTACCGGTCGTCTCCGACGGCGACCGCCGGCCCGTCGGCGTCGACGACAAGCCGGCCGACACCGGCGACGACCGTGATGCCGCGAGCCCGGACGAGGCCTTCGAGACCCGCGAACTTCTTCGCGACGATCCGCTCTCGGAACGCGGCGACCGCCTCGGCGTCGACCCCCTCGAGCGTCGCGCCGATGCCCACCGACGCCGCCGCGCGCACCTGATCGGCGACCTCCGCGGAGTGCAGGAGTGCCTTCGTCGGAATGCACCCGCGATGCAGGCACGTGCCGCCCAGCCGATCCTGCTCGACGAGCACGACGGAGCGCCCGAGCTCGGCTGCGCGCAGTGCCGCGGCATAGCCGGCGGACCCGCCGCCCAGGATCACGAGGTCGCTGACATGGTCGGTCATCGCGCGTCTCCTTCGACGAAAGCGAGCAGCGACCGGACGGCCGCCGCGGTGGGTCCCTTGTCGTTCGCACCGGCGGCCGCCTTCGCGGTCCCGCTCCCGGCGATGTCGAGATGCACCCAGGGGATGCGGGGAGCGTCGGCGTCGTCGGAGACGCGACCGACGAACCGCTGCAGGAACAGGCCCGCGAACAGCGCGCCGCCGGTGGGGTCGCCGATCTTCGCGTTCTGCAGGTCGGCGATGGGCGACTCCAGCTCCTCCGCCATGTGTGCGGGCAGGGGCAGCGGCCAGGCGAGCTCGCCGGCCTCATCCGCGGCGGCGAGGTACTCGGCGACGGCCTCCTCGTCGCCCATGACGCCGGTGTGCCGCGAACCGAGCGCGACCGAGATCGCACCGGTGAGCGTGGCGACGTCGATGATGACGTCGGGCTGGGTGCGGCTCGCGGCGACCAGTCCGTCGGCGAGCACCAGCCGGCCCTCCGCGTCGGTGTTGAGCACCTCGACGCTCGTGCCGTCCAGCATCCGCAGCACGTCGCCGGGGCGGATCGCGCGACCGGAGGGCATGTTGTCCGCGAGGCACATCCAGCCCGTCACCCGGACGGGCAGCGCGCGCTCGGCGGCGGCGCGGACGACGGCGAGCACGGTCGCCGCGCCGCACATGTCGTACTTCATACCGACCATGCTGGCCGCGGGCTTGAGCGAGAGGCCGCCGGTGTCGAACGTGATGCCCTTGCCGACCAGCGCGACGTGACGCTGGGCGCCGTCGGGGGCGTAGTCGAGGCGGACGAGACGCGGCGGCCGGTCGGATCCCTGTCCCACGCCGAGGATGCCGCCGTATCCGCCCTCGGCGAGCTCGCGCTCGTCGAGCACCGTCACGGTGATGGGCAGTTCGGCGACCGCCGCGGTGGCCGCGTCGGCGACGTCCTGGGGTCCCAGCCATTCGGCGGGGGTGTTGACGAGGTCCTTGACGAGCGCCGTGGCCGCCCCGATCGTGCGGGCACGATCCAGTTCGTCGGCCGCGTCCTCGGCGTGCAGAACGACGCGGGAGGCGCGCGCCGGTCCCGGCGCGGTCTTGTAGCCGTCGAAGCGGTAGCCGCCGATGACGGCCCCCTCGGCGAGGGCGCGCGCGGCACCGGCGGTGCCGGCGACGGCCGGGGCGCCGATGGCGACGACGTCGAACCCAGTGGTGGTCCGCACGGCGGCGCCCACGGCGTCGCGGAGCGTCGCGGCATCCGGGTCACTGCCCGTCCCCACGACGACAAGCGGCGTGCCGGTCGCGTCCGGGGCGTACGCGCGCACGGTCGCGCCGGCGGCACCCGTGAACCCGACCGCCTCCAGAGCGGCCTGCAGTCCCGGCCAGTCCGCGAGGATGTCTCCGGCGTCGGCGAGCGGCGGGAGCGCGAGGATCAGCGCATCGGCTTCGGCCCCGCGCAGGGGAACAGGGGAGTGCGACAGCTCGGGGAACGCCATGCGTCCCATCCTACGGACGCGCCCCCGGCGGCCCCCGGAGACCGCGGCTGTTCGCTGTCAGCGCGACCCGGCGCCGGCGTCGCCGCGGGCTCGTACAGTTGATCCATGCCCTTGAGCGGTCCCCTGTACGAACGTGTCGCGTCGGCACCGCCGGTTCCGGCCGGTCTGCCGATGGTGGTCGTGCTTACCGGTTTCACGGATGCCGGCGGTGCCGTGTCGCAGATGATCGAACTGTTCCGGGAGGACCTGTCGCCTTCGCCGGTGGTGTCCTTCTCGGCGGACGTGCTCCTCGATTACCGTGCCCGCCGGCCCGTCATCACCTTCGACGCCGACCATCTCACCGACTACCGTCCGCCGCGGCTGGAGCTCTCCCTCGTGCACGATGCGATCGGCCAGCCCTTCGTGCTGCTGGCCGGCTTCGAGCCGGACTTCGCGTGGGATGCCTTCACCGAGACCGTCGTCGGCCTCGCGGAGGGGCTTGAGGTCGCCACCGTGACATGGGTGCACGCCATTCCCATGCCGGTCCCGCACACCCGCCCCATCGGCACGACCGTCAGCGGCACGCGCAGCGAACTGACGCAGGCGCACTCGGTGTGGCAGCCGCACACGCAGGTCCCCGCGACGGTCGGTCATCTGCTCGAGCACCGATTCGCGCAGAGTGGAGCGGCCGTCTCGGGGTTCGTGCTCCTGGTGCCGCACTACCTCGCCGACACGGACTATCCGGCGGCCGCCCTGGCGGGCCTGGACAGCCTGTCCGTCGCCACCGGTCTCGTCTTCGATGCCGACGGCGTGCGCGAGGAGAATCGGGAGTATCTGGCCAAGGTCGACGACCAGGTCGAGGGCAACGCCGAGCTGACCGCGATGCTGCGCACGCTCGAGGAACGGTACGACTCCTATATGGCCGGCTCCAATCTGGGGCAGCCGATCATCCACACCGGCGACCTGCCGAGCGCCGACGAGCTCGCGGCCGAGCTCGAGCGCTTCCTCGCCGATCGTCGTCCCGACGACGACCGCCGCAGCGACGACAAGCGCGGGGACGACAAGTGGGGCCGCCGCTGACGGAATGCCCGGTGGCTCCGCGGCGTTGGATCTTCAGACGGTCCGACGCACGGAGCTATTGCGCATGGTCGGGACCATCATGTATGCGACAATGGACGTCCGACCCGTTGTCAGCACCAGGAGATCCCCCTCGCGGGAGACTCTGGGGACTTGACAAGGGTCTTACTCCTGTCCGAAAACCCGGCGGCTCCCGCCGGTGAAAGGCAAGACGTGACCTCAGGCACGAAGACCACCCGCACTCGCAAGGTCGACGAGACCGAAGCTGCGGAGCCCGCCACGGAACAGGCGACGGTGAAGCCCGCCACGGGTGCCAAGACGGCACGCACCGCGGCGAAGGCACCCGCGAAGGCCAAGGCTCCGGCCAAGGCGAAGGCAGCCCCCAAGAAGGCTTCCAAGGCCACGGCGTCCGACGAGGACGACGAGGAGATCGACGACGACGTCGAACTCGATGAGACCGACATCGACGCGGACGACAGCGACGACGCCGAGGAGACCCCGGCCGCCGCGAAGGGCGCGAAGAAGGCCGACGCCGAAGAGGACGACGACGAGGACGAGGAGGGCACGACCAAGCCCGCCTTCACCGAACCGCTGCCCACTGGCGCGATCGTCATCTCCTCGAGCGACGAGGACGACGTCCCGGTGTACTCGACGCAGATCACCGGTGCGACGGCAGACCCCGTCAAGGACTACCTCAAGCAGATCGGCAAGGTGCCGCTGCTGAACGCGGCCGAAGAGGTCGAGCTCGCGATGCGTATCGAGGCGGGCCTGTTCGCCGAGGAGAAGCTGTCGCACATGTCGGCGGCGGAGAAGTCCTCGCAGCTGGGACTGGACCTGCAGTGGGTCGCCCGCGACGGCCAGCGCGCCAAGAGCCATCTGCTCGGCGCGAACCTCCGCCTCGTGGTCTCCCTCGCCAAGCGCTACACCGGCCGCGGAATGCAGTTCCTGGACCTCATCCAGGAGGGCAACCTCGGTCTCATCCGCGCGGTCGAGAAGTTCGACTACACCAAGGGCTTCAAGTTCTCGACGTACGCGACGTGGTGGATCCGTCAGGCGATCACCCGCGCCATGGCCGACCAGGCGCGCACCATCCGCATCCCCGTTCATATGGTCGAGGTCATCAACAAGCTCGCCCGCGTGCAGCGTCAGATGCTGCAGGACCTGGGCCGCGAGCCCACGCCCGAAGAGCTCTCCCGCGAACTCGACATGACCCCGGAGAAGGTCATCGAGGTGCAGAAGTACGGCCGCGAGCCGATCTCCCTGCACACGCCCCTCGGCGAGGACGGCGACAGCGAGTTCGGCGACCTCATCGAGGACACCGAGGCCGTCGTCCCGGCCGACGCGGTCGGCTTCACCATGCTGCAGCGTCAGCTCGAATCCCTCCTCGACTCGCTCAGCGAGCGTGAGGCGGGCGTCATCCGCATGCGCTTCGGTCTCGGCGACGGCCAGCCGAAGACCCTCGACCAGATCGGCGACACGTTCGGCGTCACGCGCGAGCGCATCCGCCAGATCGAGTCGAAGACGATGGCCAAGCTTCGTCACCCGTCGCGGTCGCAGTCGCTGCGGGACTACCTCGAATGAGCGCGGACGTCCCGAACGACGGCAAGGCCCTCACGGTCACCGTCGACGGGGCGACGTTCGCGCGGATCCCCATCCGCACGCGCGTCGTCCTGCCCGGTGACCAGCTCGATCCGTTCATCACGGAGTACGCCGGACCGGTCGTCCGCGACGGCGACATCCTGTTCGTGACGGAGAAGATCGTCGCGATCACCCAGGGACGCTCCTACACGCTCGACGAGATCCAGCCGCGCGCGCTCGCGCGCTTCCTCTCGAAGTACGTCACGCGTACGTCCTACGGCATCGGCCTCGGCATGCCCGAGACCATGGAGATGGCGCTGCGCGAGTGCGGGACGCCCCGCATCCTGTTCGCCGCGGCCGTCAGCGCCGTGACGAAGCTGTTCGGACGCCGCGGCGACTTCTACCGGATCGCGGGCGACAAGGCCCGCGCCATCGACGGGCCGACGAGCGGCACGATCCCTCCCTACAACAAGGCGGTCGTGCTGGGGCCGGAGCGTCCGACCGAGGTCGCCGCCCACCTGAAGACACTCCTGGGCGTCGACGCCGAGGTCGCGGTCGTCGACATCAACGACATCGGCGGCAACATCCTCGGGTCGACCCTCGACAAGCCGGGGGAGCAGCGTCTGGTCCGCATCCTGAGCGACAACCCGCTCGGGCAGGGACACCAGTCCACGCCGCTCGGCGTCATCCGCGCGGCGTAGTCAGAACCCCATCGCCGCGCGGTAGCGCGGCAGGTGCCCGTGCCGGATGCCGGTGGCGCTGGGCTTGTTCTCGAACACGCCGGCGCCCCAGTTGCCCTCGACGAGCACGGGGCCGGATGCCGTGGCGACGATGTCCCAGCCGACGTAGCGCACCTGCGGCACGACGAGCGCGACCTCCGTGATGAGCGCGCGCACCGCGTCCATATCAGGCAACTGGAAATCAGCGATGCGCGCGCCCGTGTCGGGGTGCGCCTCGTACACCTCGCCGTGGATGTCGTAGCCCATCCCCATCGCGCGACCGTCCTCGTGCAGCGCCGTGTAGAAGCCGCCGAAGGAGCCTTGGTCACTCACCTGGCCGCGACCGAACTTCTGCGCCATGTTGATGATCTCGACCGTGCCGTCGTCGGTCACGAAGGTGGTGACGCGGGTCGTGTTCGCCGTGCCCGGCGCGATCGCCTCGAGGACCGGATGCTGGACGATCGCCTCCTCGACGAGCACCTGTCCCTTGCGGACGAGCTCGGCGTGGAATGCCTCCCAGTCGGTCACCTCGGCGGCGTAGTAGCGACTGACGCCGAAGCCCGATTTGCTGACCGGCTCCTTGCCGATGAGCACCGGATGCCGCTCGGCGAAGGCACGCAACTCACCGGCATCCGCCGTCTCGAGATCGAGCCACTCGCGGCCGAGGAAACGGTCGAAGAGCCGGTTGAACTCGGTCTTGTGGTGGAAGTGATGCACGAATGCCGGATCGTCGTACTTCTTGGACAGTTCCAGCGCGAGGGGACTGGTGACCCAGGTGGCGCGCTCGGCGCGGCTGAGGATCGCGAAGTCGAACTCGAGGTAGTCGTTGAATCCGACGCGGTGGCGCGCCGCCGACCACAGCATGTCGGTGAGGACGAGCGGGTAGCTCTTACCGTGAATCCGCGCCGTCTTGCGTGCGCGCTCGGTGACGGAGGCGACGTCGAAGCCGCGGGCTCGCTGCCAGAGGAAGCGGAGGCGATCGGTGACAGCGAGGCCGCGCGAAGACATGGGGCGTCCTTCCGGACCGAGGGGAGACGAATCCCCTCCAGTCTAGGAGAGCCCGGTCAGCGGGCTTCGGCCAGACGTGCCGTCTCGTCGTGCCACGAGGTCGCGACCTCGCGCAGCTTCTCCTCGTACTTGCGGCCGTGGTGAGCGCAGAACAGCAGCTCGCTGCCGTTGACCTCGGCGGCGATGTACGCCTGCGCACCGCACGAGTCGCACCGATCGGTGGCGGTCAGGCGGTACTCGAGGACGGGCTCTGCAGTGGTCGACATGCTCATTTCAGGTTCCTCCTCGATGCGTCGGCTGTGGTGCGGGTCCTTCACATACAACCACGCGGAAGCCGGTGGAATGCCGCGATCCGGTCACATTTCGCTGTGCGCGTACGATGACGGAGGCTCGGGAATACCGAGCTGAGGACGACCGCGTGTGTCGACGCCGCGACGTCGCAGGCCCGGCATATGCTTGGAGATTGTGACCGCCGAGTATTCCGCCCATCACCTCCAGGTGCTCGAAGGACTCGAGGCCGTCCGCAAGCGGCCCGGCATGTACATCGGGTCCACGGACTCCCGCGGCCTCATGCACTGCGTGTGGGAGATCATCGACAACTCGGTCGACGAGGCCCTCGCCGGGTTCGGCAGTCGCATCGACATCGTGCTCCACGCCGACGGCAGTGTCGAGGTGCGCGACCGCGCCCGGGGCATTCCCGTCGACGTCGAGCCACGGACGGGCCTGACCGGAGTCGAGGTCGTCTTCACGAAGCTGCACGCCGGCGGCAAGTTCGGCGGCGGCTCGTACGCCGCGTCCGGGGGACTCCACGGCGTCGGCGCCTCGGTCGTCAACGCCCTGTCGGAGCGCTTGGACGTCGAGGTCGACCGCGGCGGCAAGACGTATGCGATGTCGTTCCACCGCGGCGAGCCGGGCGAGTTCGCCGGGCCCAGTCCCGACTCGCCCTTCACTCCCTTCGAGCGCTCGTCGCAGCTGCGCGTGGTCGGCAAGGCTCCGAAAGGCGTCACGGGCACCCGCATCCGGTACTGGGCCGATCGGCAGATCTTCACGAAGGATGCTGCCTTCCACCTCGACGAGCTCGAGCAGCGCGCCCGCCAGACAGCGTTCCTCATCCCGGGCCTGGAGATCGCGATCTCCGACGAGCGCGGTGAGGAGCCGAGCACCACCAGCTACCGGTTCGACGGCGGCATCTCGGAGTTCGCCGACTTCCTCGCGCCGGATGCCGCGATCACCGACACGTGGCGCCTCGCCGGGACCGGGACCTTCACCGAGACCGTCCCGGTGCTCCAGCCCGGCGGCGCGATGGTTCCCACCGACGTCGAGCGCGAGTGCGCCGTCGACATCGCCCTGCGCTGGGGCACCGGCTACGAGACCGTCAGCCGCTCCTTCGTCAACATCATCGCGACCCCCAAGGGCGGCACCCACCAGGCCGGCTTCGAGCAGGGTCTCATGAAGGTGCTGCGCAGCCAGGTGGAGCAGAACGCGCGCCGGCTCAAGGTCGGTGCGGGCGAGAAGCTCGAGAAGGACGACATCATGGCGGGGCTCAGCGCCGTGCTGACGGTGCGACTGCCCGAGCCGCAGTTCGAAGGGCAGACGAAGGAGATCCTCGGCACGCCCGCGGTGCGCAACATCGTCGCCGCGGTCGTGGCGAAGGAGCTCGGCGCGCGGTTCTCGTCGACCAAGCGTGACGACAAGTCGCAGACGGCACTGCTGCTCGACAAGGTCGTCTCGGAGATGAAGGCGCGCATCTCCGCCCGCACGCACAAGGAGACCCAGCGCCGCAAGAACGCGCTGGAGTCCTCGTCACTGCCGGTCAAGCTCGCCGACTGCCGCACGAACGACGTGGAGCAGTCGGAGCTGTTCATCGTCGAGGGGGACTCCGCTCTGGGCACCGCCAAGCTCGCCCGCAACAGCGAGTATCAGGCGCTGCTGCCGATCCGCGGCAAGATCCTCAACGTCCAGAAGGCGTCGATCAGCGACATGCTGGGCAATGCCGAGTGCGCGGCGATCATCCAGACGATCGGCGCCGGCTCCGGCCGCAGCTTCGACCTCGACGCCGCGCGCTACGGCAAGATCATCCTGATGAGCGACGCCGACGTCGACGGCGCCCACATCCGCACCCTTCTGCTGACGCTCTTCTTCCGATACATGCGCCCGCTCATCGAAGCCGGACGCGTGTACGCGGCCGTCCCGCCGCTGCATCGCGTCATCGTCGTGAATCCGGGGTCGAAACCGAACGAGACCATCTACACCTACTCGGAGCAGGAACTGCACGCGCTGCTGGCGAAGGTGCAGAAGTCGGGGCGCCGCTGGCAGGAGCCGGTGCAGCGCTACAAGGGGCTCGGCGAGATGGATGCCGACCAGCTCGCCGAGACGACGATGGACCGGTCAGGACGCTTGCTCCGCCGCGTGCGGGTGCAGGATGCGGAGGCGGTGTCGGGTGTGTTCGAACTGCTCATGGGCAGCGACGTCGCACCGCGCCGGGACTTCATCGTCACTTCCAGCGATCGCCTGGACCGCGAGTCGATCGATGCGTGAGCCGCGCGGCGACGCGTAACAGGCCCAGAAATGCGCGGGGCCCGAAACCGATCTGGGGGGATTCGATTTCGGGCCATCGCCGCGGCATCGCACGCATGATCTCCGGATGACGACGGCGCGCGATGGCGGCCTTCGTCCCCGAAATCACGGAGATCGTGCGTCGTGCTCAGAGAAGAACCGACTGGGGACCAGTTCTTCGGCTGCACCCAGCATATGCGGGAGACGGGCGCGTCAACGTGGACGAACGGATGATTCGCTTGCGACTTTCGTCTATATGCGCCGTCGTCCCCGTCTCACGCCGTCAGCGGCAGTGCCGCGCTGACCACCCACCCCTCCGGCTCGCGCCGCGCGTCGAAGGAGCCGCCGAAGACGCGGAAGCGTTCTCGCAGACGGACGATGCCATAGCCCGACGAGGGGAGGCCGGCCGTGTGCGCGGGCGGTGAGTCGTCGGTGATGCGCAGATGCACCCAGTCGTGCTCGACGCGCAGCGAGATGCTGACGTGTCGGGCGCCCGTGGCGTGCTTGAGGACGTTGGTCGCGCTCTCCCGGATGACACGGATCAGCGCCAGCAGCGGAGCGTTGGGCAGCCGCACCTCCTCCGGGACGTCCACCTGAACGTCGATGCCGGCGTTGCGCAGTTCCTTGACCGACGCGGCCAGCGCGCCTTCGAGGCTGTCCGGAGCGGGGACGCGTTCGGGGGAGAGATTCTCCTCGCCGCGCACCATCCCCAGCACGCGGCGGATGTCGGTGAGGGCCTGCACGGCGGCCTCGCGGATCGCGGTCTGCGATTGGGTCCGCGTGCTCGAGTCCTCCGTGCGCTCCAGAACCGCGGCGTGCAGCGCGACGATGGTGATCTCATGGGCGACGATGTCGTGCAACTCGTCGGCGATGAGGTCGCGCTCGTGCCGCAGCTGCTCCGCGACCTCGCGTTCTGACGCTTCGAGTTGTGTAGCCAGTGTCTTCGCTCTCTCGGACTGCTGTCTGATCGCCACGCCGATCAGAAGACTGACGAGACTCAGGACCGCGATGACGATCGCACCGAGCGGCTGGAACGTCGCGTCATGGCCGGCAACCACCACGATGAGCCAGACCACCCATACAGCGGCATAGACCGCTGTCAGTGCGGGACTGCATGTGAAGGCGACGAGTCCCACGATCGCGGCGCCTGCAAGCAGGCTGTCGGAGACTCCAGTGATCGCGGCAGCGATGCTGGCGGCCATCACCGCCAGCGTTGCGATGGTCGGTCGCCAGGCAAACAGCGCGACCGCGACGGTCGCACTTGTCGTCACGACCGCAGAAACGACACTTGTCGCCCCGCCGTTGGTTGCTCTGAAGAGGGAGTCGAGGATGAGAGTGACCGCGATGAGAACGATGAGTGCTCGTCGAGCCCACGGGCTCAGCGGTCGATACTCCCAGAATGGGGTGCGCATGTATCTCGTAAGAGTTGCGCGTAAAGAAGTCACGTCGCGATTATCTCGCGAGCCCTTTCACTTCCAGATGCGAAGAACCTGTCCAAGCCAGTACCACATATGATTCACCTCCTGCAATGTCTCGAATCGATTCTTCAGACAGAGGTGATCCCGCACGAGCGACTATCGGATAGTCGCGTTGCGACTTTCGTCTATATCGGTCGAGCGGCGTCGGCAAGGGCGGATCCGGTGGCTCCGTAAGATGGCGATGTGAGTGACCCGATCAGAGTGATCATCGTCGACGACGAGTGGCTGGTGCGCGCCGCGCTGCGCGTGTTTCTGGAGTCGGCGGACGGATTCGAACTGGTCGGGGAGGCGGAGAACGGCGCCGACGCCGTCGCGCTGGTGCGATCCGAGCGGCCCGACGTCGTCCTGATGGACGTGCAGATGCCGAAGATGGACGGCATCGAGGCGACGCGGCGGATGACGCAGGAGTTCCCCGGCATCAAGATCGTCGCGCTCACCACGTTCTCGACCGAACGCGTGATCGTTCCGATGCTGAGCGCGGGCGCATCAGGCTTCCTCGTGAAGGACACCTCTCCCGACCGCATCCTCGACGCCGCGCGTCTCGCTCACGAGGGCGGATACGTCCTCTCGCCGCGCGTCGCGAAGGAGCTCGTGGCCTCGGTGCAGCAGTCCGACGCACGCGCGCCGCGCGACCTGACCCCCGCGGAGGTTCTGTCCGAGCGTGAGCTCGAAGTCGTGTCGCTGCTGGCGCAGGGCATGTCGAACGCCGAGATCGGCGCCGCACTGTTCCTGTCCGAGGCCACGGTGAAGTCGCACCTCAGCCGCATCACCGCGAAGTGGGGCGTGCGCGACCGCATCCAGGTGCTCATCCGCGCCGCGCAGCTCGGGCTCGTCACCCTCTCCTGAGGCGTCGAGCCACGCCGGCGAGGCCGGTCAGGCGATGACGGTGCCGACGGCGGCGACCACGGCATCGAGCGGCTGACCGGAGGCGTCGCGCTTCGCGCCGACATCCGGCAGCTGGCGCACGGAGCCGTCCGCCCCCAGCGCCCGCGGGTGCACACCCACCCACGCCAGCGTCAGCGCGTCCTCGCCCTTCAGGAACCGCTGCGCGCGCACGCCGCCGGTGGCACGGCCCTTCGCGGGGAACTCGTCGAACGCCGACACCTTCGCGCTGCCGGCGTCGGTGCCCGCGATCGCCTGCGTCGACCCCGCGATCGTGACGACGACGGCATCCGCCTCGGCCGGCACCGCGGTGAAGGCGATCGCCTCAGTGCCCGGCGCGAGGCGGATGCCGGCCATGCCGCCGGCCGCGCGCCCCTGCGGCCGGACGCTCGCGGCGTCGAAGCGGAGCAGCTGTGCGTCGGCGGCGACGAAGACGAGCTCGACGCCGTCTGGAGCGAGCGCCGCACCCACGACGCGGTCGCCGGGCTTCAGGGCGACGATCTCGACGTCGTGCTTGCCGGGGGGCAGCTCCGAGGTGGCGACGCGCTTGACGACGCCCTGCGCCGTCCCCAGCGCCACGATGTGGTCGCCGAGGGGCACGATGGCGACGACGTGCTCGCCTCCGCTCAAGCCCAGGTACTGGTCGGCACGGATCCCCGCCGCGAGCTGCACCGCATTGGCGGGAACAGACGGCAGATCGACGGGAGAGAAGCGGACGAGGCGTCCCGCGGTCGTGATCGCGCCCACGTCACCGCGCGTCGTGGCGTCGACCGCGCCGCGGATGCCGTCGTGCTTCGCGCGTCGCGTCGGCGCGACGACGCCGCCCTCGTCGGAGAGCTCGGCGCGCACCATGCGGCCCGTGGCCGAGAGGAACACCCGGCACGGCGCATCCGCGATCTGCAGGTCGGCCGGGGAGGCGCTGCGCGACCGGGGCGCCACGGGGCCGCCGTTGAGCAGCAGGGTGCGGCGAGGCGTGCCGAAGGTCTCCGCGGCGGCATCCAGTTCGCGCGCCACCTGAGCACGCAGCAGCACTTCGCTGCCGAGCAGCTCCTCGAGGTGCGCGATCTCCGCCTTCAGGGTGTCGCGCTCGGACTCCAGCTCGATCCGCGAGAAGCGCGTGAGGCGCCGCAGCCGCAGCTCGAGGATGTACTCCGCCTGCGCCTCCGAGAGGTCGAAGACGCTCATCAGCTTCGTGCGCGCCTGCTCGGTGTCGTCCGAGCCGCGGATGACCTGGATCACCTCGTCGATGTCGAGGATCGCGATGAGGAGGCCCTCGACGAGGTGCAGCCGTTCCTGCTTGCGCGCCAGGCGATAGCGGCTGCGCCGCGTCACGACCTGGATGCGGTGGTCGAGATAGACGCGCAGCAGCGGCTTCAGCCCCAGCGTCTGCGGCTGACCGTCCACGAGCGCGACGTTGTTGATGCCGAAGGAGTCCTCCAGCGGCGTCAGCCGATACAGCTGCTCGAGGACGGCGGCCGGGTCGAACCCCGTCTTGATGCCGATCACGAGTCGCAGACCGTGGTTGCGGTCGGTCAGGTCGTTGACGTCCGCGATGCCGGTGAGCTTCTTCGAGCTCACCGCATCCTTGATCTTCTCGATGACCCGCTCCGCGCCCACCATGTACGGCAGCTCCGTCACGACGAGGCCGGTGCGGCGCGGGCCGAGCGATTCGATCGCCACCTTGGCGCGGGTGCGGAACGTGCCGCGACCGGTCTCGTACGCGTCGGCGATGCCGTCGAGACCCACGATGATGCCACCGCCGGGGAGGTCGGGGCCGGGGACGAACTCCATCAGCTCCCGCGTCGTGGCGTCGGGGTTCTCCAGCAGGTGCACCGCCGCCGCGACGACCTCGATGAGGTTGTGCGGAGCCATGTTCGTCGCCATGCCGACCGCGATGCCGGAGGCGCCGTTGACCAGCAGGTTCGGGAAGGCGGCCGGCAGCACCTCGGGCTGCATGAACTGGCCGTCGTAATTCGGGATGAAGTCGACGACGTCCTCGTCGAGGTTCTCGGTGAGGGCGAGGGCAGCCGGCGCGAGGCGCGCCTCGGTGTACCGGGCGGCGGCGGGGCCGTCATCGAGCGAGCCGAAGTTGCCGTGCCCGTCGACGAGGGGCACACGCAGCGCCCACGGCTGCGCCAGCCGCACGAGGGCGTCGTAGATGGCGGAGTCGCCGTGCGGGTGCAGCTTTCCCATCACCTCGCCGACGACGCGGGCGCTCTTGACGTGTCCGCGGTCGGGCCGCAGTCCCATGTCGGCCATCTGGTACAGGATGCGCCGCTGCACTGGCTTGAGCCCGTCACGGGCGTCGGGGAGGGCGCGCGAGTAGATGACCGAGTATGCGTACTCCAGGAACGAGTCCTGCATCTCCGCCGAGACGTCGACGTCCTCGATGCGGCCGTGATCCTCGGGGATGGGCGAGGTACGCGAAGCTGCCATGGATCTGCGTGGCTCCCTGTGGTCGGGCGGGTGCCGTAACGGCGACGGGAAAGGGCCTCGTCCGCCGTGTGCGAGACTGGCCCCGATGTCCCTCAGCCTACCCGTGGACCCTCCTTCGGCCCGGAGCCTCACCGGTGTCGTGCCGCAACTGATCGACGCGCTGACGGGCCGCCCCGGCTGGTTTCCCGTCGCGCGGTCGGCGATCGTCGTGCTGGTGGACGGCCTCGGCCGCGGCAACCTCACGGCGCGCTCCGGCCACGCGCGGTTCCTCACGTCGCGGATGGGAAAGAAGGATGCCGCCCGCACCACGTTCCCCGCGACCACGGCGACGGCGCTCACGAGCCTGCTCACCGGCACCGACGCCGGCGTCCACGGCATCGTGGGATACCGTGCGCGGGTGCCGGGTACGCGGACCGCGCCCAACCAGTTGAAGGGCTGGGAGACCGACGGCCTGGATCCGTTGACCTGGCAGCGCGCGCAGCCGCTGCTGGAACGGGAGTCCGCGGCCGGTCGCCGTTGCTTCGTGGTCTCCAAGGCGAGCTACGCGGGGACGGGATTCACCCGTGCCATCCAGCGCGGCGCCGAGTTCGTTCCCGGGGGATCGCCTCGCGAGCGCCTGGAGATCGCCGCGGACCTCGCGTCGCGGCATCCCGGGTCCCTCGTCTACGTCTACCTCCCCGAATTGGACACGATCGGACACGCGCGCGGCTGGGAGTCCGACGGCTGGATCGCCGCGCTCGAAGGGCTCGATGCCGCGCTGTCGTCGTTCGAAGACCAGCTGGATTCCGGCACCGGCGCCGTCGTCACCGCCGATCACGGCATGATCGACGTCCCGTCCCACAGCCAGGTGCTGCTGCGGGACGGCGACGACCTGTTGCGCGACGTCGAGCTCGTCGCCGGCGAGCCGCGGCTGCTGCAGCTGTACGTCCGCGACGGTGCGACCCGCGACGTGGCCGCACGGTGGCACGCGTCGGAGGACGGTCGTTCCTGGGTGCTGACGCGCGACGAGGCGATCGCGGCCGGCCTGTACGGATCGACGGTGGATGCCGAGGTGATCCCGCGGATCGGCGATGTGCTCGTGGCCGCGCGCGGAGTCGTCGCGTACTACGACGATCGTCTCGCCGACAAGAAGCCGCAGCGCATGATCGGCCAGCACGGCTCGCTCACCGATCAGGAGCGGATCGTGCCCCTCATCCGACTCGGCGCGTTCGCAGGAGGCTAGCCGCGTTTCGTCTCGCTCGTTCCTCGCTCGCTCAACGACCGGGGGTCACAGGCTCAGGAACCATCCTCGGTGCGGGCGCCGAAGACGATCTCGTCCCAGGAGGGCATGGAGGTGCGTCCCTTGCGCCGCGAGGCCTCGCTGATGACGGTGTCCTCCAGCGGCTCTTCGTCCGCCTCTCCGTCGGCGGGAGCTTCGTCGTACCCCGGCTCGAGGGCATCGAACAGCGCCACGGGGGAGTGCGGACGGTCGTCGGCCTCTTCGGCGGGCATCGGCTCGCGCTGACCGCGGCGGCGGCGCAGGGCCTCCAGCAGGTCGGCGGTCTCGGCGGAGGTGACCGCGTGGTCCGGCGCGCGCTTGATCGCGGCATCCTGCACCGCCGCCGTGACCGGCGCGCGCATCTCGGGACGAACGATGTCGGCCTCGGGAGCGCCCGCCTCGGTCTCGACGTCAAGGCGGCGAGGTCCGAAGGCTCCGGAGTCGAAGCGCGACGAATCCTTCAGCGGCGAGGCGTCGAGGGCACGCAGGCGGGGGATGAGCCCCTCGGGCAACGACCCCTGACGAGAGAGCTGGGTGGCGTCCGCGTTCTGCGGCGCAAGGCTGCTGCGCCGCGGGTCGAAGCTCCAGCGCGCGTCGTGGTCCACGTCGTTCGCGGTGAACTCCAGCTTGACGACCCAGCCGGACTCCTCTTTCCAGCTCGTCCAGCGTTCGCCCACGGCGCCCGCTTCGGCGAGCTTGGCTCGCACCGCGACGCCGAACGTCGGCTGGGCGTCGCCGTCGATCTCCCCGGCGACGAGCACCGGCACGGCAAGGGCCTGACCGACGATGTGCTCGCGCTCGGCGAGGACGGGGCGCTCGAACCGCTGCACGTCTTCGAGGCGCGCACCGAGCAGCTCGGCCACCTCCTCGGCGGACAGCCCGGACCGGATGTGCGCCTGGATGTCGCGGGGGCTCGGGCGTGCACCGCGCGGCTCGCTGTCGCGCTCGACCCGACGCAGCTGCGAGCGCAGCGTCTCGTCGACGGCGAGAGCGAAGCGGTCGCCCGATTCGGTCGCGAGGACGAGGACTCCCTCCTCGATCCCGATGACTCTGAGCTGCTCCATGCGAATCACGCCTCCAGTTCCCTGCGTGGGCACCATTCGATCGCCCCCATGCTGACACAGCAGATCCCCGGCATCCGGGAATACCGCGGGCGCGCCGTGAGTTTCAGGCGACGCACCCGCCACAAGCGGGCATCACCGCGACGATCATTTGCGAAATGCAGAACCGTCGTGCAAACTATCGCCGCCCGCAGGACGCACCTCGCGTTCGGATCGACGAGCCGGCACTGGCACAACCTGGAAGTTGAGAGCATGGCGACCGACTACGACGCCCCCCGCAAGACCGACGACGACAGCGAGTCGATCGAGGCCCTGAAGGAGCGCGTCCCCGACAAGCTCTCGGCGTCGGTGGACGTCGAGGACGCGGACAACCCCTCCGGCTTCGAGCTGCCGGGTGCCGACCTGTCCGACCTGGAGCTCGACGTCGTGGTGCTCCCGCCGCAGGAGGACGAGTTCACCTGCATCGAGTGCTTCCTGGTGAAGCACCGCACCCAGATCGACCACGAGACCGCCGCGGGCGCCGTCTGCGTGGAGTGCGCCTGATCCGCTGACCGCCACCCTCTGACGCCGGCCCTCGTGGCCGGCGTCAGTCGTGTCAGCGTCGACCGGCGTCGCGCTGCGCGCGCTGGATCGCCGCGATCACGCGATCGGGGGTGCGCGTCGAGAACACCCACTCGGTCACCGGGTCGCCGGGATCGGTGACCGGCACGCGCACGACGGGGTCGATACCGCCCCGCAGCAGATGCCATGCGGTGCGCGACAGCTCCGGCCCGCGCGCCGCCCGCGCCTGCTCGGCCGCGAGGCCCACCGGCTCTCCCAGCTCGCTCACCGGGATGTGCGCCCGCCCGACCCGCAACTCCCCTCCGACGACGCTCACGACGGGCGATGCCCGCACGAGCAGCGTCACGATCAGTGCCGCCGCGGCCAGGCCCGCCAGCAGCGCGACGGTCGCGTCGAGGGGGACGAACACGAGCGCGACCATCGGGGCGATCACGGCGGCGCTCAGCAGCGTCCACAGCGAAGGGCTCAGGCGTTCCCGATAGTGGACGGCGGGGGAGGCGGCTGCGGTGGCGATGTGCATTACCCTCGTGGAGTGATCGAATCCGTGGACGTACCCATTATCGCGTCGCAGGTTCCCGAGTACGCCCACCCGGGCGATGCGGGCGCGGATCTGGTCTCGGCAGAAGCACTGCGGCTCGAACCCGGTGAGCGGGCTCTCGTCGGCACCGGGGTGCGCATCGCGCTGCCGGACGGGTACGCGGCCTTCGTCGTCCCGCGCAGCGGCCTCGCGGCCAAGCACGGCATCACGATCGTCAACGCGCCCGGCACCGTCGATGCCGGCTACCGCGGCGAGATCAAGGTCGCGCTGCTGAACACCGACGCCCGCGCGGCCTACGACATCGCCGTCGGCGACCGCATCGCACAGATGATCGTCATGCCGGTCCCGCGAGCACGGTTCCTCCCGGTCGAGGTCCTGCCTGAATCGCCGCGCGGCGAGGGCGGGTTCGGGTCCACCGGCCACCAGACAGGAGTCACCTCATGAGCGACGACGTCACCCCCGTCGGCTTCGGCGACCGCGCTTCGACGGGTCCGTTCGACGAGTCCGAAGCGAACCCGGTCCGTCCTTACATCGACCTCGGCGGCATCAAGGTGCTGCCTCGCGAGGGTCTGAACCTGCGACTGGAGGTCGAGGAGCAGACCAAGCGCATCGTCGCGGTCGGCCTGGACTACGCCGAGTCCACACTGCAGGTGCAGCCGTTCGCGGCCCCGCGCTCCAGCGGACTGTGGGACGAGACGCGTGACCAGATCCGACAGCAGATCCGCCAGCAGGGCGGCCGCGTCGAGGAGCGCGAGGGGCCGCTCGGTCCGGAGCTTCTCGCCGAGGTGCCGGTGGCCGGCCCCGACGGCACGCAGGGCAAGCGCCTCGCGCGGTTCGTCGGCGTCGACGGCCCCCGCTGGTTCCTCCGCGGCGTCATCGGCGGCGCCGCGACCAGTGACGTCGAGGCGGCTGCTCGGGTCGAAGACCTGTTCCGCTCGATCGTCGTGGTCCGCGGCGGCAGCCCCATGCCGCCGCGCGATCTCATCCCGCTGAAGATGCCCGCCGCCCCCGGCACCGCATGAGTACTCCCGCCGAAGACCCGCACGCCGCCGCCACGCCCCGTGAGCCGCGGGAGACCGGACTGGAGCCGCCGGCGCCCGCCACGGCATCCGAGATCCTCGGCCAGGTCCTCGGCGGCGCGGCCCGCAAAGCGGGACTCGACCCGAACGCGCAGAGCCACACCGGTCATGTTGTCTGGGCGGCGATGGGCGGGTGGCGCGGTGTGCTCGAGAGCGTCCTGCCCGGGCTCGCCTTCGTGCTGCTGTTCACCTTCACCCAGAACCTCCTGCTCTCCCTGGTGTGCTCGGTGGGGCTCGCGGCCGCGTTCACCGTGGCCCGGCTGGTGCAGCGTTCCACCCTCAGCGCAGCGCTCGGCGGGCTCATCGCGACGGTCGCGGCCGCTGCGCTCGCGCTGTGGACGGGTCGCGGCCAGGACAACTTCGTCCCGGGCCTCATCACCAACGCCGCATACGGCACGGCGTTCCTCGTCTCCGCCCTCATCGGCTGGTCGCTCATCGGGCTCGCGGTCGGGTTCCTCATGAACGAGGGCACGGCCTGGCGCGCGGACCCCCGCAAGCGACGCGTCTTCTTCTGGCTCGCGATGGCGTGGGCCGCCCTGTTCTTCGCGCGGCTGGCCGTGCAGCTGCCGTTCTACTTCTCCGGCGACGTGACGACGCTCGGCACCGTGAAGCTCGTCATGGGTCTG
Organism: Microbacterium aurum; assembly: GCF_016907815.1. Taxonomy (NCBI): domain Bacteria; kingdom Bacillati; phylum Actinomycetota; class Actinomycetes; order Micrococcales; family Microbacteriaceae; genus Microbacterium; species Microbacterium aurum. The sequence goes on from NZ_JAFBCQ010000001.1 coordinate 2,425,924, forward strand.
CCCCTGTTCGCACCGCTCGTCGCCGTCACCTGGCTGGCCGTGCGCGCCGTCTATCCGAAGCCGCAGGCTCCTGCGGAGTCATGATAGATTTATCTTGATATCAAGATAAATTTCCGCGCCGGAACCGGTCTGTCGGGTTAGGCAGACCTCACTAGCCGCAGGCGAGACCGCCGAGGAAGATGGAAGCACGGGCGGCTGCCGATGCAGCGCGTGCGCGCACCGCCGACCCCAGCGCCCGCGGCCCCCAACGAAGGAGTAGAGACGTGTCCACTGTTGACAGCTTCGGAGCCAAGAGCACCCTGACAGTCGGCGGAACCGACTACGAGATCTACCGCATCGACACCGTCGCGGGGTACGAGCGTCTTCCGTTCAGCCTGAAGGTGCTGCTGGAGAACCTGCTGCGCACCGAGGACGGTGCGAACGTCACGAAGGCGCAGATCGAGGCGCTCGGAAACTGGGATGCCGATGCGGAGCCCGACACCGAGATCCAGTTCACGCCCGCGCGCGTCTTGATGCAGGACTTCACCGGCGTCCCCTGCATCGTCGACCTCGCCACCATGCGCGAGGCCGTCACGGCGCTCGGCGGCGACCCGAACAAGATCAACCCGCTCTCGCCCGCCGAGATGGTCATCGACCACTCCGTTATCGCCGATGTCTTCGGTACCGAGAACGCCCTCGAACGCAACGTCGAGATCGAGTACGAGCGCAACGGTGAGCGCTACCAGTTCCTGCGCTGGGGCCAGACCGCCTTCGACGACTTCAAGGTCGTCCCGCCGGGCACCGGCATCGTCCACCAGGTGAACATCGAGCACCTCGCGAAGGTCATCTACGACCGCACCGGCCGCGACGGCGTGCTCCGCGCCTACCCCGACACGTGTGTCGGCACCGACTCGCACACCACGATGGTCAACGGCCTCGGCGTGCTCGGCTGGGGTGTCGGCGGCATCGAGGCCGAGGCCGCGATGCTCGGCCAGCCCGTGTCGATGCTCATCCCGCGCGTCGTCGGTTTCAAGCTGACCGGCACGATCCCGGCGGGCGTCACGGCGACCGACGTCGTGCTCACCATCACCGACATGCTGCGCAAGCACGGGGTCGTCGGCAAGTTCGTGGAGTTCTACGGCAAGGGTGTGGCCTCCGTACCGCTCGCGAACCGCGCCACGATCGGCAACATGAGCCCCGAGTTCGGCTCGACAGCGGCGATGTTCCCGATCGACGACGTCACGCTCGACTACCTGCGCCTGACGGGCCGTGACGAGCAGACCGTCGCCCTCGTCGAGGCGTACGCGAAGGAGCAGAAGCTCTGGCACGACGCCGACAACGAGCCGATCTTCAGCGAGTACATGGAACTCGACCTCGGCACCGTCGTCCCCTCGATCGCCGGCCCCAAGCGCCCGCAAGACCGCATCCTGCTGTCCGAGGCGAAGTCGCAGTTCGAGAAGGACATCCTGAACTACGCGGCGCCGTCGACGTCGAACGACATCGTCGACCTCGAGTCGAAGCACTCGTTCCCGGCATCCGACCCCGGTGCAACCCCCGGCGACGAAGAGCCCGACACGCGCGAGGTGCACATCAACAGTGGAGCGCCCGCCGCGGCATCCAACCCGGTGCCGGTGTCGACTCCCGCGGGGGAGAAGTACATCCTCGACAACGGTGCGGTGGCGCTTGCCGCGATCACCTCGTGCACGAACACGTCGAACCCGTCCGTCATGATCGCGGCGGGTCTGCTCGCCAAGAAGGCCGTCGACAAGGGCCTCAAGCGCAAGCCGTGGGTCAAGACGACGCTCGGCCCGGGCTCGAAGGTCGTCACTGACTACTACGAGAAATCGGGCCTGGACAAGGCGCTCGAGGGCCTCGACTTCTACACCGTCGGCTACGGCTGCACGGTCTGCATCGGCAACTCGGGCCCGCTCATCGAAGAGGTCTCCGCGGCCATCAACGAGAACGACCTGGCCGTCACCGCGGTGCTCTCGGGCAACCGCAACTTCGAGGGTCGCATCAGCCCCGACGTGAAGATGAACTACCTCGCCTCGCCGCCGCTCGTCGTCGCGTACGCCCTCGCCGGGTCGATGCACTTCGACTTCGAGACGGACCCCCTCGGCAAGGACTCCGAGGGCAACGACGTGTTCCTGAAGGACATCTGGCCCTCGCCCGACGAGGTGCAGGAGGTCATCGATTCGTCGATCTCCCGCGAGCAGTTCATCAAGCAGTACGCCACCGTCTTCGACGGCGACGAGCGCTGGAAGAACCTGCCCACCCCGACCGGCCCGGTGTTCGAGTGGAACGACGAGTCCACCTACGTGCGCAAGCCCCCCTACTTCGACGGCATGTCGATGGAGCTGACGCCGGTCTCGGACATCCACGGCGCGCGCGTCCTGGCGACGCTCGGCGACTCCGTCACCACCGACCACATCTCGCCGGCCGGCAACATCAAGGCGGGCACGCCCGCGGCGCAGTACCTCACCGAGCACGGCGTCGCGCAGAAGGACTTCAACTCCTACGGCTCGCGGCGCGGCAACCACGAGGTCATGATCCGTGGCACGTTCGCGAACATCCGCCTGAAGAACGAGCTCGTCGCGGCGGTCAACGACGGCCAGATCGTGGAGGGCGGCTACACCCGCGACTTCACGCAGCCGGGCGGTCCGCAGTCGTTCATCTACGACGCGAGCCAGAACTACCAGGCGCAGGGCACCCCGCTCGTCGTCTTCGGCGGCAAGGAGTACGGCTCGGGCTCGTCGCGCGACTGGGCCGCCAAGGGCACCTCGCTCCTCGGCGTGAAGGCCGTCATCACCGAGAGCTTCGAGCGCATCCACCGCTCGAACCTCATCGGCATGGGCGTCGTCCCGCTGCAGTTCCCCGAGGGGCAGTCCTGGAAGAGCCTGGGCCTCGACGGCACCGAGATCGTCTCGATCGAGGGCCTGGAGCAGCTCAACGAGGGCACGACGCCGAAGACGGTCAAGGTCACCGCCGCGCCGAGCGAGTTCTCGCCCGAGGGCAAGGAGACGGTCGTCTTCGACGCGAAGGTCCGCATCGACACGCCCGGTGAGGCCGACTACTACCGCAACGGCGGCATCCTGCAGTACGTGCTTCGCTCGCTCGTCTGAGCCGCGCCGCGGCTGAAAGCCCCGGCATCCGCCCGTCTTCGGAGGGGGATGCCGGGGCTTTCGCGTGCCGGGGGAACGGTGGGCGACGGCGGTCGGGATTCGTCCGGCGCAAGGTGCGCCATCCCGCCCCGATAGACGCGATTCGCGACGGATGAGCGGGGCGGAGGCGGGCGAGGGGCGGATGCCGGGCCCGCTTGCGGCTACGACCGAGGGGACCGCTGCGACGTAGACTCGGGGGATGAGCCTGCTCGAGTCGATTCACGGTCCCCGCGACCTCGATGACCTCTCAGTACCGCAGCTGAAGCAACTCGCACAGGAGATCCGCGACTTCCTCATCGAGAACGTCGCCCGCACCGGCGGGCACCTGGGCCCGAACCTCGGCGTCGTGGAGCTGACGATCGCCCTGCACCGCGTGTTCGACTCCCCGCAGGACCCCTTCGTCTTCGACACCGGGCATCAGTCGTACGTCCACAAGCTGCTGACGGGGCGGCAGGACTTCGGCGCCCTGCGCTCGCGCGGCGGGCTCGCCGGTTACCCGCAGCGCTCCGAGAGCGAGCACGATGTCGTCGAGTCCTCCCACGCGTCGAGTTCGCTGAGCTGGGCGGACGGCATCTCGCGGGCGCTCACCCGCACCGGCCGCATGGATCGCCACGTCATCGCGGTCGTCGGCGACGGCGCTTTGACCGGCGGCATGACGTGGGAGGCGCTCAACAACATCTCCGACGACAACGACCGCAACCTCGTCATCGTCGTCAACGACAACGGCCGCTCCTACGCGCCCACCATCGGCGGCATGGCGCGGTACCTGAACCGCGTCCGCACGACCGAGCAGTACGAGAGCCTGCGCAAGGGATCGGCATCCTTCTTCCGCAAGCTCGGTCCCGCCGGCCGCGCCGTCTACCGCGGCGTGCGCGGCGGCACGCACGGCTTCCTCTCGCGCTTCACCAACAACGCCGCCCTGTATTCCAACCTCGACATCAAGTACCTCGGTCCTATCGACGGGCACGACCTCGAGGCCCTCGAAGAGACCCTGCGCCTCGCGAAGGAGTACGGCGCGCCGGCGATCGTGCACGTGATCACCGAGAAGGGGCGCGGCTACGAGCCGGCCCGCAACGACGAGGCCGACCAGTTCCACGCCGTCGGCAAGATCGATCCCGCCACGGGCGAGCCGCTCGGATCGTCGGATGCCGAGGCGTGGACGGATGTCTTCTCCGATGCGCTCGTGGCCGCCGGGGAGCGGCGTGCGGACGTCATCGCGATCACGGCCGCGATGCTGCGGCCGACCGGGCTGCAGCCGTTCGCGCAGCGGTACCCCGACCGCGTGTACGACGTGGGCATCGCGGAGCAGCACGCCGTGGCATCCGCCGCCGGACTCGCCTTCGGCGGGCTGCACCCTGTCGTCGCGATCTACGCGACGTTCATGAATCGCGCGTTCGACCAGGTCATGATGGACGTCGCGCTGCACAAGGCCGGTGTCACGTTCGTCCTCGATCGCTCCGGCGTGACGGGTCCCGACGGTCCCAGCCACCACGGTGTGTGGGACCTCGCGATGCTGCAGCTGGTCCCCGGCATCCGCATCGCCGCGCCACGCGACGCGGCGCGCCTGCGGGAGGAGTTCGACGAGGCGATCGCCGTCGAGGACGCACCGACCGTCATCCGCTTCCCGAAGGGCGCCGTCGCCGCCGACCAGCCCGCCCTCGAGCGGCTCGCCGACGGCACCGACGTGCTGTGGCGCCACGGTGCCGAGGATGTGCTGTTGGTCGGCATCGGCCCGATGACGCAGCTCGCCGTCGCCGTGGCGGAGCGCCTGCGCGCGCAGGGCATCGGCGCGACGGTCGTCGACCCGCGTTGGGTCGTGCCGGTGCAGCCGTCGATCGTGAAGCTGGCGGCATCCCACCGTCTCGTCATCACGATCGAGGACGGCATCCGCGTCGGCGGCGTCGGCACGCGGGTGCGGCAGGTGCTGCGCGAGGCCGGCGTCGACACCGCGGTGGACGAGCTGGGCCTGCCGGACGAGTTCATCGACCACGCGACGCGCGAGCAGATCCTCGAGGATGCCGGCCTTTCGGCCGCCAAGATCGCCCAGGACGTCGTGGCGCAGGTGCTCGGCACGCGCATTCCCGTCGCGCGTCCCTCCGCCGACACCGGCGCCATCTGGACGGTTTCACCCCAGGACAGCGAGCACCAGGAGCGCTGAGGCCGCCGCCACGGGTCTGACACGATGGAGCGGTGACCTCCGCCAACCTCACCCGAGACGAGACGGCGGCGCGCGCCGCCGGCATCCGCCTTCACACCATCGATGTCGAGCTCGATCTGCGCGGTGCGCGTGACGCGGATGCCGCGACGTTCGGCACGGCGACGACGCTCGCGTTCGAGGCCGACGTCGATGCGACGTGGATCGATTTCATCGGAGCATCGGTCGACGCCGTCATCGTCAACGGCGAGGAACGCGCCGTCGACTGGGACGGCGCGCGCGTGCACATCGACGACCTCGCCGCGCACAACACCGTCGAGATCCGCGGCACCGGACGGTACAGCACGTCCGGTGAGGGGTTGCACCGCTTCGTCGACCCCCTCGACGGCGAGGTCTACCTGTACACGCAGTACGAACCGGCCGACTGCCGCCGCGTCTACCCGTGTTTCGAGCAGCCCGACCTGAAGGCCCGCTGGCGCTTCGCCGTCGCGGCGCCGGCAGGCTGGCAGGTCCTCTCGAACGGCGCCGAGATCGACCGCGAGGCCGTCGCCGGCGGCGTGCGGGTGCGGTTCGCCGAGACCCTGCCGCTCTCCAGCTACATCACCGCCGTCGCCGCGGGCCCGTACCACCGTGTCGAGGGCGTCTGGGAAGGCCCATCCGGCGCCGTCGCGCTGGGCGTGCTGTGCCGCGCGTCGCTGGCATCCCACCTCGACGCCGACGAGATCCTGGACATCACGCGCCGCGGACTCGCGTTCTTCGGCGAGGCCTTCGGGCTCGACTATCCATGGGGTAAGTACGACCAGATCTTCGTGCCCGAATACAACCTCGGAGCCATGGAGAACCCGGGCCTCGTGACCTTCACCGAGAGCTACGTGTTCCGCGGGGCATCCACCGCGGCGCAGCACGAGGCCCGCGCGAACACGATCCTGCACGAGATGGCGCACATGTGGTTCGGCGACCTCACCACGATGCGGTGGTGGGACGACCTCTGGCTCAAGGAGTCGTTCGCCGACTTCATGGGGGCGCACGCAGCGGTCGTCGCGGGCGGCTTCCCCGACGCCTGGGTGACGTTCGCGAGCCGTCGCAAGGGCTGGGCGTACGTGCAGGACCAGCTCCCCACGACGCACCCGATCGTCGCCGACATCCCCGACCTCGAGGCCGCGAAGCTCAACTTCGACGGCATCACGTATGCGAAGGGCGCCTCCGTGCTGAAGCAGCTCGTCGCGTTCGTCGGCGAGGAGGCCTTCTTCCGCGGTGCGCGCCGCTACTTCGCCGACCACGCATACGGCAACACGACCCTGCCGGACCTGCTCGCCGCCCTCGAATCCGCCTCGGACCGCGATCTGCGGGCCTGGAGCGCCGCCTGGCTGCAGACGTCGGGGATCTCCCGGCTCGCCGTCGAGCCCGTCGCGGACGGCGCGCTCGCGCTGGCGCAGTCCGACCCGCGCCCGCACCGGCTGACGGTCGGCCTGTACGGGCGCGACGGCGATCGGCTGGTCCGCCGCCGGGGGATCGAGCTCGACGTGACCGCCGAGCGGACGACGCTCGATGCCTCCCTCGCCGACGAGGACATCGTGCTGGTCGTGCCGAACGACGACGACCGCACGTACGCGAAGGTCCGCCTGGACGACGCATCGACGGATGCCGCGGCCGCAGGTCTCGCCACGATCGACGATGCCCTGGCGCGCGCCGTGGTCTGGGCCGCCTTGTGGGACGCGACGCGTGACGGCGAGTTGCCGGTGGTCCGCTACCTCGAGATCGTGCGCAGGCACGCGCCCGCGGAGCCGAATGTGGCGCTGCTGGCCGACGCGCTCGCCCACGCGGACGCCGCGATCGGCCACTACGCCGCCGCGGAGGCACGGTCGGACCTCGCGGCCCGGTGGCTCGAGGCCTGCTGGCAGGCCCTGTGGACGGCGGATGCCGAGTCGGATGCGCAGCTCGCGTGGGCGCGCGCAGTGGCTGCTGCGGCCTCCCGCGCCGCGGGGCGCGCCGACGAGCTCCGCGCGATCCTGGCCGGGGATGCCGCCGGTCCGGACGGGCTGCGGCTGGATCACGAGCTGCGGTGGATGTGGCTGACCGCGCTGTCCGCGACCGGCCGTCTCACCGCCGCGGAGGCGGATGCCGAGCGCGATGCCGATCCGTCATCGCAGGGTCGGACCGCGCACCTCACCGTGCTCGCGGCGCGCCCCGATTCCGCCGTGCGCGCCGCCGCCTGGCACGCCGCCTGGGACGATGAGAGCCTGACCAACGAGCGTCTGAGCGCGACGATCGCCGGTGCGCGCGCGGGCGACGCGCGGCGGTTCCTGGCGGAGTTCGATGCCGAGTACTTCGCACGCATCGCGCCGACCTGGGCATCGCGCAGCATCGAGATCGCGCGGCGCCTTGTGGTCGGGCTGTTCCCGGCATCCGACTCTCTCGATCTCGTCGACGCATGGCTCGCGGAGCATGCAGATGCGCCCGGGGCCCTGCGGCGACTCGTCATCGAGCAGCGCGACGGGCTCGCCCGCGACCTGCGCGTGCGCGCCGCCCAGCCACGGACCTGATCCGGCAGCCGACGCCGCGCCGGGCGCGCTTACGCGCTGTGCCGTGCCGCGACCGCGCTGGCCCAGAGGTGAGGCACCGCGTCGGGCGCCCGGTCGGATGTCTGACGCGTGATCGCGTCCGCGAGGAGGTATCCGTCGGTCAGGGCGTCGCCGGTGATCACGACCGACAGCAGCTCGATGCCGCACGCTTCGCGCACCCGCTCGGCGCACGCGCCCACGACCGCGGCGGACAGGTCGACGTTGACGGGCAGACGCGTGCCCTCATGGCTGTGCACGAGGTCGCGCAGCGCCGCACCGTGTGGATCTGCACCCTTCGGTGCAGATCCACACGGCGCGATCAACTGTTCACCCAACCGTCGCGCACTGTTGGTCGTGCGGCGTCAGCCGCCGATGCCGCGGATCGGCGGGTGGTGGAATGTGTCGCCGAACACGCGCTCGGACGCGCCCTCGCGGTCCAGGTAGGGCGAGGCGCCGCCGTCGATGAACGGCCAGCCCGCGCCGAGGATGAGGCACAGGTCGATGTCCTCGACCTCGGGCACGACGCCCTCGTCGAGCATGAGCTTGATCTCCTGCGCGAGTCCGTCCTGCACGCGGCGCAGGATCGTGTCGGCGGATGCCGGGGCGGAGCCCACGTGACCCTTGAGCGCCTTCTGGGCGTCCTTCGTGAAGCCGGTGACGCGCCCGCCCTTGTCCTTCTCGACGACCTCCGGCAGCTCCGCGAGGGCGTGGAAGTTCTCGTTCGCGTAGAACCGGTCGGGGAAGGCGTGCACCATGGTGTCCTGCACGTGCGCCGCGACCTTCCACCCGACGAGGTCGATCAGCTGGAACGGCCCCATCGGCAGTCCGAGCGGCGCGAACGCCTTCTCGACATCGGCGACCGGCGTCCCCTCGTAGACGGCGCGAGCGGCCTCGCCCATGACCTTCGCGAGCAGGCGGTTCACGACGAACCCGGGCGCGTCGGCGGTGAGGACGGCGTTCTTGCCCAGGCCGCGCGCGACGACGAAGGCGGTCGACAGCGCGGCATCCGTCGTCGCATCCGTCTTCACGATCTCGATCAGCGGCATGACCGCGACCGGGTTGAAGAAGTGGAAGCCGACGAGGCGCTCGGGGTGCGTGAGCTTCGATCCGATCTCGGCCACCGACAGCGACGACGTGTTGGTGGCGAGGATCGCATCCTCGGCGACGATCTGCTCGATCTCGCCGAAGACCGCCTGCTTGACGCCGACCTCCTCGAAGACGGCCTCGATGACGAAGTCGCAGTCCGCGTACAGGCTCTTGTCGGTCGTGCCGGTCACGAGCGCGCGCAGCTGGTTCGCGGTGTCGGCGTCGAGGCGGCCCTTCGCCTCGAGCTTCCCGATCTCGTCGTGGATGTAGGCGACGCCCTTGTCGACGCGCGCCTGGTCGAGGTCGGTGATGAGCACCGGCACCCGGAGCTTGCGGACGAACAGCAGCGCGAACTGGCTGGCCATGAGGCCCGCGCCGATGATCCCGACCTTCGTGACCTTCTTCGCGAGGGCCTTGTCGGGAGCGCCGACGGGGCGCTTCGCGCGCTTCTGCACGAGGTCGAACGCGTACATGGATGCCGCGAACTGGTCACCCGTCACGAGGTCGGCCAGGGCCTCGTCCTCGCGGGCGAAGCCCTCTTCCTTCGTTCCGCTGCGCGCCTTGTCGAGCAGGTCGAGCGCGACGTACGGCGAGCGGGGAACCGTGCCGATCTTCGACTCCAGCATGCCGCGCGCCATCTTGATGGCGACCGGCCACTTGACCGTCCGCTCGATCTTGCCGGGCTGGTTCTTGCGCTCCACCTTCGTGGCGCCCGACAGCACGCCGTCGGCCCACCGCAGCGAGCTCTCCAGGAACGTCGCCGCCGGGAAGATCGCGTCGAAGATCCCGAGGTCGTACGCCTGCTGGGGCTTCAGCATCCGGTTCTGCTTGAGCGGGTTGGAGATGACGACCTCGAGAGCGTTCTCGATGCCGATGAGGTTCGGCAGCAGGTACGCGCCGCCCCAGCCCGGGATGATCCCGAGGAAGACCTCGGGCAACGCGATGGCCGCGGCCGAGGCGTCCACCGTGCGGTAGTGCGAGTTCAGCGCGATCTCGAGGCCGCCGCCGAGCGCGAGGCCGTTGACGAACGTGAAACTCGGCACACCGAGCGTCGACAGCTTGCCGAGCACCTTGTGGCCGAGCTGCGCGACGAGCTTGGCGTTGGCCTTCGAGCCGACCTTCGTGATGTCGGAGAGGTCCGCGCCGGCAGCCAGGATGTACTGCTTGCCGGTGATGCCGACCGCCTGGATCTCGCCGGCCGCGGCGCGCGCCGTGAGCGCGTCGAGCGTCTCGCCGAGCGCCGTCATCGTGGCGGGGCCGAGCGTGTTCGGGCGGGTGTGGTCACGACCGTTGTCGAGCGTGATGAGCGCCAGCACCTTGCCGGAGGGGAGGGTGATATCGCGGACGCGCGAATGGGTGATGACCTCACCCTCGGTGAGGGCCTGGATGGGGGAGAAGTCGATCTCGTCGTAGTTGGTCATGGCGTTCAGCGCTTGCCCTTCTTGCCGTCGAAGTGCGGGTTCTCCCAGATGACCGAGCCGCCCTGCCCGAGGCCCACGCACATCGCGGTGAGGCCGTAGCGGACGTCGGGGCGCTCGGCGAACTGTGCCGCGAGCTGGATCATGAGGCGGACGCCGGATGCCGCGAGGGGGTGCCCGAGCGCGATCGCGCCGCCCCACTGGTTGACGCGGGGGTCGTCATCGGCGATGCCGAAGTGGTCGAGCAGCGAGATCACCTGCACGGCGAAGGCCTCGTTCAGCTCGAACAGGCCGATGTCATCGATCGTGAGGCCCGCCTTGCGCAGCGCCTTCTCGGTCGAGGGGATCGGGCCGATGCCCATGATCTCGGGCTGCACTCCGGCGAACGCGAACGAGACCATCCGCATCTTGGGCCGAAGGCCCAGCTCCTTGACGGCGCTGCCACCGGCGAGGATCGACATGGTCGCCCCGTCGGTGAGCGGCGAGGAGGTGCCGGCCGTGACCCGCCCATGCGGGCGGAACGGGGTCTTGAGATTCGCGAGGTCCTCCATCGTGGTCTGCGGGCGGCGGCCCTCGTCCTCGGTGGCGAGGCCCCAGGATCCCTCGGCGTCCTTGATCGCGACGGGGACGAGGTCGGGCTGGAACTTGCCGGCCTCATAGGCGGCCTGGGCCTTGTGCTGGCTCAGCATCCCGAAGCGGTCGCTGCGCTCCTTGGTCAGGTGCGGGAAGCGGTCGAAGATGCGCTCCGCCGTGACGCCCATGTTGAGCGCGCCCGGGTCGACCATCTTCTCCGCGACGAAGCGCGGGTTGGGGTCGGCGTTGCCGCCGATCGGGTAGTGGCCCATGTGCTCGACGCCGCCGGCGAGGGCGATGTCGTACATGCCGGAGCCGATCGAGGCGCCCATCATGGCGACGCTCGTCATCGCGCCGGCGCACATGCGGTCGATCGCGAAGCCGGGCACCGTCTGGGGGAGGCCGGCGAGGATCGCCACCGAGCGGCCGAGGGTGAGCCCCTGCTCACCGGTCTGGCTCGTCGCGGCGATGGCGACGTCGTCCACGCGGTCCGCCGGGACGGCGGCGTTGCGCTCCATGAGACCGATGGTCGCCTTCACGGCGAGGTCATCGGCGCGGGTGTTCCAGTACATGCCCTTTTCGCCGGCACGCCCGAACGGGGTGCGCATGCCATCGACGAAGTAGACGTCCGTGAGCTCGGCCACACTGCCTCCAAGTTATGAGATTGAGTCCAGCCTATGGTGACACTCAGTCTCGCGTAATCGCTTGGACCGATTCTACGACGCCTCGTCGGGGGAGTCGTCGGCCGCGTGCAGAGAATCGACAAACGCGTGCGCGATGACCGGGGCCGTCAGGGCGATCTGCCACGGCCGCGCGCCGTGGGCGGCGAGCACCTCGCCGACGGATGCCGCGTCCACCTCGGCGGGGGGAGCCCAGGCGACGCGCCGCAGCGTGTCGGGCGTCAGGACGTTCTCCGTCGGCATCCGGAGGTCGGCGGCCAGCTGCTCGACGAGCGGGCGCGCCGCCTTCAGCCGCGCGTCGGCGGCGGGATTGCGGTCCGCCCATGCGCGGGGCGGCGGCATCCCGTCGCCCGTCGCGCGCTCCGACGGCAGCGCGGGATCGGCGCGGCCGGCCTCGATCGCCGCCCACCACCGATCGAGCTGGGCGCGACTGGCGCGGCCGGTGAAGTCCTTGACGCGCGCGAGTTCCTGCTTGCTGGCGGGATCGGCGAGGACGGCGGCGATGAGCGATCGGTCGGGGACGAGCCGGCCCGGCGAGGTGTCCTGCTCCTTGGCGTACTCCTCGCGGGCGAGCCACAGCGCGCGCGCCACCGCGAGGGAACGGCGTCCGCGCACCGTGTGCAGTCCGCTGAGACGCCGCCACGGCTCCTCGCGCGCCGGACGCTCCGGCTTGGTGCGGACGGCCTCGAACTCCTGCGCGGCGATCTCGGTCTTGCCCTGCTCGGCGAGCTCGGCGACCAGCACGTCGTAGACGTCCACCAGGTGCAGCACGTCGAGCGCGGCGTACTCGAGCCACGGCTGCGGCAGCGGCCGCGTCGACCAGTCGGCCGCGGAGTGCGCCTTGGCCAGCGTGATGCCGAGGGTGTCCTCCACGACAGCCCCGAGCCCCACCCGCTCGTGCCCGAGCAGCCGCGCCGCCAGCTCGGTGTCGAACACCGAGGGCGGCTCGAGGCCCGCCTCCCGCAGCGACGGCAGGTCTTGACTGGCCGCATGCAGGATCCACTCGAGGTCGCCGATGGCGCCCTGCAGCGCCGACATGTCGCCGATCGCAGGCGGGTCGAACAGATACACGCCGGCGTCGCGGCGGAACACCTGGATCAGGTAGGCGCGCTGCGAATAGCGGAACCCGGAGGCGCGCTCGACGTCGACAGCGACCGGGCCGGTGCCGTCGGAGAGGGCGGCGGCGGCCGCGGCGAGGCCCGCGGCATCCGCCACGACGTCGTACTCAGCCACGCGACCCCCCGCGCGCGGATGGTCCCCGCCCGCCGGCGGCGCGATGCGCTCCGAACACGGCGATGTCCTCGGATCCCGGGGGCAGACCCGCGAGCATGCAGACGAGTTCGGCCCAGGCCGCCACGTGGGCGGTGAGATCGCCGCCAGGCGACCACGAGGCGCGCAGCTCGATCTGCGCGCCGTCGCCCTCGTCGGCGAGGGTGCCGAACCCCTTGGAGAGGGTCTTGGTGGCGGTGCCGGATGCCGCGTGGAAGGTCGCGCCGCGCGTGTGCAGCGCATCGATCAGCCACGACCAGGCGACGTCGGCGAGCAGCGGGTCGACACCGATCTCGGGCTCCAGTGGCGCTTGCGCGAAGCACACCACACGCCAGGCGCCGTCCCAGGCGTCCGGCTCCTCCGGGTCGTGCAGCAGGATGAAGCGTCCCGTGCCGTACTCGGAGTCGATGCCGTCGGCTTCGGGACGGACGTCTCCGGCGAGGGCGATGGCGTCGGGCGCGAGGCTTCCCGGCGCGGCGATCTCCCGCACGGTGAAGTCCGACCGGAACGTCAGGGCGCGCAGCGACTCGGCGACGGAGGCGAAGGCCGAGGACCCGGCAGGGGGACGAGGTTCATCCACCGTCACAGACTAGAATGACCACACGATGAAGGCATCCAGGCGCGCCGCCGTCGACGGCTCACGATTCGGCGCCCCGGCGACCCTGCGATCCTTCGCGGTGGCGCTGCTGACCGCCCTCCTCACGACGCTCTCGCTGCTCGGCGTCGTCGCTCTCCGGATGGCGCGACGCGTCGTCACCCCGGCCGCGCGCGTCCCCGACACGCACATCGTCGACATCGACGTCCCGGCGCAGACGATCACCCTCGCTCGCACGCCCGACACCGAGCTGCCCGGCCGCTACGGCTTGTTCACACACGGCAGCACCGACTACCTCAAGGTCGGCACCGTGCTCTCCAGCGACGCGCACACCGTCAAGCGCAAGCTGCTCACGCAGGTCACCGGTGCGTCGACGCTCTCCTCGGAGGCGGCGTTCAGCGGGTGGTACTACGAGCGTCCGGAGGAGCTGCACCTGCCCTTCACCGTCGAGCACGTCCACGCGGCGCTCGGCACCTGCCCGGCGTGGCTCTTCCCCGCTGCCACACCCGACGACGCCGCCGCCGAGACCTGGGTCATCCAGATCCACGGCCGCGGCACGACGCGGGCGGAGTGCCTGCGCGCGGTTCCGGTGTTCCACGGCCTCGGCATCACCTCGCTCGTGGTGTCGTACCGCAACGACGGCGAGGCGCCGCGCACCCGCGCCGGAACCTACGCGCTCGGCGCGACGGAATGGCGTGACGTCGACGCCGCCATCGGCTGGGCGCGCCGTCACGGTGCCCGCCGCATCCTGCTCATGGGGTGGTCGATGGGCGGAGCGATCGCCCTCCAGGTCGCCCTCGGCTCAGCGCATCGTGAGCTCATCGCCGGAGTCATCCTCGACTCGCCGGTGATCGACTGGCGCATCGTGCTGGCGTACCAGGGCAAGGCGCTCCGGCTGCCGGCGCCGGTCACCGACCTCGCGATCGGCGCGCTGCGGACCGACTGGGCCAGCGCCGCGACGGGTTCGGACGGCCCCATCCCCTTCGACCGGCTCGACGTCGTCGCCCGGGCGGGGGAGCTGCGGCATCCCGTCCTCATCCTCCACAGCGACGACGACGGCTTCGTGCCCTCGAGCGCATCGCACCGGCTCGCCGAGGCACGACCCGACCTCGTGGAACTGCAGGTGTTCACGACCGCTCGCCACACGAAGCTGTGGAACTACGACCAGCGGCGCTGGACCGACGCGATCACGCAGTGGCTGCGCAGTCATGAACTCGTTCCGGCGGAGGCGGCGTCATGACCGGCGCCGTCGCGGGGGTCGTGCACCTCAGGGAACGTCGACCCGAGGTCTCCGGCACGGAGATGGTGGCCGCGCTCGTTCCGCCCCCGCAGTTCGACGACGCCACCTTCGACACCTATCGCGCCGACCCGCACTACCCGTCGCAGCAGGAGGCGAAGGATCTGCTGATCGCGTTCAGCCGCGGGGGAGCGCCGGCCGAGCGCGGGGGTCTGTTCCGGCGTGCGAAGAAGGCGCCGGAGATGAAGCCCGGCGTGTACCTGGACGGCGGGTTCGGCGTCGGAAAGACGCACCTGCTCGCGTCGATCTACCACGCCATGCCCGCCCGCCGGAAGTACTTCGGCTCGTTCATCGAGTACACCGCGCTCGTCGGCGCGCTCGGCTACCAGAAGACGGTCGAGCTTTTCCGCGGCGCCGATCTGCTGTGCATCGACGAGTTCGAGCTCGACGACCCCGGCGACACGATGGTGATGACGCGCCTGCTCGGTGAGCTGGTTCCCACCGGCACGAAGCTCGCGGCGACCTCCAACACCCCGCCGAACGCGCTGGGTGAGGGACGGTTCGCGGCGCAGGACTTCCTCCGCGAGATCCACGCCATGGCGTCGAGCTTCCAGACGATCCGCATCGACGGCACCGACTACCGCCAGCGAGCGCTCGACGGCCACGCGGTGACTCTCGACGACGCCGGGTACCGCACGGCGATCACGGATGCCGCCGCGCACGCCGTCGTCTCCGATGACGCGTTCGGCGACCTCGTGGCGCACCTCGCGACCGTGCACCCGTCGCGCTATCTCCGCCTCATCGACGGCGTCGGAATGATCGGGCTGCGCGACGTGACGACCCTCGAGGATCAGTCCGCCGCGCTGCGGCTCGTGGCGTTCGTCGATCGGGCGTACGACGCGCAGATCCCGGTGCGCGCTACCGGTCAGGCGCTGGACGCCGTGTTCAGTGACGAGATGCTCGCCGGCGGGTATCGCAAGAAGTATCTGCGCGCCATCTCACGCCTGAACGCCCTGACGCACTCCTGACCCGGTGTCCCCGCCGTTCGGCGGGGGATTCTCGCGCCCTTTTCGGCGTCACGAAACGTGATGTTTACCCACGCGGCATCCGCGTAACGATCGCGAAACACGACACGCATGCCGGTGGAAACCGCGCGTCGTCACACTGAGTCTCGCCAGGACAGCCGCGACCCGAAAGCAGCGGTGTCCAGGCCCGAGTTACACAACACATGAGTGAGGAACTTCATGGACAGCGGAAACCTCGCGTGGTCTGTCGCCGCGACAGCCCTCGTGCTCTTTATGACGCCCGGTGTGGCGTTCTTCTACGGCGGGCTGGTCAAGGCGAAGAGCGTCGTGAGCATGATGATGCTCAGCTTCGGCGCGATGGGCTTGGTCGGCGTGCTGTGGATCCTCTACGGGTTCAACATGTCGGCGATCACCGACGGTCCGACCTGGCTCGCCGGCAACCCGTTCTCCGACTTCGGTCTCGCGAACGCGTCGAGTGACACGCTGGTCGGGGCGACGTTCGGCGCCACGTTCGCGATCATCACGGTCGCGCTCATCTCCGGCGCGATCGCCGACCGCGCCAAGTTTGGCTCGTGGATGATCTTCGCCGGAATCTGGGCGACCGTCGTCTACTTCCCGGTTGCGGCCTGGGTCTGGGGCGGTGGCTGGATCATGAATCTCGGCGAGAGCTTCGGCTGGGATGTCACGGTCATCGACTACGCCGGTGGCACCGCGGTGCACATCAACGCCGGTGCCGCAGCGCTCGCGCTGGCGCTCGTCCTCGGCAAGCGCGTCGGCTTCCAGAAGGGCATCCACAAGCCGCACAACGTGCCGCTGGTGATGCTGGGTGCGGCCATCCTCTGGTTCGGCTGGTTCGGCTTCAACGCCGGCGCCGAGGGCACGTTCGGCCTGCTCGGCACCGAGGACTCCTCGGTCGGCCTCATCATCGTCAACACGCTCGGCGCGACCGCCGCGGCGATCCTCGGCTGGGTGATCGTGGAGAAGCTCAAGGACGGCAAGTCCACGTCGGTCGGCGCCGCGTCCGGCGCCGTCGCGGGTCTCGTCGCGATCACGCCCTCCTGCGCGAACCTGGCCCCGGGCTGGGCGCTGCTGCTCGGGCTCATCGCCGGTGCTGTCTGCGCCCTGGCGATCGAGCTGAAGTGGAAGCTCGGCTACGACGACTCGCTCGACGTCGTCGGCGTCCACCTCGTCGGCGGCCTCATCGGCACGCTGTACCTCGGCTTCTTCGCCACCGGGACCGGCCTGTTCGTCGGCGGCGGCTTCGAGCAGCTCGTCGTGCAGTTCGTCGCCGCGGTGGCCGTCCTCATCTTCTCCTTCGTCGTCGCCTACGTGCTGGGCCTCGCGATCGAGAAGACGATCGGATTCCGCGTGAAGAACGAGGACGAGATCGCCGGCATCGACACCGTCGTCCACGGTGAAGAGGGCTACGCGCTCGTCGACTGACACCTGTCACACAGCAAGCCACCACGGCACAGGGGCGCCGGATCACACGATCCGGCGCCCCTCGGCCGTTCTCGCTATGGTGGCGGCATGGCGACGCGCAACACCGACGGCGGCTCCCTCACCCGGTTTCTCCGGGGGATCGTGACACTGTTCACCGCACCGGGGCGCCAGGCCCCGCAGCGCACGCCGGAGCGGCCCGCACGCGCGCAGACGGCGCAGGCGACGGCATCCGTCCGCGACATCGCTCCGGGAAGTGCCGGTGACACCGCGACGATCGAGATCGATCCGCCCGACCGTCGCGGGCTGCGCATCACCTATGCCCCCGACCTCGACGGTGAGCCCGACGCCGGGGAAGTGGTCTGGACGTGGGTGCCGTACGCCGAGCGCGACGGTCGCGGCAAGGACCGGCCGGTGCTCGTCATCGGGCGCCAGAGCGAAGATCGGGTGTACGCGGTGAAGCTCACGAGCATCGCCCACGACGGCGATCGCGACTTCCTGCCGATCGGCTCGGGTGGGTGGGACTCGAAGGGGCGTCCCTCCTGGGTCGACATCGATCAGCTGTACAGCGTGCACACCGCCGGCATGCGCCGCGAGGCGTCGGCGCTCGACCTGGAGCGGTTCGCGGTCGTCGCCCGCGCGCTGCAGCTGCGCTACGGCTGGACCGTCGGAGGGTGAGGGAGGAGGTGTGGTGGGCGATACCAGACTCGAACTGATGACCTCTTCCGTGTGAAGGAAGCGCGCTACCAACTGCGCCAATCGCCCGTGATCCGCAGGGGATCGAGTCATGATGCTACCGGATGCGGAGCGCTGTCACGAATCGTCCGGGTGTGACACGCGCGGGCTCCGCCCGGTTTTGCACTTGGCGATTCGTGGACTAAAGTCGATCAAGCGCCCGGGGCAACCAGGGAGCACGCGGATGTAGCGCAGTTGGTAGCGCATCACCTTGCCAAGGTGAGGGTCGCGAGTTCGAGTCTCGTCATCCGCTCGAGTGCAGGGATCGTGTCACAGCGATCACGGCACGTGGGGTCAAACCACACGGTTAATCCACATGGTGGCGTGGCCGAGCGGCTAGGCACCGGCCTGCAAAGCCGTTTACACGGGTTCGAATCCCGTCGCCACCTCGCTAGACAACTGAATACGCCTGTACAGGCGCGATTGGCGCAGCGGTAGCGCGCTTCCCTGACACGGAAGAGGTCACTGGTTCGATCCCAGTATCGCGCACCACCTGAAGCCCCCGGTTCGCCGGGGGTTTTTTCTTTTCCGGCCCACGCCTGAACGCCGTTCGTGCCATCTACGTGCCACATCCGGCGGGTTCGAGGGCGGCGCGGCGGCGCGTGCCACGCTCTCGCAGTCGATACGTTCGGCCCATGCAATGCCCTAACTGTGATTCGGTCGACACCGTGCCCGACAACCGCCTGACAGCCTCTGGCCGGACATGCCGCGCGTGTGGCAAGTGGTTCCCGACGCCCACGCCGCCCTCGTCAGATCGACGCTTCGCGCAGTAGCAAGCGTGGATGTGGGCTGGTGGGCGCTGGTCGTCTCGGGCGCGAGTCTGGTGATCAGTGGCGCGACGTTCTGGCGGAACCGGACGCCCGCGCCGCGGTGGGTGACTGGTGTGGTGATCAAGCCAGATAGCGACGGCGAGGTGCGAGTCACCGCAGCGGCGTCAAACCGGGGTCGCGGTGATGCCCGCGACGTGCAGTTCGAGCAGGAGGGCGGCGGCTTGCTCTCCGCGTTCTCACGTGAGACGAGAGCACGCGCGGAGTTCGGCGAACATCTCTCCATCACGCTGATCTATCCGGCTAACACGACGGGCACGGGCTCGTTCCGTCTGACGTGGAGTCAGGAGCCGAACCTGCACCGGCGGCGGAGCCGTAGGGTGCGTTTTCGGCTCAACGGAGGTGGCGGCGAGTTGCCGAGAGCGAAACACGACATCGGCGCGCTGTTCTGACGCGCGTAGCGGATCAGGCGTCGCCGCGACGCCCCGCTATGGGACTCACCCCTGCCGCTTCGCGACCCTCGGCGGCTTCGCGTTCGTTTCGGAGGATCGAGGCTTGCCAGGATTCCCCGCGATAGCGCGGCCCAGACATCGACGTGCCGCCGGGCCAGTCGGGCGCCACGCACCGGCCCGGTTTCGTCGCCTGTAAGGTGTGTTTATGCCCGCGGGTCCGTCGACAGAACTCGTTGTGGTTCGCTTTTCTCCCTGGGGCATCGAGAGCATGACAAAGTCGATGCGTCTGCAAGCGCTGGGCGATAGAGGAAAGAGTCGACCCGAGCGACACGGTGTGTCAGCGTTCGCTACTGCACTCGCCCCCGGCGAATCCATCGACGACGCCATAGTTCGGCTATGTGAGGCAATCACGCCCGCCTTCACCAATGGCGATCGGATCTCAGTCGTCACTTCCAGCGACCTGCGCCGTTTGGGGTACCACGTACATATTGATGAACCTCCTGAGCACCACTGCCTTATTGGTGGCGCTGATCTCTCGAATCCACCAGACTTGGAGCATCTTGTGACATTGTTCAGAGACCGACGACCAAACCCAGCCTGGAAGGGGGATTCGACATGACTCCGCGAGTGATGATCGACTTAAACTCCACCGACCATGACGGAGAGACCGTCGCGTTGCTTGAAGATGTTTCCGGCGGCACGCTTAGTCGCGGGCGCATGGCACTGGCCTATGAGCCCGAGGCTGGCCTGTGTGCGCAAGCCAGGGTGGCTTCCATCAGAGAGGATTTGGGTATCGCCTACCTCCAAGTCGATTGGAGGTCGATGAAACGCATGGGCGACGAATCGGGCGGGTTTCAGATCACCAAGCACGACTGGGTGATGTCTGCATCCGCGTCTGCATCGGTTGGCCGCGACGTGCATGTGCGAAGCTCCGGTCGGCTTGCTGGAAGAATGGCGCTCGGAGGCGCGGCGAATGCTGGGGGTGCCTAAGTGCACGTCTCCGCACTGATCGTCGCAGATGCCGTCTCGGTGCGCGAGGGTCTCTTGCACGTTCTCGGTGGCGGCATCAGCTATGTCCAGCGAGGAAGCTACCCCGCTCCACTGCTGGCGGATATCGGCATACTCGTGTCCCATCGGGCGTCAGCGCGCAATTTTCACATCAACGTGGCACTACGCAAAGACGGCTCGCCCGAAGTTCTAAGTGAAATCGAAGTGGATGGAGAGGCTGCTGACACGCCTGACGTGGACGCCAACGTATACGGCACAATTCCCCTCCAGATAGACGCGCGGTCGATCGCGATCCCGGGGCCGGGGAATTACACCCTCAGTGTGACCCTCCGCGGCGGAAAGGGTCTCACCACTCACTTCACGGCCATCGAGGCTTCTCCCGGCACGTAGACGAGGCGTGCGCAGGGGATCGGGCGCGGTGTACCCCATGCAACGGTAGGTCTCCGTCAGAACATGTTCCTGCCGACATCCTGAGCGCTAACCTCGACGCATGGCCCAACTCGTGCTCACCGTCGTCGGCGACGACCGCGCCGGTCTCGTGAACGCCCTCGCGCAGAAGGTCTCGGAGGCCGGCGCCAACTGGGAGCAGAGCGAGCTCGCGGAGCTGGCCGGCGCGTTCGCGGGCATCGTGCTCGTCCGGGTGGACGATGCGCGCGTCGACGAGCTCGTGGCGTCGCTGCAGTCTCTGGAGGGGATGCTGAAGGTCGCGGTCCACACCGGCACTTCGGCCGCCGCTCCCGCGCCCCGCACCCTCCACATCACCGTGCTCGGCAACGACCGTCCCGGCATCGTCCGCGACGTGACGGCGACGATCGCCGCCCACGCCCTGTCTATCGACACCTTCCGCAGCCGCACGCTCGATGCCCCGATGGCCGGCGGCATCCTCTTCGAGGCCACCGTCGAGGTGAGCATCCCCGAGGGGGCGGATGCCGCGGTGATCCGTCGTGCCCTGGAAGACCTCGCGGGCGAGATCCAGGTCGACCTCAACGTCGAGTGAGAGTGCGCGCCGGCATCCGTCGCCGGCGTCAGCGCCACGCGAGGGGGATCACGGCCAGCGCGACCACCAGGGGAGCGGCCACCAGTCCCCACAGCACGTAGCGGCGCCACGGCACGTCGACGCCCACCGCGCGCAGCCGCTCGTGCCACAGCAGGGTCGCCAGCGACGCCCACGGGGTGATCAGGCCTGGATCGTGTCACCGTCGGGTGATTTCGCGGGTTGAGGATCGTTGAGGCTTGATTTTCCGGGGGTGTTGGTGCCTCGTGCGGGGCACTAACGGCGTCGATCTAGACTCGCTCGGTGGGGTGGTTCGTGCGGAAGGTGCGCACCGCGTCGGGTGCGACGGCGGTGCAGATCGCGTCGAAGACCCGTGGTGTGCGGACGATCGTGGAGCACCTCGGCTCCGCGCACGACGATGAGCAGCTCGCGGTGCTGGTCGCGATCGCGCGGGAGCGGATCGCGGAGCTGGCCGGGCATGTCCCGTTCGATCTGGACGGGCTGGGCGCGACGCCGCCGGCCACGACCGCGCCGACGGTGACCGGGTCGAGGTCCAGGTTGTTGTGGGATGTCCTCGAGGACGCCTACGCCCGTCTCGGGTTCGACGCGGTCGGCAACGACACATTCAAGAAGCTGGTCCTGGCCCGCGTCGTCGAGCCGACCAGCAAGGCGGACACGCTGCGGGTGTGGGACGAGCTCGGTGTCCCGGGTGCGCCGTCGCTGTCGACCGTGTGGCGGACCCTCGCCCGCAGCGTTGAGCAGGACTGGCGGTCGAAGATCGCCGCCGCAGCCTACGCGCATGCGACCCGATCTGGCCCGCTCACCGTCGTGCTCTACGACGTCACCACCCTCTACTTCGAGGCGGAGCGTGAAGACAAGCTCCGCAAGGTCGGGATGAGCAAAGAGCGCCGCGTCGACCCGCAGATCCTCGTCGGCCTCCTCGTGGACCAGGGCGGGTTCCCCCTCGAAGTCCACGAGTTCGCGGGCAACAGGGGCGAGACTCTCACCCTGCTGCCCGTCCTCGACCAGTTCCGCGAACGTCACTCCGCGACCGAGGTCGTGGTCGTCGCGGACGCCGGCATGCTGTCCGCAGCGAACCTGAACCGGCTGGAGGACGCCGGGTTCGGTTTCATCGTCGGCTCCCGCACCTCCTCCGCGCCATACGATCTCGCCGAGCACTACGCGACCGTCGGGAACATCGTCACCGATGGGGAGACGGTCGAGACCACCCGAACCATGGGTGCGGGTGTGAACGCGCGGGAGCGGCGAGTGGTGTGGCAGTACTCCCACAAGCGGAAGATCCGCGACAACATCACGTTGAACAAGCAGATCGAACGCGCCGAGCAGATCGCTGCCGGCACCCGCCCGGCGAAGAAGGACCGGTTCGTCACCCTCGGCACCAAGCCCGGCGTGAACTGGGCAAGAGTCGAGAAGGCCCGCGAATACATCGGCCTCAAGGGGTACGTCACCAACCTCAGCACCGCGACGGCTTCCGCTGCAGAGATCGTGGCGGCCTACCATGACCTGTTCCAGGTCGAGGCGACGTTCCGGATGGCAAAGACCGACCTGCGGGCGAGGCCGATGTTCGCGTCGACCGCGGACTCGATCCACGCGCACCTCACCGTCGTGTTCTGCGCTCTCGCGATCAGCCGGCACCTCTACAAGACCACCGGCGTGACGGTCCGCCGTATCGTCCGCGCGCTGCGCCCGCTGCGTGACGTCACGATCACCATCGACGGACACGAACTCACCGCGACCACCCCGCCAACGGGGGAAGCCGCCGACATCATCGCCGCACTCCGGCCGGGCGTGGGGCACTAAACTGACACGATCCAGGTCAGGGGGCCGGCGCCCACCCCGATGAGCAGCGCGGCGAGCCGGACCGGCGAATCGGCGACGCTCTCGAGGGCGAGGTAGGCGGGCAGGTTGTTGACGGCGTTCGCGCCCAGCATCCCGGCGCCGGCGAGCTGCCAGAGCGACAGCAGATCGTCGCCGGAGCCGGTGGCGGCGGCGAGAACCTGCGCCGACCCCCCCGCCTCCAGCGCGCCGACCGCGAGGAACAGCCCCGACGCGAACACGACGAGCTGCCACGGCACGAGCCGCAGGTGCAACGCACCGGGCGAGCGCCAGGCGAACAGGACCGTGAGCGCTGCCGCCGCGGCCAGCGCGGGCAGCCACGGCGGCATGCCGCTGACGAGCAGCGGCAGCAGCACGATCAGCACGACGGCTGAGCCGCGCAGGAGCACGGCATCGGCGACGCGCGGCGGCGCGCCGATCGCGAACCGGCCTGACAGGGCACGCCGGTGCCACGTCCACAGCAGCAGCACCGTGGCGGCGACAGCCACGAGAGCCGACGGCCCCAGCAGCGCGAGGAACGGCACCGGCACCCCGCCCTCGTCGAGCCGATGCGCCGCCAGCAGGTTGGTGAGGTTCGAGACCGGGAGGAAGAGCGATGCCGTGTTGGCCAGCCACACCGTCGTGAACGCGAACGGCAGCGGTGGCAGGCCGTTGGCGCGTGCCACCGCGACGACGACCGGCGTCAGCAGCACCGCGGTCGTGTCGAGGGACAGGAACGCCGTCACGACGACGGCGAACCCGACGATCAACAGCCACAGCGTGACGATGCGACCGCGCGACCAGCGTGCCAGGCGCGCGGCCACGACGTCGAAGACGCCCGCGGTCGCGGACAGCTCCGCCACGATCGTGACGGCGACGACGAACAGCAGGATCGGCCAGACGCGCTCCGCGATCGCTCCCGCCTCGTCCGCGGGCAGCACGCCGGACGCGACGGCGGCGCCGCCCGCCAGGAGCAGCACGACTCCGACGAGGGCGAGCTTCACGGCATCCATCATGGCGCTCACGAGCCAGGTGCGGGCGAGAGATAGCCTGGGAGGAGCATTGATCGAAGAAGGATCCCCGTGACTGACGTGACCTACCCCGCCGACGGCTTCGCGCTGTTCCCCGACCGCTCCGTGATCGCCCTACGCGTGAACGGCGACCTGAAAGACCTCGCGACCGTCGTCACGGCCGAGGACGCGGTCGAGCCCGTCACCGTCGACAGCGCCGACGGTCTGGCGATCCTGCGCCACTCCACGGCGCACGTCCTCGCGCAGGCGGTGCAGCGCATCCGCCCGCAGGCGAACCTCGGCATCGGCCCGCCGATCACCGACGGCTTCTACTACGACTTCGGCGTCGACGATCCCTTCACCCCCGAAGACCTCAAGGCCATCAAGAAGGAGATGGAGCGCATCGTCCGCGAGAACCAGCGGTTCGTTCGTCGCGTGGTCACCGA
Source organism: Microbacterium aurum (assembly GCF_016907815.1). Classification (NCBI taxonomy): domain Bacteria; kingdom Bacillati; phylum Actinomycetota; class Actinomycetes; order Micrococcales; family Microbacteriaceae; genus Microbacterium; species Microbacterium aurum. Next base: position 2,450,351 of record NZ_JAFBCQ010000001.1, read on the forward strand.
GGACGAGGCGCGCGCCGAAATGGCGGACGAGCCGTTCAAGCTCGAGCTCATCGACCTCGCCGGAGGCCCCGGTTCCGGCGCGAACGCCGCCGAGGGCGCGTCGGCGGAGATCGGCGCCGGCGAGCTCACGATCTACGACAACGTCACCCGCGACGGCGAGACCGCCTGGCGCGATCTCTGCCGCGGCCCCCACGTGCCGGGGACGCGCCTGGTCGGCAACGGCTGGGACCTCACCCGCATCGCCGGGGCGTATTGGCGCGGCAGCGAGAAGAACCCGCAGCTGCAGCGCATCTACGGCACCGCCTGGCCCACGAAGGACGAGCTGCGGGCCTACCAGCAGCGTCTCGAGGAGGCCGCGAAGCGCGACCACCGCAAGCTCGGCAAGGAGCTCGACCTGTTCAGCTTCCCCGACGAGATCGGCTCGGGGCTGTCGGTCTGGCATCCGAAGGGCGGCATCGTCCGCGGCGAGATGGAGCAGCACGCGCGCCGTCGCCACATCGCGGCCGGCTACACCTACGTGTACACCCCGCACATCTCGAAGGAGGACCTGTTCCTCACCTCGAACCACCTCGTGACCTACCGCGACGGCATGTTTCCGCCGATCGTGATGGACGAGGAGCGGGATGCCGAGGGCAACATCACCAAGGCGGGCCAGGACTACTACCTGAAGCCCATGAACTGCCCGATGCACATCCTCATCTACAAGGAGCGCGCGCGCAGCTACCGCGACCTGCCGATGCGGCTCGCCGAGAACGGCACCGTGTACCGCAACGAGCTGTCCGGCGCCCTCCACGGGCTCACCCGGGTCCGGGGCTTCACGCAGGACGACTCGCACCTGTTCGTCACCGAGGATCAACTCGAGACCGAGGCGACGCGCGTGCTCGAGTTCGTCACCTCGATGCTGCGCGACTTCGGCCTCGACGACTTCGAGCTCGAGCTGTCGATGCGCGACGACGAGAAGAGCAAGTGGATCGGCTCCGACGAGTTCTGGGAGTACTCCACCAACGCCCTGCGCAACGTCGCCGTCGCCTCGGGGCTGAAGCTCACCGAGGTCCCCGGCGAGGCGGCGTTCTACGGCCCGAAGATCGACCTCAAGACCCGCGACGCGATCGGCCGCACCTGGCAGCTGTCGACCGTGCAGGTCGACCCGAACCTGCCCGAGCGCTTCGGCCTGGAGTACACCGGGCCCGACGGCGAGAAGCACCGCCCGATCATGATCCACCGCGCGCTGTTCGGCTCGATCGAGCGCTTCTTCGCGATCCTGCTCGAGCACTACGCGGGTGCCTTCCCGGTGTGGCTGGCACCCCAACAGGTCGTCGGCATCCCCGTCGCGGACGACTTCGCTCCCTACCTCGACGAGATCATCGACCGCCTGCGCGCGCGCGGTGTGCGTGCCGAGGTCGACCACTCCGCCGACCGGATGCCGAAGAAGATCCGCACGCACACGACTCAGAAGGTGCCGCTGCAGCTCATCGCGGGGGAGCAGGACCGGTCGCAGGGCACGGTCTCGTTCCGGTTCCGCGACGGGTCGCAGACCAACGGCATCCCCGTCGACGAGGCGATCGAGAAGATCGTCGGTGCGATCGCGTCGCACGCCCTCGTCAACACCGCCGAGGATCTCGCGTGAGCGGAGCCGGGCGATGAGCGAGGGCGAGCTCATCGACGCCGCGACCCTGCCGGGGGTCCCGGACGAGTTCCAGCGGCTCTGGACGCCGCATCGGATGGCGTACATCACCGCCGGTGCGGACGTGAACCGCGGGTCGGGATGCCCGTTCTGCGCGGCGCCGCAGCGGACGGATGCCGAGGGGCTCATCGTCCACCGCGGCCAGACCGCCTACGTGCTGCTGAACCTGTTCCCCTACAACTCGGGCCACATGCTGGTGTGCCCCTACCGCCACATCCCGACGTACGACCAGGCCACCGCCGAGGAGGTCGCCGAGATCGGCGCGCTGACGCAGACCGCCATGCGGGTGCTGCGTCAGGTCTCCCGCTGCGACGGGTTCAACATCGGGATGAACCAGGGCGCGGTCGCCGGTGCCGGCGTCGACGAGCACCTGCACCAGCACATCGTGCCGCGGTGGGCGACCGACGCGAACTTCTTCCCGATCATCGCCAAGACCAAAGCCCTGCCGCAGCTTCTCGGCGAGGTGCGCGAGGCCGTAGCATCCGCCTGGCCCGCCTGACCCACCCGTCCGCAACCCCGCCCCGACCCCTCGCGACGCGAGACAACGGATGTGCACCGAGACCTCGGTGCACATCCGTTGACTCGGTGCAGGGACGCCGTGTCGCCGCGGCGCTCGCGGTCAGCGCACGCGGGTGACCGCGAACTGCAGGCGGGGGTGGGCGTAGAACTCCTGCGCCTCGACGAGCTGCAGCTCGCGCTGACCGGACTCGTGCGTCAGCTGCAGCAGGTCCCACACGCTCGAGACGGTCTTCGCGAGGGCGGCCGCGGCATCCCCGCTCGCGCGGTAGTGCGCCGTGAACAGCGCAGCGGTGACGTCGCCCGAGCCGTTCGCCTTCATCGGGATGTGCGGGGTCTGCACGATCCACGCGCCGTCCCCGGTGACGGCGAGCATCTCGATCGTCCCCTCCGGGCGGTCGGGACGCTCGACCGACGTCACGAGCACGACATCCGGCCCCATCGCGCGCGCCGCGTCGGCGGAGGCGAGGGTCGACTCCAGGTCGCTCGGCTCCGTCTCGGTGAGAAAGCCCAGCTCGAACTGGTTGGGAGTGATGATGTCGGCGGCCGGCACCACCCGTTCGCGCAGCAGGATCGGGATGGCGGGTGCGACGAAGCACCCGCTCTTCGCGTTGCCCATCACGGGGTCGCACGAGTACACCGCTGCGGGGTTGGCCGCCTTCACCCGCGCGACGGCGTCGAGGATGACGTCGCCGATGCCCTCCGAGCCCTGGTATCCGCTGAGGACGACGTCGATCTCGCCGAAGACGCCGCGCTCCTCGATGCCGGTGATGACGTCGCGCACATCCGCGGGGGAGATGAGCGGCCCCCGCCACGCCCCGTACCCGGTGTGGTTGGAGAAGTTCACCGTGTACACCGGCAGCACCTCGACGCCGATCCGCTGCAGCGGGAAGACGGCGGCGGAGTTGCCGACGTGGCCGTAGGCGACGGCGGACTGGATGGACAGGATCTTCACGGATCAACCCGCTTTCTTCAGGTCCGCCGCCTCGATGGCGGCGGCGAGGTCGGATGCCAGGCGCCGGGCGTCGGCATCGGAGAGGTCATGGACGGTGAGGCGCAGCCGCCGGGCGGCGCCGGTGTCGGCGAGGATGAACTCGTCGCCGGGCCGGGCGAGCCAGCCGCGCCGCATGAGCTGCTCGCAGACGGCGCGGGCGCCGACCGGGAGTGCCACCCACACGTTGAGGCCATCGCCGACGTCGGCGTCGATACCGTGCTCGGCGAGGAGAGCGGCGAAGGCGTCGTTGCGGCGCGCATAGTGCGCGGACGCACGACGGATGCCGGCGTGCACCGTGTCATCGGCGAGCAGCGCGTGCGTGAGCCGCTGCAGCAGGTGGCTCACCCACGTCGTGCCGGGGCTCAGCCGAAGCGCGAGGCGCTCGGCGGTATCGGGGTCGGAGGCGGTGATCGCCAGGCACATGTCGGGACCCAGGAACTTCGACACCGACCGCACAAGTGCGAACCGGCGGTGGCCGGTGCCGATGAGCGAGTGGTAGGGCTGGGTCGACAGCAGCGAGTAGTGGTCGTCCTCGATGACGAGCACGTACGGGTGGTCGGCCAGCACCTCCCGGAGCTCCGCGGCGCGGCGCGGCGACAGGCTCGCCCCCGTGGGGTTCTGCGCCCGTGGGGTGCAGACGACGGCGCGGACGCCGGCGGCGAGGGCGGCGCGCAGTCCCGCGACGGTCATCCCCTCGGCATCCACCGGCACGGCCACCGGCCGGTATCCGCCGAGGCGCACCGTATTGAGGCTGGACAGGAAGCAGGGGTCCTCCAGGGCGACCGGGTCGTCGCGGGTGAGGGTCTGCGACAGCAGCCGGTCGATCGCGTCCGACGCGCCGCTGGTGACCGTGAGCCGGAACGCCAGCGCCGGGTCGAGGGCCTCGCCGAGCCACGCCGTCGCCCACGCGTCAAGACCGCGATCGATGACCGGCTCACCGTAGAGCACGGGTCGGCCCACCACCGCCGCGAGGGCGCGCGAGGGGTCGGGGATGAGGTCGGGGTCGGGGTTGCCGGTGCCGATATCGCGCAGCACACTGCCCTGGGCGAACCCCTCCTGCGGCGCCGGAGCCGCTCCGGCGACTACCGTGCCGCCGCGGCCCCGGCTGGCCACGAGGCCGGCCTGCGCCAGCTGCCGATAGGCGGCGACGACGGTGTTGCGGTTGACGCCGAGCCGCTCGGCGAGCGCACGCACCGGGGGGAGCACGGCGCCGGTATCGAGGTCGCCGCGCTCGATGCGGCGCCGGATGCTGGCGGCGATCTCGTTCGCCGACCCGCCGCCGATCGCGTCAGAGGTCTCGTCGGGGATGTCGCCGTGCACGACGTTCAGCATACGTGCTCGGCCATGCTAGCTTTTGGCCTAGGTCAATTCGACATCCTCGAAGGAGCACTCGTGTCCACTGCCGCCACCGGAACCTCGCGCGTCAAGCGCGGCCTCGCCGAGATGCTGAAGGGCGGCGTCATCATGGACGTCGTCACGCCCGACCAGGCGAAGATTGCCGAGGATGCCGGCGCGGTCGCCGTCATGGCGCTCGAGCGCGTGCCCGCCGACATCCGCGCGCAGGGCGGGGTGTCGCGGATGAGCGACCCCGACATGATCGACGGCATCATCGAAGCCGTCTCGATCCCGGTCATGGCGAAGGCGCGCATCGGCCACTTCGTCGAGGCGCAGGTGCTGCAGGAGCTCGGCGTGGACTATATCGACGAGTCCGAGGTGCTCTCGCCCGCCGACTACGTCAACCACATCGACAAGTGGGACTTCACCGTTCCGTTCGTCTGCGGGGCGACGAACCTCGGCGAGGCGCTGCGGCGCATCACGGAGGGCGCGGCCATGATCCGCTCCAAGGGCGAGGCCGGCACCGGCGACGTCTCGGAGGCGATGAAGCACATCCGCAAGATCCGCGGCGAGATCGCCGCACTCGGCGCGCTGTCGAAGGACGAGCTCTACGTCGCGGCGAAGGAGCTGCAGGCGCCCTATGACCTCGTTGCCGAGATCGCCGAGACGGGCACGCTGCCCGTCGTCCTGTTCGTCGCCGGGGGAGTGGCCACCCCGGCCGATGCCGCCATGATGATGCAGCTGGGCGCCGACGGCGTGTTCGTGGGCTCCGGCATCTTCAAAAGCGGCAACCCCGCCGCCCGTGCCGCCGCGATCGTCAAGGCCACGACGTTCTTCGACGACGCGAAGGTCATCGCCGACGTCTCGCGGGGACTCGGCGAGGCTATGGTCGGCATCAACGTGACCGACCTGCCGGCGCCGCACCGCCTCGCCGAGCGCGGATGGTGACCGCGGGGATGCCGCGCGTCGGCGTCCTCGCGCTGCAGGGGGACGTCCGTGAGCACGCGCGCGTGCTCACGGCGCTCGGCGCCGACGTCGTGCTCGTCCGCCGGCCCGAGGAGCTCGCGGCCATCTCGGGGCTCGTCATCCCCGGCGGCGAGTCGAGCGTGATCGACAAGCTCGCCCGCGCCTTCGGCATGCAGCAGCCGATCCGCGACGCCATCTCGGGCGGTCTGCCCGTCTACGGCACCTGCGCGGGCCTGATTCTCCTCGCGGACCGCATCACCGACGGCATCCGGGGTCAGGAGACCTTCGGCGGCCTCGACGTCACGGTGCAGCGCAATGCCTTCGGCAGTCAGGTCGACTCCTTCGAGACCGACCTGACGGTCGAGGGGTTCGACACCACGACGCACGCAACCTTCATCCGCGCCCCACGCGTCGTCGAGGTCGGCCCCGCCGCCCGCACGATCGCGACGCTCGACGACGGCGCGGTCGTCGCCGTCCGGCAGGGCAGGCTGCTCGGCACCGCCTTCCACCCGGAGGTGTCGGGCGAGACGCGCTTCCACGAGCTGTTCTTGGACACCATCGGCGCCGCCTGATGTCGGCCGGGCGCGGTAGCGTTCGGGCATGACGACATGGGTGGCGCTCCTGCGCGGAGTCAACGTCGGCGGCGTGACGGTCCGCAGCGCCGAGCTCGCGGCGCTGTTCCGCGACCTCGGCTTCGATCGGGTGACGACGGTCCTCGCGAGTGGGAACGTGCGCTTCGAGGCGGATGCCGCGGCATCCGCCCGTGCCGACCTGACGGAGACGATCGAGCGTGCCCTCGGCGAGCGGTTCGATTATGAGGCGTGGATCGTGCTCGTCACGATGCGGGAGCTCGATGCGGCGATCGCGGGCTTCCCGTTCGACGCCGATGACGCCGGCCGTCAGCCGTACGTGGTCTTCTGCCGCGATCGGGCGGTGCGCGACGCTCTCGCGCACACGGCGGAAGAGCTCGAGTCGCCGGACGATCTCGTGCAGCCCGGTTTCGGCGTCGTGTACTGGAGCCCGCCGAAGGGGCGCTCGGTGGACACCCCGTTCGCCAAGGCGCTGGCCCGATCGTCGTACACCGGCACCACGACCACCCGCAACCTCCGCACCCTCGCGAAGATCGCGGCCGCGGGACCGTAAACTGGAGGCTATGTCCGGACACTCCAAATGGGCCACGACCAAGCACAAGAAGGCCGTCATCGACGCGCGCCGTGCCAAGTCGTGGGCGAAGCTCATCAAGAACATCGAAGTCGCCGCGAAGCTCGGAGGCCCGGACCTCCAGGGCAACCCGACCCTGTTCGACGCCGTTCTGAAGGCGAAGAAGACCTCCGTCCCCAAAGACAACATCGACCGCGCCATCAAGCGGGGCGCCGGCATCGGCGGCGAGTCGGTCGAGTACCTGAACATCATGTACGAGGGGTACGCGCCCGGCGGTGTCGCCCTCATGATCGAGTGTCTGACGGACAACAAGAACCGCGCCGCCGCAGAGGTGCGCACGGCCCTGAGCCGCAACGGCGGCACCCTCGCCGACCCCGGATCGGTCGCCTACAACTTCACCCGCAAGGGCGTCATCGTCGTCTCCGAGGAGGGCACCACCGAGGATGACGTGATGATGGCCGCCCTCGAGGCCGGCGCCGAGGAGATCGAGCCGCACGCCCAGGGCTTCGAGGTCATCACCGAGGCCTCCGACCTCGTCGCGGTGCGCTCCGCCCTGCAGGGGGCCGGCATCGAGTACGAGTCCGCCGATGTCGAGTTCGTGCCGAACCTCAAGGTCGAGATCGACGCCGAGACGGCCCGCAAGATCTTCCGTCTCATCGACGCCCTCGAAGACAGCGACGATGTGCAGAACGTCTTCAGCAACTTCGACCTGTCGGCCGAGGTGCAGGCCGAACTCGAGCAAGACGAGTAAGCCCCGCGATTCGAGAGCGGATGCCGCCGATCCACGCCGTAGCGTGGGGGAGTGGCATCCGCTCTTCGCGTTCTCGGCATCGACCCCGGCCTCACCCGCTGCGGCGTCGGTGTCGTCGACGTCGCGCGCGACCGCTCCGCGTCGCTCGTGCACGTCGGCGTCGTGCGCTCCGCGACCGACCTGCCGATCGAGCAGCGGCTGGCGACGATCGCCGCCGGCATCCGCGCCGTGCTCCGCTCCCACAACCCCGACGTCGTCGCAGTGGAGCGCGTGTTCGCGCAGCAGAACCGCAACACCGTGATGGGCACGGCGCAGGCCAGCGGCATCGCCCTGCTGGTGGCGGCCGAGTACGGCCTCCCCGCCGCCACCCATACCCCCTCCGAGGTCAAGGCCGCGATCACCGGATACGGCGCCGCCGACAAGCTCCAGGTGCAGACCATGGTGGCGCGCGTGCTGCGCTTGGACGCGCTGCCGCAGCCCGCCGATGCCGCCGACGCGCTCGCCCTCGCCCTGTGCCACGCGTGGCGGCAAGGGCCGGGGAATGCCGCCGGACCCGACGCCACGGCCTCCCTCACGCCGGCGCAGCGCGCGTGGGCGGATGCCGAGCGTGCGGCCGCACGCCGATGACGGAGCCGATGACGGCGACGGCGGCCGTGGCCACACTCGCGGCGGCGCGTGTCGCTCGAACAAAACTGCGAACCGCCTCGTAGGCTGATCGCATGATCTCCTCGCTGCGCGGACGCGTCCTGCATGTCGATGCCGAGTCGGCGATCATCGAGGTCGGCGGCGTCGGCTTCACCGTCGCCGTCACCGCCCAGGTCTCCCGCGCCCTGCACGTCGGCGACGAGACCCAGCTGTACACGACGCTGGTCGTCCGAGACGACGCCCTCTCCCTCTACGGCTTCGCCGAGCGCGAGGAGCTCGGCGTGTTCACGCAGCTGCTGAGCGTGTCCGGCGTGGGACCCAAATCGGCGCTCGGCGTGCTGTCGGCGCTCACCGTGGCACAGATCGCCGAGGCCGTCGCCGCCGAGGACGATGCGCCGTTCCGCCGCGTGTCGGGCATCGGCCCGAAGACGGCGAAGCTCATCGTCGTGCAACTGGCCGGCAAGCTCCACGTCGCGGTCGGGGTGGCCGCGCCCGCGGCGGGTGCGCCGGCCGGCGCCGTGGCCGCGCAGGTCGTCGCCGCCCTGGTGGCCCTCGGCTGGAACGAGCGGGTCAGTACCGAGGCGGTCGCCGCCGTGACGGATGCCGCGACATCCGCCCAGCGCGACTCCGTGCCGGCGCTGCTCAAGCTCGCCCTCGCCCAGCTGGGCCCGGCCCGTCCGGAGCGCGCCGGTGTCTGACGCCATCGATCCGGCCGCACCGCAGGACGAGACCGAGCTCGCCGTCGAAGGGGCGCTGCGCCCGGCATCCCTCGCCGAGTTCGTCGGCCAGCAGAAGGTGCGCGGCCAGCTGCAGCTGCTGCTCGACGCCGCCCGCATCCAGCAGCGGCCGCCGGACCACATCCTGCTGTCGGGGCCGCCCGGCCTCGGCAAGACCACGCTCGCGATGATCGTGGCGCAGGAGAGCGACCGCCCGTTGCGCCTGTCGAGCGGCCCTGCCATCCAGCACGCCGGCGATCTCGCGGCGCTGCTGTCGAGCCTCGTCCCCGGCGAGGTCCTCTTCATCGACGAGATCCACCGCATGGCGCGCTCCGCCGAGGAGATGCTGTACCTCGCGATGGAGGACTTCCGCATCGACATCATGGTCGGCAAGGGCGCGGGCGCCACCAGCATCCCGCTCGATCTCGCCCCGTTCACGCTCGTGGGTGCGACGACCCGATCCGGCATGCTGCCGAACCCGCTGCGTGACCGGTTCGGCTTCACGGCCCACCTGGAGTACTACGAACCGGAGGAGCTCGAGCAGGTGATCTCGCGCTCGGCGACGGTGCTCGGGGTCGACCTGCCGTCTTCCGCGCGTGCCGAGATCGCCCGGCGCTCCCGGGGGACCCCGCGCATCGCGAACCGGCTGCTGCGCCGGGTGCGCGACTACGTGATCGTGCACGGCGACGCCGACACCGCCGCGCGAGCGGCGGCGGCCGATGCCCACGTCGCGGCGGCCCTGAACCTCTACGACGTCGACGAGATCGGACTCGACCGCCTCGACCGGGCCGTGCTCGACGCCGTGGTCCGCCGTTTCCGCGGCGGTCCGGTGGGACTCGGCACCCTCGCGGTGACGGTCGGCGAGGAGGCCGACACGATCGAATCGGTCGTCGAGCCCTACCTCGTGCGCATCGGCCTGCTCACCCGCACGCCGCGCGGTCGCATCGCGACGCCGGAGGCGTACGCGCACCTGCGGGTGCCCGCGCCGAGCGGGGCCGCGATGTTCGATGACCTATAATCGCTGAAGGCCGGTCCCTGACCCTGACGCAGGGCTGCCGTCTTCTTCGCGTCGGTCGACGCGGTCCCGAAAGGTTGTACCGATGGATATTGTCCTGCTCGTCGCCATGGCGGCGCTGCTCGTCTTCATGTTCTGGAGCTCGCGTCGTCGTGCCAAGCGGATGAAGGACGAGCAGGAGGCGAAGGCGCGGGCGATGCTCCCCGGTGTGAAGGTGCTGCTGCAGGGCGGCCTGTACGGCACCCTCGTCGAGTACGACGGCGAAGACCTCTCCAAGTCGGCTCGCGTCGAGCTCGCCCCCGGCATGGAGGTCGAGGTCCACAGCCAGGCGATCCTCCGCGTCGTCGACGAGACCGAGGAGACGGTCACCGAGGACGAGTACCTCGAGGCCGAGGCCGACCAGGCGGAGTATGCCGCGGACGTCGCCGACGGCGAGGTCACCTCGATCAGCGACGACCGCGCCGCAGCCGACACCGCAACGGACAAGACCGAGCCCGGCGACAAGCCCCAGGCCTGACACCGCGCGTCTCGCACGCGGCTCCTCGAAGAAAGCGGACCCTCCGTGGCCACACCCACCCCTGTGCGTCATGCGTGGCGCGCACTGACGGGCCTTCTCGTCATCACCGCCGTCCTGTTCGGCATCAACGCCCTCGGCGTCTACGGCTTCGGCAAGAGCTCATGGGCACCCGAGCTCGCCCTCGACCTGCAGGGTGGAACGCAGATCATCCTGCAGGCCAAGACGCCCGACGGCGCCGCGCCGACGACCGAGCAGCTGAACCAGGCCGCCGTGATCATCCGGCAGCGCGTCGACGCGTCCGGCGTCGGCGAGGCCGACATCACGACGCAGTCCGGCAACCAGATCGTCGTGCAGATCCCCGGGCAGGCCGACGAGGAGACCCGCAACCGCATCGAGTCGGCCGCTCAGATGCAGCTGCGCGCCGTGCTGGCCACCACCGCCGCCAGCACGTCGTACGTCGGCGAGGACGGTTCGCCCACGCCGTACCCGACGCCCGACGCCGGTCTGGAGGCGACGCCCACCGTCGCGCCGACCGACGGCAGCGACCTCAACTGGATCACCCCGGCCCTGCAGGCCGAGTTCCTCGCGTACGACTGCGCCGACGAGGCGAACGACCCCGCCAACGAGCCGGCCGACCAGCCGCTCATCGCGTGCGACCCGACGGGGACCGCGAAGTACCTGCTGGGTCCGGTGGAGCTCGACGGATCCGCGATCACCGATGCCACCAACGGCATGAACACCCAGAACGGTCAGTGGGTCGTCAACATCACGTTCGACGACGCCGGCACGAAGATCTTCGGCGCGGTCAGCCAGCGTCTGTACGCCTTCACGCAGGCCGGCGACACCCCGCGCAACCAGTTCGCCTTCGTGCTCGACGGCCGCGTGATCTCGGCGCCGTCGATGAACGGCGTCATCCTCGACGGCAAGCCGCAGATCAGCGGCTCGTTCGATCAGGAGTCGTCGAAGGTCCTCGCCGACCAGCTCAAGTTCGGCGCGCTGCCCCTCAGCTTCGAGATCGTCAGCGACAACGCGATCTCGGCCACCCTCGGTTCGCAGCAGCTGCAGATCGGCCTCATCGCCGGTCTCATCGGTCTTGCGCTCGTCGCGCTGTACTCGCTGATCGTCTACCGCGCCCTGGGCTTCGTCATCATCGCGTCGCTGGGCGTGATGGCGGTGCTGACCTACATCACACTGTGCATCCTCGCGTGGCGGATGGGCTTCCGCCTGTCGCTCGCCGGCGTCGCGGGCCTCATCGTCACGATCGGCTTCACCGCCGACTCGTTCATCGTGTACTTCGAACGCATCCGAGACGAGCTGCGCGACGGCAAGTCGATCACCAGCGCCGTCGAGGACGGCTGGAGCCGGGCGAAGCGGACGATCTACATCTCCAAGTCGATCAACATCCTCGCCGCCGTCGTGCTGTACATCCTGGCCGACGCGACGGTGAAGGGCTTCGCGTTCACCCTCGGTCTCACGACGCTCATCGACATCCTCATCTTCATCCTGTTCACCCACCCGGTGATGCAGCTGCTCGCCCGCACCCGCTTCTTCGGCGGCGGGCACCCGCTGTCGGGGCTGGACCCCGAGGCCCTGGGCGCCGTCTACCGCGGCCGCGCGCAGTTCCGCGCCCCCGTGGACGCCTCCGTGGCGAAGGGCTCCGCGGCGCGGCGCGCGGGACGCTCGCGGGGTGAGGCGGAGCGGCGCCAGACGATCGCCGAGCGCAAGCAGGCCGAGCTCGCCGGCAAGAGCAGCGGCTCGTCGGCATCCGATGCCGGCTCCACGACGGAGGGGAACGACTGATGCGCTCCATGAACGAGCTCGGCAACGACCTCTACACCGGCAAGACCTCGTTCCCGTTCGTCGGCAAGCGACGGACGTGGTTCATCATCGCGGCGATCCTCGTGATCGGTGCGGCGCTGGTCCCGCTCTTCCGCCCGATCCAGTTCTCGATCGAGTTCACCGGCGGGTCGCAGTTCACCGTCAACGACGTGGCGAACCCCGACCAGGCCGTCGCCACCGAAGCGGTGCGGTCGGTCATCCCCGGCGCGACCACGAAGGTCACCACCATCGGCACGGATGCCGTGCGCGTCCAGACCGACCAGATCACCGAGCCGGAGAAGAGCGCCGCCGTCAAGACGGCACTCGCGCAGGCCTTCGACGTCAGTGAGGCCAACGTCAGCTCGTCCTTCATCGGTCCCAGCTGGGGCGAGGACGTCACGCGGCAGTCGCTGTGGGGTCTCGCGATCTTCCTCGCGCTGACCTTCATCATCCTGGCGATCTACTTCCGGACGTGGAAGATGTCGATCGCCGCGATCATCGGCCTCGTCGACGTGCTCGTCATCACCGTCGGGATCTACGCGCTGTTCGGCTTCGAGATCTCTCCGGCGGCGGTCATCGGCTTCCTCACGATCCTGTCGTACTCGCTGTACGACACGACGGTCGTCTTCGACAAGATCCGCGAGAACACCCGCGAGGACGGTGAAGGATCGGGTCGCACGTTCGGCGAGTCGGTCAACCTCGCCGTCAACCAGACGCTGATCCGCTCGATCAACACGACGGTCGTCGCGGCGCTGCCCACTGGCGCGATCCTGTTCATCGGCGCGCTGTGGCTCGGCGCTCAGACGCTCACCGACATCTCGCTGTCGATCTTCGTCGGAACGATCGTGGCGGCCTACTCGACCCTGTTCGTGGCGGCGCCGCTGTACTCGCTGCTGCGTGAGAACGAGCCCGCGCTCAAGGCGCGCGACGCCCGCGTGCTCGCCGCCCGCGAGCGCGCCCTGGCCGACGCGTGAGCATCGCGCCCGGCGCGCGAGCAGCGTCGGGCGCGCCGGGGCGTAGGCGCCCGGGTAGGATTGACGGGTTGATCAGGGCGGAGGTGAGCGGATGACACAGACGCCCGCTGCGTCCGCCCAGAACTCCCCGCAGAGCTCGTCCCTCCGCCGTCTGGTACCCCGGATCTTCTCCCGCGCTCCCTCGCGCAACGGCGTCGAACAGCTCGTCCGCACCGTCCGTACCCATCACCCCAAGGGCGACGTCTCGATCATCGAGCGCGCCTATCAGGTGGCTGCGGCCGCCCACGCGTCGCAGAAGCGGCAGAGCGGCGAGCCGTACATCACGCACCCCCTCGCCGTCGCCCAGATCCTCGCCGATCTCGGGCTCGGCCCGCGCGCGATCGCCGCGGCGCTGCTGCACGACACGGTGGAGGACACCGACTACAGCCTCGATCAGCTGGCCGCGGACTTCGGCGACGAGGTCGCCATGCTCGTGGACGGGGTTACCAAGCTCGACAAGGTCAAGTACGGCGACGCGGCTCAGGCCGAGACCGTCCGCAAGATGATCGTGGCGATGTCCAAGGACATCCGCGTGCTCCTCATCAAGCTCGCCGACCGGCTGCACAACGCGCGCACGTGGGGGTTCGTCCCTCCCGAGAAGGCCGCGAAGAAGGCGACGGAGACGCTCGAGATCTACGCGCCGCTCGCGCACCGCCTCGGCATCCAGGCCGTCAAGAGCGAACTGGAGGACCTGTCGTTCGCCGTGCTGCACCCGAAGCTGTACGCCGAGATCGACAGCCTCGTCAAGCAGCGCACGCCGCAGCGCGAGGAGTACATGCACTCCGTGATCGACGCGGTCGAAGAGGACCTGCGCGACCTCCGCATCCGCGGGCGCGTCATGGGACGGCCGAAGCAGCTGTACTCGGTGTACCAGAAGATGGTGGTGCGCGGCCGCGAGTTCGACGACATCTACGATCTCATCGGCATCCGCGTGCTCGTCAACAACGTGCGCGACTGCTACGCGGTCCTCGGCTCGATCCACGCCCGCTGGACGCCGCTGCCCGGCAGGTTCAAGGACTACATCGCGACCCCGAAGTTCAACCTGTACCAGTCGCTGCACACGACCGTGATCGGCCCCGGCGGCCGCACGGTCGAGATCCAGATCCGCACCAATGAGATGCATCAGCAGGCGGAGTACGGTGTCGCGGCGCACTGGAAGTACAAGGAGCGCATGGCCGGCGGCAAGCCGGACGCGAAGGCCGTCGACGCCGACATGGCGTGGCTGGCGCACATCTCCGACTGGCAGGCCGAGACGGCCGACCCGGGGGAGTTCCTCGACTCGCTGCGGTTCGAGATCGGCGCGAAGGAGGTGTACGTCTTCACACCGAAGGGCCGGGTGATCGGTCTTCCCGCCGGCGGCACGCCGGTCGACTTCGCGTACGCCGTGCACACCGAGGTCGGCCACCGCACGATGGGTGCGAAGGTCAACGGCCGGCTCGTGCCACTGGAGTCGGAACTGCACTCCGGCGACGTCGTCGAGGTGTTCACCTCGAAGAACCCGGATGCCGGGCCGAGCCAGGACTGGCTGACGTTCGTCAAGAGCACCCGCGCCCGCAACAAGATCCGCGGCTGGTTCACCAAGGAGCGTCGCGAAGAGGCCGTCGAGCAGGGGAAGGATGCCATCGCGCGCGCGATGCGCCGCCAGAACCTGCCGCTGCAGAGGCTGATGAACCAGGACTCGTTCACGGAGGTCGCCCACCAGCTGCGCTACGAAGACGTCACGGCGCTGTACGCCGCCGTCGGCGAAGGGCACATCTCCACCCAGTCGGTGATCGAGAAGGTCACGGCACTCGTGAGCTCGCAGGAGGACACCTCCACCGGCCCGATCGAGATCCCGCACGTCGGCCGGTCCAAGGCCCCGCGCGGCGGCGACTCCGGCGTCCTCGTGCGCGGCGCACCGGACATCCTGGTGAAGCTCGCCAAGTGCTGCACGCCGGTCCCCGGAGACGACATCGTCGGCTTCGTCACCCGCGGCAGCGGCGTGTCGGTGCACCGCGCCGACTGCACAAACGTGAAGTCGCTCAAAGACGACCCTGAGCGGATGATCGACGTCGCGTGGGCTCCGACCACCAAGAGCGTGTTCCTCGTGCACATCCAGGTCGAGGCCCTCGACCGGTCCGGTCTGCTCAGCGACATCACGCGTGTGCTCAGCGAGCACCACGTCAACATCCTCTCCGCGTCGGTGCAGACCACGAACGATCGACTCGCGCTCAGCCGGTACGTGTTCGAGATGGGCGACATCGTCCACCTCGACCGCGTCCTCAACGCGGTGCGCCGGATCGACGCGGTCTACGACGTGTACCGGGTCACGTCGTCCTGACTCGCGCCCGCAGGAAGCGCACCGCCGGTCGCTTGTAGTGGAGGGCGCCGCCCGCATCCAGCGCATCGGCCGTCGCCGCCGCGAGCTCCGGTCGCCACGCCAGCATCGCGTCGATCAGTGGCAGCGTGGCCTCGCCGGCGTGCAGGTCCCGCACGAGGTCCGCGAGCGTGCGCGCGGGCGTCGTCACCGCGACGCCCGTGATCCATTGCACGTCGGCGGGGGCGATCCGCTGATCCCGGTAGTCCAGCCGGAGGTCGCGCACGTAGTTGCCCCGACGCGGCGCCGTGCGCTGCACGATGTGCCGGGGCGGCGGGTCGGCGACGGCGCCGTGGATCCAGGCGGCGGAGGCCCGCGTCAGGGCGAGCGTCGCCGGGATGCGGGTGCGCAGCGATCCTGCGCGCAGTTCGCGCGTCTCCACGGCATCCGTCGGCATGTAGCCCTCGCCGATCTCGACGAGGTCGCCGTCCAGCCGCGCGGCGCTCAGCTCGGCCGCGGAGAGCCGCTCATCGGCGAAGTAGAGGAACGGCGAGGACATGCTGGCAGTGTCCCGCATCACTGTGCCGCCCGCGGGCGCGCTCAGCGCAACTGTGGACAACCCGGCGCGCGCCGACGCTGGGGAGAGGGCGATGGGGCCGGCGCGCGGTCAGCCGCCGAGGGCCTTCAGCCAGCTCTTGCGCGCCTCGAGCGCCTCGGTGGCCTTGGCGATGGCGTTCTTGTCCTTGGAGGCCTTGGCCTTCTCAAGATCGGCCTCGAGCCCCGCGATCGCGTCGCGCAGCTGCTGCGTCATGTCGTTCTGGCGCGCCTTGGTCTCGGGGTTGTTGCTCTTCCAGTCCGCGTCCTCACGGGCCTTCAGCCCCTGCTCGATCTTGCGCAGGTCGTCGTCGAGACCGCGCTCGGCCTCACGCGGGAAGATGCGACCGATCTCGTCCCAGCGACGCTGGATGCCGGTGAGGAGCGCCCGCGCCTTGGCCGTGTCCTTCTCCTTCGGCACCGCGGCCGCCTCGATCAGCAGCGCGCGCTTGGCCTCGATCTTCTCGCGGGAGGCTTCGGCGTCGGCCTGCTCACGCTCGCCGCGCGCGGCGTAGAGCGCGTCGCCCGCCGCCTTGAAGCGTGCCCAGAGGGCGTCGTCGGCCTTCTTGCCGGCTCGGCCCGCGCTCTTCCACTCGTCGAGGAGGGTGCGGTAGGCGCCGATGCCCTCTTCGCCCTTGCTGGCCAGCGCCTCGGCACGCTCGACGAGACGCGCCTTGGCGTCGCGGGCGGCGCGGTGCTGCTCGTCCATCCCGGCGTAGAACTCGCGACGGTGCTTGTCGAGCGTCGCGCGGGCGTCGCGGAATCGCTTCCACAGCTGCTGGCTGAGGCTCTTCGGCAGACGCGGGCCGCTCGCCTGGTGGCTCTGCCACCGGTCGAACAGCTCGCTCACCTCGGCGGTCGTCTGCTTCCACTGGATCGACTTGGGGTCGCGAGCGGCGATCGCCTCGATCCGCTCGACGAGCGCGGTGCGCTCGGCGACGGCGGCATCGACGGCGGCGCGCTGCGCCTGCGCCTCTTCGGCGGAGGCTTCGCGGAGCTCGGCCTCGAGCGCCGACAGCCGGTCCTCGAGGGCGGCCAGGTCGCCGACGGCAGCCGCGCCGGTGACGCGCTCGCGCACGGTCTTCGCCGTCGCGCGCAGGTCGGCGGCCGAGGCGCCGCCGCTGCGGTGGCGGGTCTCGAGGAGTGTCACCTCACCGGCGAGGTCGGCGTACTTGCGCTCGAAGTAGGCCAGCGCTTCGGCGGGAGTGCCGTCGGGGTACTGGCCGACGACGCGCCACTGGTCGCCCTCACGCACCGACACCGTGCCGTCATCGTCCACGCGTCCGAACGACGCCGCCGGTGCGGCCGAGATCGGGGCCACGGCGGCTCGGCGCGCGGGCGGGCGGGGAACGGGAATGCTGCGCGGTGACGGCGCGGGCGCCGGAGCGGCCTCGTCGACAGGTGCCTCTTCGGCGGGCGCCTCGGCCGCGGCCTCGTCGGCGGGGGCCTCCTCGGCGGGGGCCTCGTCCGGGGAAGTCGTGTTCGCCTCGTCGGTGAGGGCGTCGCCACCGGCGGCGACATCCTGCTCGACGGCCGTCTCGGCGGTCGCGTCGGCGGGGATCGTCTCGTCGGACGGGGGAGTGGAAGCGTCAGTCACGGGTAGCACCTCGTCGCGGCCCATGCGGCCTGGGGGTTCGGTCGGCATACAGCCTATATGCGGGCCCGCGGCCGACGCGGACGTCGTCAGGGGGTCGGCGCGGGTGATTCGACGGGGGCCGGCTCGGTCGTCGGTGCCGGCGTCGGCGCATCCGACGGGGTCGGCGTGGCGCTCGGGGATGGCACCGGGGCGCCCGGGCCGACGGTGTAGAAGGCGATCTGGCCGCCGATCACGGCGAGGATGAGCGCGCCGCCGGCGACGCCGGCGATGAGGTTGTCGCGACGACGGCGCGCGATGAGTCCCTGATGGAACTCCTGCCGCGCGCGGTACACCCGGGCGCGCTCCTGCTCGACGCGCGACTTGCTCCTACCTGCACCCGCAGCCACGGGACCTCCCTCGTTCCCGGCGATCCGGGGCCGGACAAAGCCTACGGCGCGGCGGTCGAACCGGACAAACGCGCCCGCGTCGGTGGTCGCGGATAGCCTGGACGGGTGGCATCGGCATCCGCTCTCTTCCAAGGTCAGACTCCGCTGGCCGTGCGGATGCGGCCCACGTCGCTCGACGAGGTCGCGGGGCAGGGGCATCTGCTGCGACCGGGGTCGCCGCTGGTCGCCCTCGCCGACGCGGCCGGGGCGGCGAAGACCGCCGTCTCGGTGATCCTGTGGGGGCCGCCCGGCACCGGCAAGACGACGCTGGCGCAGGCGATCGCCCGCACCTCCGGTCGCCGCTTCGTGGAACTGTCCGCCGTGACGGCGGGTGTGAAGGATGTGCGCGAGGTCATGCAGGAGGCGATGACCCAGCGTGATCTCTACGGCGCGTCCACCATCCTGTTCCTCGACGAGATCCACCGCTTCACGAAGGCCCAGCAGGACGCGCTGCTGCCCGGCGTCGAGAACGGCTGGGTCATCCTCATCGCCGCGACGACCGAGAATCCGTCGTTCTCGGTGATCTCGCCGCTGCTGTCGCGCTCGCTGCTGCTGACGCTGCAGCCGCTGACCGACGACGATCTGGGGCTGCTGATCGACCGCGCCGTCACCGATGCGCGTGGGCTCGCGGGGGCCGTCGAGCTGTCGCCGGAAGCGCGGACGGCGCTCATCCAGCTGGCTTCCGGCGATGCCCGCCGCGCCCTGACGTCGTTGGAGGCCGCGGCCTCGATGGTGGCGGACGACGGCGGCGCCGTCACCGCCGAACACGTGGCGCAGGCCGTCGACCGCGCGCTGCTGCGCTACGACCGCCAGGGTGATGAGCACTACGACGTCATCAGCGCGTTCATCAAGTCGATCCGAGGCTCCGACGTCGATGCGGCGATGCACTACCTGGCGCGCATGATCGAGGCAGGGGAGGACCCGCGGTTCATCGCGCGGCGGCTCGTGATCTCGGCATCCGAGGACATCGGCCTCGCCGACCCGCAGGCGCTCGTCATCGCCGTGGCGGCAGCGGATGCCGTGGCCTTCATCGGCATGCCCGAGGGACGCATCCCGCTCGCCGAGGCGACGGCCTATCTCGCGACGACGGCGAAGTCCAATGCCGCCTACGTCGCGATCGACGCCGCGATCGCCGACGTTCGCGCCGGCGGTTTCGGCCGCGTGCCGACGCACCTGCGCGACGCGCACTATCCGGGTGCCAAGCGGCTCGGCCACGGCAAGGGGTATGTGTACCCGCACGACCTCGAGGTCGGCGTCGCGACGCAGCAATATCTGCCCGACGAATTGCGTGGCCGGCGCTACTACGAGCCCACCGGGCGCGGGCTCGAGCGCGACATCTCCGCACGCGTCGAGAAGATCCGCAAGATCCTCGGGGACTGAGCCCCCGATCGGCACATCGCCGTGCTGGCGCGTCGCCGTGCTCACGCATCGATGTGCTGGCGCGTCGCCGTGCTCACGCCAACGGCAAGGGATCGTGCGCGACACGCCGGGCGAGACGGCGAAAGCGCGGCGTGTCGCTTCGAAGACCTTGCCGTTCGCCCGGTCATGCGCGCCGCGTGAGCCGCGGATGCGAGGATCGGACGATGACGACGGATGCCTGGGACGCGCGGTTCGACGACTTCTGGGACGGCGTCGAGCTCGACGACCCGACGGGCGCGCGGGCGCGACTCGAGGCGCTGCTGGCCGAACGCGGCATCGGCGATGCGCGCGCGTCGTATGAGCGCGGCTCCCTGCACGACTCGTTGGGGGAGGAGGATGCCGCCATCCCGCTGTACCGGGCCGCCCTCGCGGACGGTCTGAGCGATGACCTCCGCACGCAGGCGACGATCCAGCTCGCGAGCTCGCTGCGCAACGTGGGCGATGCCTCGGGCGCGATCGCGCTGCTGCGCGCCGTCCCGGCATCCGACCCGCTCCACGACGCCGCGCAGGCGTTCCTCGCGCTCGCCCTGCACTCCGACGAGAAGCCGACCGAGGCGCTCGCGCTGGCGCTGCGCACCCTGGCGCCGCACCTGCCGCGCTACCGCCGCGCCGTCGACGCGTACGCCGGCGAGCTCGTGAAGCTCGACCGCGTCCGCGTGATCGCCGTCGGGCTGCTCGTGCGGGACGGGTCGGTGCTGCTGGAGTCGTACCCCGCGAACGCCCGCCACGGCGAGTTCCTGCGCGCGCCCGGCGGTGGAATCTCCTTCGGCGAGCCGGCGGCGGTCGCGGTGCGGCGGGAGTTCGCCGAAGAGCTCGACGCCACGATCGATGACGCCCGGCTGCTCGCGGTCACGGAGAACATCTTCGACACCTCGAGCGGCCGCGGTCACGAGATCGTCCACGTGTTCGCGGTCGCCTCGGCGGGCCTCGCCGCCCTGCCCGCAGACGAGCGGATCGCCGTGCGCGACAGTCACACGACCGTCGGGTGGTACGAGATCGCCGCGCTGCGCGCCGGCAGCCTGCCGGTCTATCCCGCCGGCATCCTCGACCTGCTGCCCTGAGCGGGTGATGGCGCAATATCCCTCATAGGGATATGCTGACGGCGTGCACCACGTCATCCTCGGCCTGCTGCTGACCGGCCCGCTCTCGCTCTACGACGTGCAGAAGCGGTTCGCCGCCGGGCTCGCGCACTTCTACAGCTCCAGCTCGGGCAGCATCGAGCGGGCGCTGCGCACGCTCGTCACGGAGGGCCACGCCACGATCCATGACGATCCCGGGAGCGCCCGGAGACGCCGCGTGTACCGGATCACGCCGTCGGGCCGCGCGGCGTGGCGCGAGTGGATGCAGTCGCCAACTCCGGCCGGGGCGGATGCCGAGACGACGGCACTCGCGAAGGTGTTCCTGCTCGGGCGGCTCGAGGACGCGGGGGAGCAGGCGGCGGTGCTCGCGGGGATCCGGGCCGAGGCGGAGGGGGCGAGAGCGCGCCTGAGCGACCTCGCCGCCGCGCTGGACGCGCAGGCCGCCGAACTCGACGACGCCACGCGCACCGTCTACCGGCCGCAACGGGCGACGCTCGATTACGGTCTGCGCGCGCACGACACCCTCATCGCCTGGCTGCGCGAGCAGGAAGAGGCCATCGCATGACCCCCGCCGCGAAAGACCCGCGCCGCCGGTGGTACACGCTCGCGGCGATCGCGGCGAGCATCGTCGCGATCGTCTTCGCGACCGTCGGCGACGGCGTCGAGGTGGCGGATGCCGACGGCCCCCGCCGCGTCATCGTCGACCTCGGGCATCAGCTCGTCTGGGCGCTCCTCGCCGGCGCCTTCGCCGTCGCCGCCGTCCGCAACCGGTGGGGGCGCGTCTCGCAGACCCTCGCGGTCGCCGCCGGCATCCTGTATCTGCTCTTCCTGTTCGCAGTGTTCCTGTGGCCGTGACCGCGGTGTACCTCGTCGCGTCGCTTTCCTGAGCGGGCCGCTGTGTCAGGCTGGACGCATGTCGGCCCTCGTCCTCGGTGCCGTCGCGGTGGTGCTCCTGAACCTCTACGCGGCGATCCTCGTCGTGCTGCGCTCGCGCGTGTACGGCGTGGCGCTGTACCGACCCATGCTGGTGAACATCGGGCTGTCGTTCCTGCCGGTGCTCCTGGCGCTCGTCTTCGGCGTCGGGCTCGTCGGGATCGTGCCGGCGATCAGCAGCACGGCGCAGTCCGCGATCGGCGCGGGAACGCTGGTCGTCTGGATCTATCTCGTCGTCGCGACCGTCCTCTGGCTGCTGCTGTTCCCGAACTCGGTGTACCTCATCACGGAGCTGAACTTCAGCCATCGCGCCGAGAAGACGCCCGTGCCGCTCTGGTACGACATCGTGCAGACGCTCGCGCTGACGCTCTCCGGCATCGCCAACGCCGTGCTGAGCCTCGCGGTCGTGCAGACGATGTTCATCCTGATGGTCGACCCGCCCTCCGGCGGCGTCCCGGCGAGCAGCTGGACCTTCGCCGGCGTCGTCATCGTGCTGGGTGCCGTGGGCGTGTACCTCGGCCGCTACCTGCGCTTCAACAGCTGGGATGTCCGGCACCCCGCATCCATGCTCCGCAAACTCGTCGCGCATCTGCGTCAGCGCGGGAAGGCGCTCGAGGCGGGCGGGTTCGTCCTCACCCACGCCCTGCTCATCGCACTGCTGTACGTGCCGCTGTTCTCCCTCGCGTGGACAGCGCTCCTGTGATCGCGCGGCGCCGAGAGGGCGTCTGTTAGACTTGAGCGGCTCGAAACCGAGTTTTCGGGCATCCCCTCTCTTCTTGACCGACCTTCCGGCATGCCCCGGCGTGCAGTCCGGACCGGGCGAGGAGAGGCGATACGTCCGCGAGTCGTGACAGTCACGACCGCGTCAGGAAAGGACAACTTCGTGGCTACGAAGTCCCAGGACCGCCGCAAGGTGCGTCTGTCGCGCGCCCTCGGCGTCGCGCTGACCCCCAAGGCAGCCAAGTACCTCGAGAAGCGCCCCTACGCTCCCGGTGAGCACGGTCGCACCAAGCGCAAGCAGGACAGCGACTTCGCCGTCCGCCTCCGCGAGAAGCAGCGTCTGCGCGAGCAGTACGGCATCCGCGAGAAGCAGATGCGCAACACCTTCAACGAGGCCCGCCGCAAGGACGGCCTGACGGGTGAGAACCTCGTCGAGCTGCTCGAGATGCGTCTGGACGCGCTCGTGCTGCGCGCCGGTTTCGCCCGCACGACGGCGCAGGCCCGCCAGCTCGTCGTGCACCGTCACATCCTCGTCGACG
The DNA here is from genome assembly GCF_016907815.1 of Microbacterium aurum. Classification (NCBI taxonomy): domain Bacteria; kingdom Bacillati; phylum Actinomycetota; class Actinomycetes; order Micrococcales; family Microbacteriaceae; genus Microbacterium; species Microbacterium aurum. Next base: position 2,473,084 of record NZ_JAFBCQ010000001.1, read on the forward strand.
GCCAGCTCGTCGACCGCCCCTCCTTCCGCGTGAAGCCGGGTCAGACCATCCACGTCAAGCCCAAGAGCGAGGCGCTGGAGCCGTTCCAGGTCGCCGCTCTCGGTGGCCACGCCGAGGTCCTGCCCCCGGTTCCGGGCTACCTCGAGGTCGAGCTCGACAAGCTGCACGCGAAGCTCGTGCGTCGTCCCAAGCGCGCCGAGGTGCCCGTCACGTGTGACGTGCAGCTCGTCGTGGAGTACTACGCGGCGCGCTGAGCGTTTCGTCTCGCTGCCCTCGCTCACCGCGCGGGGCAGGAAGGGCGTCGGGGTCTCCCCGGCGCCCTTCGGCGTTTGCACCTAACATGGAACCCATGAAGAACGTCGTGTGGTTCGTGCTGGGACTCGCCGGTGGTTTCGTCGCCGCCCACCTGGTCAACAAGGACCCGCGCGGCCACGAAGTGCTCGCCGAGGTCGATGCCCGCATCACGGAGTTCACCGACCGCATCGGCGAGGCCTACCGGGCCCAGGAGGCGAAGATCGACGGCATCGCCGCCGACGTGAAGGATGCCGCCGCCGGCGCCTTCGACGCGGCGAAGGATGCCGCCGCAGACGCCGTCGAGGCCGCGAAGGACACCGCGGCGAAGCTCGCCGACTGACCCAGATCGCATGGCGCCCGGCACGGGCGCGGCGGTCATGCATGCCCACAGACTCCACAGGAACCCGAGATGAAGACCGCCGAGATCGCGCAGCGCTACCTGGACTACTTCGAGAAGAACGGGCACACGATCGTGCCCTCGGCATCCCTGGTCACGGACGACCCGGCGCTGCTGTTCACCGTCGCCGGAATGGTGCCCTTCATTCCCTACCTCTCGGGTGATGTGCCCGCGCCGTACCCGCGCGCCGCCGACAACCAGAAGTGCATCCGGACGAACGACATCGAAGAGGTCGGCAAGACGCCGCGTCACGGCACCTTCTTCCAGATGCTCGGCAACTGGTCGTTCGGCGACTACTTCAAAGAGGGCGCGATCCGCTACGCGTGGGAGCTGCTCACGACGAGCGAGGCCGACGGCGGGCTCGGGTTCGACCCGAAGGATCTGTGGGTCACGGTGTACGAGGAGGACGACGAAGCGCACGACCTGTGGCGCCGGCTCACCGACCTCCCCGAGGAGCGCATCCAGCGCCTCGGCAAGGACACCAACTACTGGTCGACCGGGCTGCCCGGCCCCGCCGGCCCCTGCTCGGAGATCTTCTTCGACCGCGGCCCCGCGTACGGCATCGACGGGGGACCGGCGACCGACGACGACCGGTATGTCGAGATCTGGAACCTCGTGTTCATGCAGTACGAGATCACCGACGTTAAGAGCAAGTACGACTTCACGATCGTCGGCGAGCTGCCGAACAAGAACATCGACACCGGCATGGGCCTGGAACGGATCGCCTTCATCAAGCAGGGCGTCGACAACATGTACGAGACCGACCAGGTGCGTCCCGTGCTCGACGCGGCTGTGCGCCTGTCCGGCAAGACGTACGGTGCGGACCACGACGACGATGTGCGCTTCCGCGTGGTGGCCGACCACGTGCGCTCGTCCCTGATGCTGTTGAGCGACGGTGTCACGCCCTCCAACGACGGCCGCGGCTACATCCTGCGCCGCCTCATGCGCCGCGCCATCCGCTCGATGCGCCTGCTCGGTGTCGACGGTCCCACGTTCGCGACGCTGTTCGCGGCGTCGCGCGACGCGATGAAGGACGCCTACCCGGTCGTCGCCGACGAGTACGAGCGGCTGTCGGCGTACGCCCTCGCCGAGGAGGCGACGTTCCTGCGGACCCTCGCGGCCGGCTCGGAGAACCTCGATGCGTCGATCGCGGCGGCGAAGGATGCCGGGGCCACCCAGATCGGCGGTGCCGAGGCGTTCCTGCTGCACGACACGTACGGCTTCCCGATCGACCTGACGCTGGAGATCGTCGAGGAGGCGGGGCTGAGCGTCGACCGGGACGCGTTCGACACCCTCATGCAGGAGCAGCGCGCCCGCGCGAAGGCGGATGCCCGCTCCCGCAAGCGCCAGCTCGCCGACACCAGCGTGTACCGCGACTTCCGGGCGCAGGGCGAGACGATCTTCACCGGCTACAGCGACCTGGAGACCGAGTCGACCGTGCTCGGGCTGCTCGTGGATGGTCTGCCCGCCCAGCGGGCGACGACCGGTCAGATCGCCGAGGTGATCCTCGCCGAGACCGCCCTGTACGCCGAGAGCGGCGGTCAGGTCGCCGACAAGGGCATGATCGTGGGCCCCGGGTTCGAGCTGGAAGTCCTCGATGTGCAGAAGCCCGTCCCGGGACTCGTCAGCCACACCGTCGAGGTCACCAGCGGCGAGGTCGGCGTCGGCCAGCCCGCGACGAGCGTCGTGGATGCGGCCAACCGCCGCGCCGCGCAGCAGGCGCACTCCGCGACGCACCTCGTCCACGCCGCGCTGCGCGACACGCTCGGCAAGAGCGCGACGCAGGCGGGCTCCCTCAACCGCGCCGGCTACATGCGCTTCGACTTTGCCTGGGGCCAGACGCTGTCCGAGGCCACCAAGACCGAGATCGAGGAGATCGCCAACAACGCCGTCCGCGACAATCTGCAGGTCACCACACGCGTCCTGCCGCTGGATGAGGCCAAGGCGCTCGGCGCGATGGCCCTGTTCGGCGAGAAGTACGGCGAGACGGTGCGGATGGTCGACATCGGCGGCCCGTGGTCGCGCGAGCTGTGCGCGGGCACGCACGTGTCCAGCTCCGCCGAGGTCGGGCTGATCAACCTCGTCGGCGAGTCGTCGGTCGGCGCGTCCACGCGCCGCGTCGAGGCCCTCGTCGGTTTCGACGCGTTCCGCGAACTCGCTGCCGAGCGGGCCATCGTCTCGCAGCTGACCAGCTCGCTGAAGACCCCCAAGGACCAGCTGCCCGCGCGCATCGCCGAGCTCGCGGCGAGCCTCAAGGCCGCCGAGAAGCGCATCGCCCAGTTCGAGGCGAAGGCGCTCGAGAGCCGGCTTCCCGAGCTCGCGGCGACCGCGCAGGCGGTCGGACCGTTCCGCGTCGTGGCGCAGTCGCTCGGCACCGCCGCATCCGCCGACGACGTGCGCAGCCTCGCGCTGCAGGTGCGTGCGCGCGTGGGGGCGGGCGCCGTCGTGGCGCTCGGCGCCCAGGTCGGCGAGCGTCCGGTCGTGATCGTCGCCACCGACGACGTCGCCCGGGGCGGCGGCGCGCGCGCCGGTGCGCTCGCGAAGACCGCGGCCGCTGTGCTCGGCGGCGGCGGCGGGGGCCGTGACGATGTCGCCCAGGGCGGTGGCACGGATGCCGCGGCGCTCCCGGCTGCCCTCGATGCCCTCACGCGCGCGCTGGAGACGGCGACCGCGTGAGCGGGTTCCGGCCCGGCGTCCGACTCGGCATCGACGTGGGGACCGCCCGCGTCGGGGTCGCGCGCTGCGATCGGGACGGGCTGCTCGCCGTACCCGTCGAAACCGTGCCGCGGACGGATGCCGCGCCACAGCGGGTCGCGGAGCTCGCCGACGAGTACAGCGCGTTCGAGCTCCTCGTGGGTCTGCCGATCAGTCTCAACGGGAACGAGACGGCGTCGACCGCCGATGCCCGCGCGTTCGCGGCGGCGCTGCAGGCGGCATCCGCTCTGCCCGTGCGTCTCGTCGATGAGCGCCTGAGCACGGTGTCGGCGCACGCGGCCCTGCGCGAGTCCGGGCGTTCTCAGCGTTCGTCTCGTAGGATTGTCGACCAAGTCGCCGCCGTCGTCCTGCTGCAGCAGGCGATCGACGTCGAGAAGAGCACCGGTACCCCGGCCGGTGTCTCACTCACCGAGTCGCAGGAGCCGACCTGATGCCCGAGAACCCGCAGGGCGACGACACGTTCGCGGATCTGTTCAGCAAGCTGCCGTCGGCGCGGACGTCGCAGCCTGCCTCCGACGCCGCGCCCACGCCGGCCGCCCCCGACGCGCCGCTGTCGCGGCGCGCCGCGCGCGAAGCCGCCGCGGCATCCGAGCCCGACGCGGCCACGGCGCCGGACTCATCGATGCCCGCCGCCGCCGCGCCTGTGGCACCGGTGCCCGCGGCACCGGCCCCCGCCCCAGCGGCGACTGCTCGAGCGGCGACCGCGGCCACGCCGGCCGCCGCGCCCGACGCACCGCGCGCGGCGGCGGCCGCACCCGCCGGCGTCACCGTCGCCGACGCGTCCCCTCAACTGGAGGCGCTGTTCGACGGCGCGGGCGCGGCGAACGCGCGCGACAGCCGGCACGCGAAGGACCGGCGCAAGAGCCGCATCGCGGCGTGGGTCGTCTTCGGCGTGATCCTCGCCATCCTCGGCGGCATTACCGCCGGTGGTTTCTACGTGTGGAACACGTACGAGGACAAGATCCGCGCGTTCATGGGCTGGGAGGAGCCGAAGGACTACGAGGCGGGCCTGGCCACCGGCGAGGCGCTCGTCACGATCGTCAGCGGCGACACCGGCTCCACCATCTCGCAGTCCCTGTATGACGCCGGCGTCACAAAGACGCCCGAGGCGTTCTACGACTACCTCGTGCAGTCCGCGCAGAACCCGCCGTTCCAGCCGGGTGTCTACGCCCTCCAGCAGAAGATGACCTCCGCGGCGGCCCTCACCGCACTCCTGGACCCCGCGAACAAGCAGGACTTCACGGCGCAGCTGCCTGAAGGCCTCACCGAGGCGCAGACGCTGGAGCGCCTGTCCGCCAGTCTCGGACTGCCCCTGGCCGACCTGCAGGCGGCGACCGCCGACCCGTCCGCCTACGGGGTCACGGCGACGAGTCTCGAAGGCTGGCTGTTCCCGGCGACGTACACGTTCGATCCCGGCGTGACTGCGCAGGACGTCATCACGACGCTCGTGAACCGCACGGTCCAGTCGCTCGACACCGCCGGGGTGCCCGTCGATCAGCGCCAGCAGGTGCTCATCACGGCGTCGATCATCGAGCGCGAGGCCCGCCTGCCCGACGACTTCTACAAGGTGTCGCGCGTCATCTCGAACCGGCTTGCGGACGGCATGAAGCTGCAGATGGATTCCACCGCGCAGTACGGCTATGGCGAGATGCACGACGGCAGCGCGAGCTCGTCGAAAGAGGCCCTCGAGGACGACAACGCCTGGAACACGTACGTGATCGACGGCCTGCCGGCCACCCCGATCTCCAACCCGGGCGACACCGCGATCGACGCGGCGATGCACCCCGCCGACGGGAACTGGCTCTACTTCGTCACCTGGAACATGGACACCGGCGAGACGATCTTCTCCGACACCTACGCCGAACACGAGGCCGCGATCGCCAAGTGGGACGAGTGGTGCGCCGCGAACGACAACCGCGGATGCTGACCGGGCCGACCCGGCTGGAGGTCTGGGGCGACCCCATCGACCACAGCCTGTCACCGCGCCTCCACGCCGCCGCGTACGCGCGCCTCGGCTGGGACTGGACCTACGGGCGCCGCCGCGTCGACGCCGCCGGTTTCGCCGTCGAGGTCGACGGTCTCGACGCGTCGTACCGCGGGCTGTCGCTGACCTTTCCCCTGAAGGCGGCGGCCTTCGCCGCCGCCACGACGCGCGATCGCCCGGCGGAACTGACCGGCGCGGTCAACACGATCGTGTTGACGGGCGGGGAGCGCCGCGGATTCAACACCGACGTCGGCGGGATCGTCGCCGACGTGCAGGCGCAGGGGGTCACCACTCTCGACCGCGCACGCATCGTGGGAGCGGGCGCGACGGCGACGTCGGCGCTCGTCGCGCTCGCGCAGCTCGGTGCACGGACGGTCGAGGTCGTCGCCCGCCGCCCGCAGGCGGCCCATGCTCTCGCCGCGCTGGGGGAGCGCCTGGCGGTCGCGGTCTCGGTCGCCGCCGTGGAGACCGTGGCCACGGCATCCGTCCCGCTCACCATCTCGACCCTGCCCGGCGGCGCCGCGCTCGACGAGCAGGCGGCCGCACGGCTCGCCGCGGGCGGCGGACTGCTCTACGACGTCGTCTACGGGCACTGGCCGACGGCGCTCGCGACCGCGTGGCAGCAGGCGGGCGGGCGCGCCGTGGACGGCCGAGGGATGCTGCTGCGTCAGGCGGTGCTGCAGATCCGCGCTTTCGCGACGGGCGCGGTGACCGAGCCGCTGCCGGACGAAGAGGACGTCGTGGACGTCATGCGCTCGGCGCTCATGGGAGACTAGGCGCATGCTCCGCGTGCTCACGGCCGGCGAATCCCACGGCCCCGAACTCGTCGCCTTCATGGAGGGTCTGCCCGCCGGCGTCCCCGTTTCGCGCGCCGCGATCCAGGCGGATCTCGCGCGCCGCAAGCTCGGCTACGGCCGCGGCTCGCGGATGAAGTTCGAGGAGGACGAGCTGACGATCTCCGCCGGCGTCCGCCACGGTTACACGATCGGCAGCCCGGTCGCGCTGCGCGTCGGCAACACCGAGTGGCCCAAGTGGACCGAGGTCATGAGCGCGGAGCCGGTGGAGCTCACCGACCGCTCGCGCGGACGCGGCGCGGCGCTCACGCGCCCCCGGCCGGGGCACGCCGACCTCGTCGGCATGCAGAAGTACGGCTTCGACGAGGCTCGCCCGATCCTCGAGCGTGCGAGCGCCCGCGAGACCGCGGCGCGGGTCGCGCTCGGCGCCATCGCACGCTCCTTCCTCGGCGAACTCGGCATCCGCCTGGTCAGCCACACGCTGTCGATCGGTCCGGTCCGCGCGCCCGAGGACGCCGCGCTGCCGACGCCCGACGACGTCGACGCGCTCGATGCCGATCCGCTGCGCTGCTTCGACGCCGCCACTTCGGCGGCGATGGTCGCCGAAGTCGACGCCGCCAAGAAGGACGGCGACACGCTCGGCGGCATCGTCGAGGTGCTCGCCTACGGCGTGCCTCCGGGGCTCGGTTCGCACGTGCAATGGGACCGGCGCCTGGACGGCCGGCTCGCTCAGGCTCTCATGTCAATCCAGGCGATCAAGGGCGTCGAGGTGGGCGACGGGTTCGAGACCACGCGCCGGCGCGGCTCCGCCGCCCACGACGAGCTGTTCGCGGCATCCGCGGGGATCACGCGCGCCACCGACAAGGCGGGCGGCACGGAAGGCGGCATGTCCACCGGCACCGTGCTGCGCGTGCGCGCCGGTATGAAGCCGATCGCGACGGTCCCGCATTCGCTGCGCACGATCGACGTCGCCACCGGCGAGGCCGCCACCGCGCACCACCAGCGCTCCGACGTGTGCGCCGTCCCGGCAGCCGGCGTCGTCGCCGAGGCGATGGTCGCCATCGTCCTCGCCGAGGCCGTCCTGGAGAAGTTCGGCGGCGACAGCGTCGCAGAGACTCGCCGGAACCTCGAGGGCTACCTCGCCGCCATTCCGGAGAACCTCCAGACGGCCGGCGGCAGCGACCCCGCGATCGGATGACCGAGCCCGCAATCGTCCTCATCGGACCGATGGGCGCCGGCAAGACGAGCATCGGCAAGCGCGTCGCGAAGCAGCTCGGCCTGCGTTTCGCGGACAGCGACGCCGCCGTCGTGCGCGCACACGGACCCATCGACCGCATCTTCGCCGAGTACGGCGAACCGCACTTCCGCGAGCTGGAGCGCGCGGCCGTGGCCGAGGCGCTGCGCGCGGGGGGCGTCGTCGCGCTCGGCGGCGGTGCCGTGCTGCATCCGCAGACGCAGCGCGATCTCGCCGACCACCGCGTCGTGCTGCTCACCGTCTCGCCGCACAACGTCGCCGCCCGCATCCGCGGCGGCAAACGGCCGCTGCTGGCGGACGGCGATGCGATCGCCCGCTGGCACGAGATCTACGCCGCGCGACGCCCCGTCTACGAGCGTCTCGCCGACGTCGTCTTCGACACGTCGACCGGCCCGCTGCAGGACGTCGCCGACGCTCTCGCCGCCTGGCTCGCCGGGACCGCGGCCGCCGGCCCCGCCGGCGACACCCCGGCGACGGATTCCGCGACCACCCACCCGGGAGAGACCCCATGACCGAGAACACCGTGATCACCGTCGCCGGCGATCAGCCCTACGACATCACGATCGGCCGCGACATCCTGCCCCTGGTCGCCGAGGTGCTGCCGCCAAGCGCGCGCAAGGTGCTCGTCGTGCACCCGCCCACACTGGCGGCGCAGGCGGCGGCACTGCGCGAGACCCTCATGGCCGGCGGCGAGCGTCAGGTGCTTCTGGCGGAGATCCCCGACGCCGAGCAGGGCAAGCGCGTCGAGGTCGCCGCCTTCTGCTGGCAGGTCATGGGTCAGGCCGACTTCACCCGCACCGACGCGGTCGTCGGCTTCGGCGGGGGCGCCGTGACCGACCTCGCCGGCTTCGCCGCGGCCACCTGGCTGCGCGGTGTGGCGGTCGTGCAGGTGCCGACGACCGTGCTCGGCATGGTCGACGCCGCCGTGGGCGGCAAGACCGGCATCAACACCGCCGAGGGCAAGAACCTCGTCGGTGCGTTCTGGCCGCCGCGGGCGGTCGTGTGCGATCTCGCACTGCTCGATTCGCTGAGCCGCAACGAGCGGGTCGCCGGCTTCGCCGAGGTCGTGAAGGCGGGCTTCATCTGGTACCCCGAGATCCTCGAGCTCATCGAAGCGGATCCGGAGGCGGCCGTCGACCCGCACACGCCCGCGTTCCGGCGCTGCATCGAGCTCGCCATCCAGATGAAGGCGCGCGTCGTGGGGGAGGACCTGCGCGAGGCGGGCCTGCGCGAGGTGCTGAACTATGGCCACACAC